>CAISYZ010000213.1 GCA_903889895.1 uncultured Verrucomicrobia subdivision 3 bacterium | reverse complement strand
GGCGCTTGCTCAACTTCCACCCACCACACAACCGCCAGACACCGAAAACCATCAATGTTTACTGGGTTTCTAAACCGGACAGCAGTGATAATATTCAGCAATTCTAGTCGGCATATGTTTCGTCTGATTTGAATCTTACGCCTTCGCGTAAACCTCCGCGCCCTTTTCCACGAACTCCTTGGACTTTTCTACCATCCCCAGCGCCGCTTCCTCGGCGAGACCGGGCCGCTGCGCGGAGTTGCAAGTTTCAGGTTTCATGTTTCAAGCGGGTTTCTCGACCACTTTGCCGTCCTGCCAGACAATCACGGGAAGTTTCAACGCGCGGTTCTGGGTTTTGACCTTATGCGCAGCGCGGCGCAGGGCGCGTTCGGCGCGCCGCACAAAGGCCGGGCTTTTGGTGGATTTGTGTCCGTTCGTTTTCATAGGCCGATCAATGGTCGCACAGATTCAATAGCATTTACACCGGAAATGGCCAGCCGTTTTGCGGGCAGGTTGCGGCTGTCCCAAACCGCCCAGCGCGTGGCCAGCGGCAGATAGTCGGCGAGCAGATGAACGAGACTGCGCTTGAACCGGCGGCGGATGTCGCCGGCGGGAACGTGGTGTCCGCCCTGTTGCACGCGTTGCCGCACGCGGGCGATGGCTTGCGCCGGACTGGAAAGCCAGAGGTAATGCAGTTCGATTTCAAAGCCGAGTTCACGGGCGCGGACAAACTGCCGGATGTAGGTCTTGCCGCTCAATGGGTTTCCAACGCAAATGTCTCACGACGGCGAAGGCACTCGTCAAATTGCGTGAGCAGCAACCGTGCAGCACGAATTGCACCGGCGCTGGGTTTCAACGGCGATAATCCGCGCGCGATTTCGTCCGCATTCAGGAAGCGCAGACATTTTACCTCGGTCGGCAGAAATTCTTTGGCAAAGGTGGTCTTGCCCGCGCCATTGCAGCCGGCAATCAAATAAATTGTTGGTGGCTGCGTGGACATGAATCACGCCTTCGCGCAAACCTCCGCGCCTTTTTCCACAAACTCCTTCGACTTTTCTTCCATCCGCAGCGCCGCTTCCTCGGCGAGGCCGGGATGCGGTGCGGCGGATTGGCGGGTGCGTCCATTGCGTTTCATGGCGGGGCCAGTTTCGCAAAGTTTCGGCGGAATCAACAGCAGAAATTGCTCTACGTGCAGCCGTCCCGGCGTCAAGCGGCAGCGCCCCGTCCCGCGCCATTCCGGCACGGTTCCGGGGCGGGATTTCCGGTGTCCTGCGCCCGCCGGCCTGCCTCCGCGCTTCCTCTACGCTTCCTCTTTGATTGGTCTTTGATCGGTCTTTAACCGGATTGGTGCGGGCGGCGGCGTGGTTTTGTCCGGTTTTGTCCCACCTCGGGGATCATTGGCACAGTGCCGCCGCGCGCGGTTCAGGCCGCCGGCGCATGGTAGACGTCCGCGCCTTTTTCCACGAACTCCCGGGACTTTTCTTCCATGCCCTTCTTCAACGCCTCCTCCTCGGCGAGGCCTTGTTCGGCAGCGTATTTGCGGACGTCCTCGGTGATCTTCATCGAGCAGAAATGCGGGCCGCACATGGAGCAGAAATGCGCGGTCTTCGCGCCGTCCTGCGGCAGCGTGGCGTCGTGGAATTCGCGCGCGGTCACCGGGTCAAGCCCGAGGTTGAACTGGTCCTCCCAGCGGAATTCGAACCGCGCCTTGGAGATGGCGTTGTCTCGGTATTGCGCGGCGGGATGGCCCTTCGCCAAATCGGCGGCGTGCGCGGCGATCTTGTAGGCGATGACGCCGTCCTTGACGTCCTTCTTGTTCGGCAGGCCGAGGTGTTCCTTGGGCGTGACGTAGCAGAGCATCGCGCAGCCATACCAACCGATCATCGCCGCGCCGATGCCGCTGGTGATGTGGTCATAGCCGGGTGCGATATCGGTGGTCAACGGGCCCAGCGTGTAGAACGGCGCCTCGCCGCACCATTCGAGTTGCTTGTGCATGTTCTCCTCGATCATGTGGATGGGCACGTGGCCGGGGCCCTCGTTCATGACTTGCACGCCCTTGGCCCACGCGCGCTTGGTCAATTCGCCCTGCACCTGGAGTTCACCGAACTGCGCCTGGTCATTCGCATCGGCAATGCTGCCGGGCCGCAGTCCGTCGCCGATGGAGAACGCCACGTCATACGCGGCCATGATGTCGCAAATCTCATCCCAGTGCGTGTAGAGGAAATTCTCTTTATGATGCGAGAGACACCACTTGGCCATAATGCTGCCGCCGCGCGAGACGATGCCCGTCATGCGGTTGGCCGTGAGCGGCACAAAGCGCAGCAGCACGCCGGCGTGGATAGTGAAGTAATCCACGCCCTGCTCGGCCTGCTCGATCAGCGTGTCGCGGAAGAGTTCCCACGTCAGGTCTTCAGCACGGCCGTTGACCTTTTCCAGCGCCTGATAAATCGGCACGGTGCCGATGGGCACGGGCGAGTTGCGGAGAATCCATTCGCGCGTGGCGTGAATGTTCTTGCCGGTGGACAAATCCATGACGGTGTCCGCGCCCCACTTGATGGACCAACGCATCTTCTCCACTTCTTCTTCGATGGACGACGCCACGGCGGAGTTGCCGATGTTGGAATTGATCTTCACGAGGAAGTTGCGGCCGATGATCATCGGCTCGGACTCGGGGTGATTGATGTTGTTCGGAATAATCGCGCGGCCAGCCGCGACTTCCTGGCGCACGAACTCCGGCGTGATTTCCTTCGGGATGCGCTGCGGAAACTTTTTGAAAACGCTCGGCGTGAATTCGCTCGCGGCAAGCTGTTGCGAACCCGCGTGCTGCTTGTCGAGTTGGTTGCGAACGATATCATTCGCCATGTCCGAAATACGGGCGCGGCCCATGTTTTCGCGGATGGCGATGAATTCCATCTCCGGCGTGATGATGCCGGCGCGGGCGTAGGCGAGTTGCGTAACGACCTTGCCGGCCTTCGCACGCAGCGGCTTGCGGCGCTGGCCAAGCAGTCCGGGAAATTCCACGAGGCGGTTCTTCTCGGCCGCGCTGGCGAACTCGGCGTGTTTGCCGGAGAGATAGCCATTGTCCATCGGCTTCACTTCGCGGCCGGCGTATTCCTCCACGTCGCCGCGCTTCAAAATCCATTCGCGACGCAGCGCGGGCAGACCTTCCTCAGACTTGCCGGTGAAGGCAGGATCGCCCCACGGCCCGCTGCAATCATAGACGCGCACGGGTTTGTTCGGGCGCACGTCGCACTCGTTGAACGTCGTGGGCGTCAGCGTGATCTGGCGCATCGGCACGCGGATATCGGGATGGAGCTGGCCCTCAACATAGACGCGCTTGCTGTTGGGCAACTGCTCGCTGCTGTGCGGTTCGAACGATTCTTTGGTCGCGATCATAATTTTTGGAAGGAAAGCCAGTGAGTGGTGAAATCCATGCGCCGGCATTATCCGGATCAAGTTCACGGGTCATCGGTGCTCCCGCACCGAACTCTCAGCGTCACCCACAGGTGATTTGGCTCCCCGAACGGCTTTAAACTAGCCGATTCGCCGGAATCGTGCAAGAAAGGGAATCACCCCGTCAAAACTCCCAGTGCACCCGCGCGCCGAAGACGGAAACCGGCCCGCGATCCTGATTGAAGGCCGGGTTGTCTATGAATTGATAATCCAGCGAGCTGTGCAAGGTCTTCCAGATTTTGAAGTCGTAATACGTTTCCACAATTTTCTCCCAGCCGTAATTCAGGTTACCATCGCCCGCGAGAATGCCGGTGCCACCGGCCGCGAAAAATTCCTGATGCACATGGGAAAGACCGTTCAGCACGCCGGCCAAACCGAACGTGTCATCAGGGCGATGCCACGCTTCGCCCTTGAGGCTGATGCCCGCCGTGGCCGTGTAATCCACATCGCTGAAAACCCACGCCTGGCTTTGCCCGTCACTCCAGCCGAGCCGTGAAAACACGCCGACGTTTTTGGCAACCTCCTGTTCGAGATTGAGGCCAAAACCGTATTTGTAGCGAAAAGCAGCCGAAGCCGTGATATCGGCGGGACTGGTCGGCGTAGCGGCATTCACCGCATCCTGATAACTGCCCATGTTGGCGCGGTTCAGATACGCCAGAAACCGAATGACACCGGGATGATCTTTGAGGCTGAATCGGCGCTCGAATTCCGTCACCATGCCCCAAGCTTCCAGCAGTGGGCCATCCTGCGCCGAGCCGTCAAACGGCCATTTGAAAATGCGGTCCTCGGCGGTCAGTGCATTTGAGTAGCGCGGCAGCTGAAAAAAACCATAGCGCAACGTCCAGTTCGGCTGATTCAATTCCACGGCCAAGCCGGTGGTGTAGCCGATGGCGTCCGCCGGATAATCCCACGCTTCGTTCGCCATCAGCGCCCAGTTCATGAACTGCGTGCGCGGATCGTTGGCATAGGCGTTGTTGTCGAAGATATCCTTGGCGCTAAATCGGCCCAGTGTGACGGTAAGTCGGGAAATATCCTGTTTGCCGGCAAGCGTGAGCTGGTCATCCTCAATGTTTTCCTCTTCGCCGCCGAAACCAATCGTCTGCCGGATGAACAGGCGCGTGATGGCACCATTCGGAACCTCGGTGCCAAGGCGAAATGCCTCGCCGTTGGGAAACCCATCCGCGCCCAGCGCGTTGTTCACGCCAAATCCCTGCCACATCATACCATCGATGTGCGCTTCCGCGCCCGGCCACAGTCGGACGCCGGCCAGCAAATCCAGCGAGACTGTTTCGCGCGTCTCGCCACCGGCCGGCAAGCTGTTCGGGCCGGAATACGGCGAGGAGAATCCGGGGTAGCCCTGCACGATGTCGGTGTTCTGGACGTGGAAGTTCCAGCTTTGTCCGGCGGCCGGGGAATTGGTGGCATCTTCCGCCGTGGCCACGGAAGCCACGGCGGCAAGCACCGCCGACATCGGCAGCCAGCGGATATTGTTTTCCATAAATTGTAGTCTAGGCTACACCTCTAATCCACCCCGTCAACGACAATCCGGTTACAGGCGCGAAACATTTCGCAGCAACTTCAAGAGTTGGGTTGACATCGGCCACGCCGCCATATACCCCTACCCCCTATCTGGCGTCAAGCCCCGTTTTGGAGGTGGCGCGCGCCGTGAAAAATGTTAAAGGTAATGCCGTGAAAGCCAAACACGTTCGTCCCGGACTGGAGAAGCGAGCCTTGGTTGTCCGCCTACGGCGGATCAAAGGCCAGGTTGAAGCCATCGAAAAGATGGTGGAGGCCGACACCGACTGCTCGGATGTCCTGATGCAGGTCGTCTCCGCCCGGCGGGCGCTAAAATCATTCAGCGAAGAAATGATTGAGTCCCGCCTGCACGAATACATCGAAAGCACTGCGAGCCAGTCCGAAGGCCGCCGTGAACTGCGCTCCCTGCTCACCGTCTTGAAACGCTACGCCGTCTAACCCCCGTTATATATGCCTGCTGAAAAAAAAAACCAAGGCCAGCAAACCGCCGATTTGATCCGTGATGCGGCCACCGGCGATGCCGCCGCCATTCTGCAACGGCTCAACACCTCAGCCAACGGCTTGACCGAGGCGGAAGCGGCGGAACGTTTGGAAGTGTTCGGCCCCAACCAAGTCGCGGAGGAAAAACATCACGGCTGGCTCCAGCGACTTTACCTAGCCGTGCGGAATCCGCTGGTGATTTTGCTGTCGGTGCTGGCGATCATCACCTTCGCCACAGCGGGCGGCGCGTCGGATATCGCCGGCGGCGTGCTGATGGTTTTGATGGTGGTGCTGGGCATTTCGCTGCGTTTCATTCAGGAAACAAAAGCGGATAACGCGGCCGCCAAACTGAAAGCAATGATCAGCGTCACCGCCACGGTGGTGCGCGATGGCCAACCAAAGGAAATTCCACTCAAACAGCTCGTGCCGGGCGACGTGGTGAAACTTTCCGCCGGCGATATGATTCCCGGCGATGTGCGGCTGCTGGCGGCTAAGGATCTATTCATCATCCAGGCCACGCTCACCGGCGAATCCATGCCGGTGGAAAAAACCGACGCGCGCGATCCGCGCACGAATGTTTCCTCGATTGAACACACGAACCTCTGTTTCCTCGGCACCAGCGTGGAAAGCGGTTCCGCCACGGCGGTGATCGTGGCCACGGGCGTGCAAACTTATTTTGGAAAACTCGCCGGCAGCCTCGCCGGCACCCAGGTGGAAACGGCGTTTGACAAGGGCGTCAAAAAATTCACCTGGCTCATGCTGCGCTTCATGGCAGTGATGGTGCCGCTGGTGTTTCTCATCAATGGCATCACGAAACACAATTGGAAAGAGGCGTTTTTCTTCTCGCTCGCCGTCGCCGTCGGGCTGACGCCGGAAATGCTGCCGATGATCGTTTCCGTCTGTCTGTCCAAAGGCGCGCTGGCGATGTCCAAGAAAAAGGTCATCGTCAAGCGGCTGCATTCCATCCAGAACTTCGGCGCGATGGACGTGCTCTGCACCGACAAGACCGGCACGCTGACCATTGACCACGTCATCCTCGAACTCCACGTGGACGTCTTCAAAAAGGAAAGCAACGAGGTGCTGCGCGATGCTTATCTCATCAGCCATTTCCAGACGGGCCTGAAAAACGTGCTCGACCGCGCGGTGTTGAAATACACCGAGCTGCATCACGAGCTTGCGGTGGACAAATACACCAAGGCCGACGAAATCCCGTTCGATTTCTCGCGCCGTATGATGTCCGTGGTCGTCGAAGGTCCGGACGGCGTGCGCCAACTGTTGACCAAGGGCGCGCCGGAAGCGGTGTTCGCCAAATGCACCCATTTTGAAAGCGACGGCGAAATTTTTGAAATGGAACCGATTCTCGTCGGCAATCTCATCGAGCAGGTCAACGATTTAAGCAGCGACGGTTTTCGCGTGCTCGCGATTGCGAATAAAAAAGTCGGCGCGCAGACGGCCTATTCCAAAGCGGATGAAAACGAGCTAGTATTGACGGGCTATCTGGCGTTTCTCGATCCGCCCAAGGACACCGCCAAAAAAGCCATCGCCGTGCTTCGCCAACAAGGCATCACCATCAAAGTGCTGACCGGCGACAACGATCTGGTTTCGCGCAAAGTCTGCACCGAGGTCGGCATCAATGCGGAAAAAATTGTCCTCGGCAACGACGTGGAAAAAATGTCCGACGAGCAACTCGCCGTGGCCGTCGAAACGACGGACGTGTTCGCGCGCCTGTCACCCGCGCACAAAAAGCGCGTCGTGCAGGCGTTACAAAAAAACAAGCACGTCGTCGGCTTCATGGGCGACGGCATCAACGACGCGCCTGCGCTACGTGCCGCTGACGTGGGCATTTCCGTGGACAACGCCGTGGACATCGCTAAGGAATCCGCCGACGTGATCTTGCTCGAAAAAGATTTGATGGTGCTCGAAGAAGGCGTGATCGAAGGCCGCAAAGTGTTCGTCAACATTTTGAAATACATCCGCATGGGCGCGAGTTCCAACTTCGGCAACATGTTCAGCGTGCTCGGCGCCAGTGCGTGGCTGCCGTTCCTGCCGATGCTGCCGATCCAACTGCTCACGAACAACCTGCTCTACGATTTTTCGCAGGTGCCAATCCCGACCGACAACGTCGCCACTTCGCAGATTGCCAAGCCGCGGCCGTGGGCAATGGGTGAGATTGCGCGGTTCATCATGTTCATCGGCCCAATCAGCTCGATCTTCGACTACACCACGTTTGCGGTCATGTGGTTTTTCTTCAAATGCAGCAATCTGGGAATGGTGCCGGTGGAAATGGCCCAGCGTTTCGCTGGCGTCACCGACCCGGACAAAGTCTATGCGGCCTCGCTGTTTCAAACCGGCTGGTTCGTCGAATCCATCATGACTCAGACGCTCATCATCCACGTGATTCGCACGAACCTAATCCCGTTTGTGCAATCGCGCTCGAGCTGGCAGCTTTCCATGACCACGATTTTGATCATGGCCATCGGCGGCTATCTGCCTTACTCACCGCTGGCGCCAATTCTGCACTTTGTCCCCCTGCCGTGGCAGTTCTGGCCGATTCTCGCTGCAACCCTGCTTTGCTACGTCGGCCTGACGCAAGTTATCAAGACGTGGCTGGTGAAGAAGAACTGGATTTGATCCTCGCTAAAACCAAAACGCCGTTCCGCAAAAAACGGAACGGCGTTTTACCATTCAAATCCGGGCTAATTTTTCAAGGCCGCCTTTTTCTTTTCCAGAGTGTCCTTCAATGATGGAAAGAGTTTTTCCAAGTCCGCAAAGAATTGGTCAGTGTCGTTGACGCCGGTTTTCGGCAGCACGGCCAGTTCCTGTAAACCAGCCTTCTTCGCCCAGAAGGCATCCGTCAGTTCGCCGGCACGCCAGGCATCCAGCACATCCTGATACTGGTCGCGCGCCTGTTTCCAAAGGGCCGACCGGGCGGCGCCGTCCGCCAGTTCGGCCTTTTTTTCCAGCACGATGCCCATGCCGACCTTCGCGCGGCTGCGCAAATTTTCGGTGGCGGCGCGCGCCGACATCCCCTGCGCATAGGCGTTGGTAGCGGCGTCCAGCGCTCCTAGCTGGAGGCAGCAGTCGCCAATCTGGCTCAAGGCCAGCACGCCGAGGTCGTTGGTCGGCGGCATCTGCGCCAGAATATTGGTAGCCAGCTGAAAATTCATGGCCGGGTTGTTGGTGTCCGGCGAAGGCGCCTGCATCAGTGAGGCGGCGTAGGCAAAACGGGCCTGATTCTTGAGTTCATCCACGCAGTTGGTGTCGTTCAGCAGCTTCAAATAATAACTGTTGGCATCTGCCCAGCCCTGCCGGCCCGCCGCCGCGCGACCGGCCATCAACTGCGCCTGATAAAACAAGTTTGTTGAATTTTTCCACGCCGGTGTCTGGAAAATGAGTTCGTAGTTCGTCTCCGCGCCAACAAAGTTTCCGGCGCGGTAAAAATGATCCGCCACCCACCACTGCGCGAGCGGCGCGAGTTCGTTCGTCGGGAACCTCGACGCAAGGGCGGAGAACAGTTGGAACGCATTTGTCTCGTGCCCGGCCTGATCGTGGGCGCGGGCCAGCGAGTATTGCACCTGCGGGAATAGCTCGTTCGTCGGATGATTATTCAGCCAAGCCTCGTAATTCGTGATGGCGGCCGGCCAGTTGGCCTCGCGCTCGAAAGTCCGCGCCAGCGCCAGCTCCACTTCCGGCAGCAGCGGCGAGCCGGGATATTGCCGGGCAAATGGCAGCAGGACCTCGCGCGCCTTTTCCGGCATGCGAAAATCCGAGAAGGCCTCGCCGAGCAACAACTGGCTGTTGTCCGCAAGCTCGCTAGCGGGAAACTTCTCTAGCATTTTGGCCATCGCCGCCGCAGAGCCGTTCGTGTCCGCCAATTCGATATCCGCCCGTAAAATCTGGTAGAGGGCGCGGTCGCCCAGCGACTGCGCGACTTCGGGAAAACCTTCATAACCGTCCAGCACCGCCTCATAATTTTCGCGCGCCTCGGCAAACCGCTTCAGCATGAACAGCGCATCCCCGGCCTTGAATTTCGCCACGGCCTGTTCCGGCGAGGGCGGCAGCCGCTTCACCGCCGCGCGAAAGTCCACTAGACTATTGGTAAATTGTTCCGCGTTCCAGTTGCACCAGCCGCGGTCCAGACAGGCCTTGCCCCGCAACGAGCTGTTCGCAAACGTGCCGATGAAGCGGTCAAAGTTGGTCTGCGCGGCCGCCAGCTGGTCCGCCGCCGCCGTGGAGGTGAATTCCCGCAGGTGCAGCTCGCCCAGCGTCACCAGCGCCAACTCCGACAGCGGCGAATTCGGAAATTGCGCTAGGTATTTTTCCAGACTGGCGACGGCATTCGTCACGTCGCCCTGCGCGGCCGCCAGGGCAGCCATCCGCAAAATGGCCTCGTGCTGGCGCTCCTCCGGCACACCCGCGGCCAGATTTGCCGACCACGCGTCGGCGGCGGGCAGGTTTGCCTTCTCCAGCACCGTGGCGTGCAGCGCCACGCTTTCGGCCAGCCGCCCGGGATTTTTGGCGGACGACATCAGATTGGTCGTGACCGCGAGCGCGGAGGCAAAATCGTTCAGACCAAGCTTCACTTGATACAACAAATTCAAGCGCTGCCAGTCCTGTTCGGGCGTGAGCGCCGGAGGATCGAGCAGCTCAAGAAATTTTCCGGCGGCGGCAAAATCACCCCGCGCAAGTTTGGACTGGGCCAGCGACAGCCGACCATTGATGACGAGCGCATTGTCCGGGTCCGTCTGCGCCGCGCGCGTAAAAACGCCGTTGGCCGCCTCCAGCAAGGCGTCATGGCGCGGCCAGTCGGAAACCTGCGCATACGCCGCTGCCGCTTCCACCACGGCCGTCAGCCGCAGCGTTGAATCGGGATATTTGCCGGCTATCGAAGAAAAGGTCGCCGCCGCATTGGTGAAATCGCCCTTTGCATACTGTGCCTCGCCGAGCCAGTAGGCATAGGCATCCGCCAGCAGGCCGGCGCCCGCCGCCCGCGATGTCAGCAGATTGGCGGCGGCGGCATACTTGCCTTGTTTGAGCTGCGCTTGTGCCAGCACCAGCAACGCCTGCGGCACCCGTTCTGATTTGGGAAAATGGAGGACAAATTGCGCGAACTGCGTTTCCGCGCGATCATAAATGCCGTCCTGAAAAGCCGCCGTGGCGGCGGCGAAGGCGCGGTCTTCCCGCGAGGCGGCGAAAAGCTGCCCGCCGCAGGGGACGAGCAAGAACACAATCAAAAGCCAGCGCCGGGAAAAAGCCATGCGCCGAATCTAAACGACGCGGCGCAATGACAAAAGCGGAAATAAACGAAAGGCCGGTGGCGCAATTCAATTCTTGGCCTTCGCGGCCTTAATCTCCTTGGCGGTCTCTTCCGTCATCTGCTGGATTTTCTGCATCATTGGCCCCATCCGCTGCTGCATGAGCGCCATGGTGTTTTTCATCAGCGCCGGCTGCTTGTCAACGAACGCCTGACCCGCCGGAGATTTGTAGAAGGCGATGATGCCGTCCATTTCCTCCTGGGTAAACGTATCGCGATAGACCTGGATAAAACCGTCCTTCAATTTGTCCCAGCTCAATTCTTCCTTCATGATGGTCATCATCTTGGTCTGCTGCCGGTCCATGATGGCCTGTTCGTCAGCGCTCAGAGGCTTGCCCTTGGTCACCTGTTGCATGCTGGATTTCATGAGGCCGTCCATCTGCGCCCAGACCGAGTCCAGAAGTTTCCCAGCCTTGGACAATTCCAGAAACTGGTTGATGGATTCATCCGACGGCGGAGCGGCTTGGATGGAAGTGGTAAAGGCCAAGGCGGCGACGAGGAGAACGGCAGGGAGGATTTTCATGCCAGCGATTCTGCTCCCGGCGGCGGACTTGTCAAAGCTTTTTCGGCAGACTCCAAAATCACGCCAGCACGCTTTTCAAATAATGCCCCGTGAAGCTCGCCGCGCAGTGGATGATTTTCTCCGGCGGACCTTCGGCAACAATTTTTCCGCCGCCGGAACCGCCTTCCGGGCCAAGGTCAATGATCCAATCCGCCGTTTTGATCACGTCCAGATTGTGCTCGATGATGAGCAGCGTGTTACCGGTGTCGCGCAATTTGAACAACACTTCCAGCAATTTCGCGACGTCGTGAAAATGCAGGCCGGTGGTCGGCTCGTCCAAAATGTAAAGCGTCCGACCCGTCGCCTTGCGCGATAATTCCGTCGCCAACTTCACACGCTGCGCCTCGCCGCCGCTCAACGTCGTCGCCTGCTGACCGAGCCGGATGTAGCCGAGACCGACTTCCGCGAGCGTCAGCAGCGGATCAAAAATTTTCGGCACAGCGCGGAAAAAAGTGACAGCTTCTTCGACGGTCATATCCAAAACATCCGCGATGTTTTTCCCTTTATAAGAAATCTCCAACGTCTCGCGATTGTAGCGCTTGCCGTTGCACGCCTCGCACGTCACATAAACCGCCGGCAGAAAATTCATCTCAATTTTCAGCACGCCGTCGCCCTCGCACTTTTCGCAGCGACCGCCTTTGACATTGAAACTGAAACGGCCCGGCTCGTAGCCGCGCACTTTTGCGGCCGGCAATTTCGCGAACAGGTCGCGGATGTGGTTGAACATGCCGGTGTAAGTCGCCGGATTGCTGCGCGGCGTGCGGCCAATCGGCGATTGGTCAATGACGATGACTTTGTCGAGCGATTCAAAACCGCGCAGCGCCTCGTGTTCACCGGGCCGCTCCTTCGAGCCGAAGAATTTGCGAAACAGCGCGCGCTGCAAGATGTCGCTGACCAGCGTGCTCTTGCCGGAGCCGCTCACGCCGGTGACGCAAGTGAATGTGCCGAGCGGAATCCGCACGTCAATGTTCTGCAAATTGTTCTCTGTCGCGCCGATCACCTCCAGCCAACCCTTGTCTTCCGACGGCGCGTTGCGTTTTTTCGGAACCGCGATGCTCAGCTCGCCGGTGAGATATTGGCCGGTCAAAGATTTTTTGGCCGCGAGAATTTCCGGCAACGTGCCAGCCGCCACCAGTTCGCCGCCGTGGACGCCTGCGCCCGGACCGAGATCCAAAATGTAATCGGCTGCGCGGATCGTGTCGGCGTCGTGCTCGACGACCAAGACCGTGTTACCCAAATCGCGCAGGCCTTTGAGCGTGGCGAGCAGCCGGTCGTTGTCGCGCTGATGCAAACCGATGCTCGGCTCGTCCAAGACGTAAAGCACGCCGACAAGCGCCGCGCCGATTTGCGTGGCGAGCCGGATGCGCTGCGCCTCGCCGCCACTCAACGTGCCGCTCTCGCGGTCGAGCGTGAGATAAGCGAGGCCGACGTTTTTCAGGAAGCCTAGCCGCGCGCGGATTTCCTTGATGACTTCGCCGGCAATCTTCTGCTCGAACTCCGTGAGCTTGAGTGCCACAAAAAACTCGTCGGCCTTTTCCACCGACAAGCCGCACACATCCATAATGGACTGGCCGGGAATCTTGAGAGTTTTAGATTTTGAGTTTTTAGTTTTTAGTTTAGAAACAAACTGTTCGCCGCCGAGCGTCACGGCGAGGATTTCCGGCTTCAGCCGCTTGCCGCCGCAGATATCGCAGAACTGCGGTGTCATGTAGGCCTTGAGCCGGTTGCGCATGAACTCGCTTTCGCTCTCGGTCGCGAGGCGCTCCAGATTTACCAGCACGCCTTCGAACGGCCGGTCAATCGTGCTGACCTTGCCGCCGCGCCAGAACTTGAACGCCACATTGTCCTCGCCGGAGCCGTGGAGCAAAACCATTTTAAAATTCTCCGGCAGATCTTTCCACGGCGTCTGCAAATCCACGTTGAAATGTCCCGCGACGCTCCGCAGCATGGCCTTGTAATAAATGTTCATCCGCTTGCCCGCGCGCCGCCAGGGCTGGATGGCGCTTTCGAGCGGCTCTTCAAAATTCGGCACGACGAGCGCCTCGTCGAAAACCATCTTCTGGCCGAGGCCGTGGCAGACGGGACACGCACCGGCGGGCGCGTTGAAGGAAAAATGTTTCGGCGTCGGCGGATCGTAGCTTTTGCCGGTCGCCGGCGAACACATCTTGTTCGAGTGCAGCGTCTCAATCCACGCGCCATCGGTGGCGACGGCCAACTGATGCAGGGTGAACATCACGCCTTCGCCGAGGCGCAGCGCCGTCTGGGCGGAATCGCCGAGGCGCACGCGGATTTTGTCGTCAATCACCAAGCGGTCCACCACGGCCTCGATGTTGTGGAATTTCTTTTTGTCGAGCCTGATGCGCGCGGCTTCCTCGCCCAGCTCCAAGATTTCGCCGTCCACGCGCACGCGGACGAAGCCTTCGCGCGCCAGCCGTTCGAAGACGTCGCGGAATTCGCCCTTCTGCCGACGCACGACCGGCGCGAGCAGCATGATTTTGGTTTTCGGCGGCAGCGCGAGAATTTTATCCACGATGTCGCTGGTGCTTTGCGTGGAAATCGGCACGCCGGTTTCAGGGCAATGCGCCTTGCCGATGTGCGCG
This sequence comes from uncultured Verrucomicrobia subdivision 3 bacterium, assembly GCA_903889895.1. Classification (GTDB taxonomy): domain Bacteria; phylum Verrucomicrobiota; class Verrucomicrobiia; order Limisphaerales; family UBA11358; genus UBA11358. The sequence continues at coordinate 28,551 of CAISYZ010000213.1, read as the reverse complement.
TAGAGCAGACGCAGGTAATCGTAAATCTCCGTCGTCGTGGCGATGATGGAGCGCGGGCTGGAGCCGGAACTGCGCTGTTCAATCGCAATCGCGGGTGAAAGTCCTTCGATGAAATCTACGTCGGGCTTTTGCAACTGGTCGAGAAATTGCCGCGCGTAGGCCGAAAGCGATTCAACGTATTTGCGCTGACCTTCGGCGTAAATCGTGTCGAAGGCGAGCGACGATTTGCCGCTGCCGCTCAGGCCGGTGACGACCACCAGCTTGTCGCGCGGAATCTGTAGCGTCAGGTTCTTGAGGTTGTGCTCCCGCGCGCCGCCAATTTTGATGAACTCTTTGCTCATACGGTGAATTTCTCCGTCTGCCGAAAGATGGAAACTACGCCAAGCCGCGCGGAAAGCAAAGCCGGAGTTGCGCCACCAGTTTCGGCGTATCCGCCTTCGGCCAAAAGTCTGCTCGCTGGCCTCGCTGGATGATCATCCCCCGCCGAAAGATTGTCAGCCGCCGAGAAAAGACGGCACACGGACGGGAAAAGATGGTCAGCTTTCGCCTGGGGACTGCACGCGGACGGGAAAAGACAGTAAGCTTTCCACTAAAGACTATCATCCCACGCCATAAGACTATCATCCTTTGCCGAAAGATTGTCAGCTAACGCCGTCGGACTATCATCTTTTCCCGTTTCCTTGTCATCTTTTCCAAAAAGCTTGCAATACATCGCGATGTATCGTCTGACTTTGGCGACCTGATTTCACGAAAAGAAGCTTGTTTTCAACAAGTTACGTCAAAACCGGTCATTTTCTGGTTTTGGCCTAAAAACCAATTTTAAGGCAGCAGGATCAACTGGTAGAACTTCGTCAACATCGGCGCGTTCGTGTCCGTGAAGGTGAACACGCCGGTGCTCGAAGTGAAGATGTTCGGGAAACTGTTGTTCGGATAAAGCGTCCAGACTGGCGGCAGGTTGGTCGTCCATTGCACCTCGAACTGGTCGTTGGTCGGCGCAGACCAGCTCAACACGGTGTTGGTCGGTGTCACGGTGACGCTGGTGAGCGCCGGCACCGGCAGCACAAAAACGGTAAACGTGTTGGTCGCGCTGGCCGACGGCGTGCCGTTGTCCGTAACCAGCGTGGTGAACCGCGCGGCAAGGCCGGACGGCGTGGCGCTCGGCCAAGTGATGATGCCGGTATTAGTGTTGATGGAAGCGCCCGCCGGCGAACTCAGCAAGCTGTAAGTCAAGACTGCGCCGGGATTGGAATCCGTCGCCTTGTTGGTCACGGTCACGCTGCTGCTCAAGCTGACCACCTGATTCGACGGCGCGGGGAATGTCAATGTGTTGGCCGGCGCGGCCAGCAGCAGTAGCCGGTAGAACCGGTTTGTGCCGAAGCTGCCACCGGTCTGCGAGGCGTCGTCAAAGAAGTTGAACTGCGCGTTCGTCGGGTTCACTGGCACGATGCTGGGGTTGAAGCTGATGACCGGCGGATTGGTGAACGTCGTCCAGTTCGTCGGCGCGAGCGACGGCGTCCATTGCACTTGGAATAAGTCTTTGCTCGGTGCAAACCACGTCAGCAGGAAGCCATTCGTAACACCAAAGTTCGTGTAAACAATGCTGCTGAAATTTATCGGGCCGCCTGACGACAAGAGATGGAAATCCACTTCCAACGCGTTTGTCACCGCGAAACTGTTGGTGTTTTGCACCCCGAGCCAGTAGAACGCTCCCGGCACGAGCGGCGGCACGGTGCTGATGCCGATGACCGCCGTGTTGCTAGTGCTGTTCATGATGAGCAGTGAGTCGTTGGTTGCGCCGACGCTCGGCGGGGCGTTGGTGGTGAACCAGACATTCACGCCGGCGGGCGTGGCGAAGAGCAGCCGGTTCGTGGCGAAGTCGGCGTTCGTCGGCACCGGGACGAGGAAGAATTCCACGCTGTTGCCGGCAAGGACATTGGTTGGCGACGGCAAACCGTTGGTGAGCGTCAGCGGCGGCAGCACGGTCACGGTGAACGTGTTCGTCGCGGTCAAAGTTTTGTTGGTCAGCGCGTAGGCGTTCGTGTCCGTCACGAAAACGGTGACGGTGTAAACATTGCTGGAAACCTGCGCGGACGACGGCGTCCAAGTGAAAATGCCGTTGGTCGGATTGATGAATACATTCGTGACGCCACCGGAAACGGACACCGAATAAGTCAGCACGTTCGTCGGCAAATCCGCGTCGCTCGCGGGGTCGGCGACCGTAAGCACATTTCCCGCGTTGATGACGTAGTTGGACTGGCCCGGCACACCCGGCGGCCAGAACGGCGGCGTGTTGATTTCATAAACCAGCACGGTGACGGTGTTCGTGGTGCTCAACGCCGGATAGCCGTTGTCGGTGACGACGTTGGTGAGAATGGTCGTCACGCCCACGCCTTGCGGCTCGACGTTCGTGAACGTGATGACGCCGGTATATTGGCCGATGCTCGCCCAACTCGGCGCGTTCAACAATTTGTAGGACAAAATTTGCGCGGGAACATTCGTGTCCGCCGCCGCGTTGGTGAACGACACGTTGGCCGGCCGGTTGGTCACGAGGAAAATTGTCACCGTCGGCGAAGTATTCGTGTTCGTCCAGAACGGCGCGTTGTTCGTCTGGTTCAAGCCGTAGAGCGACGTCAGCGCGAGGCTGTGGAAACCGCCGCCGCCCGCGCCGGCGATGGCGAAAACGTTGGACAAATTGGTGGTGGCAAAAACCGGATTCTGGCCGGCGCTGCTGTCGCCCCACTGGATCACCGTGCCGTCGTTGCGCAGCGCGAGGCTGTGGAAACCGCCGCACGCGATGGCGATGAAATCACTGCCGGCCGGAACATTTGTCTGGCCGTAGGTGTTGTCGCCCCACGCAATCAACGTGCCGTCATTCTTCAGCGCGAGGCTGTGCGATTCGCCGCCGGCCACGGCCACCACGTTGCTCAAACCGGCGGGGACATTGGTCTGGCCGTAGGTGTTGTCGCCCCACGCAACCACCGTGCCGTCATTCTTCAAGGCGAAACTGTGGAAACCGCCGGACGCGATGGAAACAACATTGGACAAACCAGCCGGTATGTTCGTCTGGCCGTCCGAATTGTTGCCCCACGGTATCACCGTGCCGTCGTCGCGCAACGCGAGGCAGTGCCAGTCGCCACTGACGGCGAGCACGGCGTTGGTCAAGTCCGCCGGCACATTGGTTCCGGTCTGCTTGAATTGCGGCGAACCCCAGACCGTCACGGTGCGGTCGCGGCGCAGCGCGAGGCCGTCCTTGTAACCGCCGCTGACGGACACGGCGTTGGTCAGATTCGCCGGCACGTTGGTCTGGCCAAAGATGCCGTCGCCCCACGCGACCACCGTGCCGTTGGTGTTCAGCGCGAGGCTGAAGTCGTAGCCCGCGCCGATGGCGGTGAGGAAATTATTCGTCGCCCCCGCCGGCAGCGGCACGGTCTGGCCGAGGAAGTCCGCGCCCCACGCCACCAAATAACCTTGGTCAAAAATTTGATCGAAGCCGTAAACCGTGCCGACGGCGTTGCTGGCGACGAGCCGGTAATGGTAAGGCAGATTCACCGTGAGGCCGGTGACGGTGGCGGCGGTGTAAACCACGTTGAAACTAAAGTTCGACCCGACCGGCGACGGCGGCGTGACGAGGCCGTAGTTGGTGCTGCTGCCCCACTGGAACCACGCGGTCGTCGGCAGGCCGTTGGGCGTCACCATGCCGTCGAGCTGCGCGTTCGTGCCCGTGGCCGACTGCGCCGGATGCGTGAACGCGAACGGCAGCATCACCGGCATGACGGTGACGGTGAAATAATTCGTCACGGAATAACTGCGGTTGGTCAGCGCCCAGACGTTGGTGTCCGTCACGACGGTCGTGAACAAATACACGCCCGGCGTCTGCGCCAGCGTCGGCGTCCAGGTGATGATGCCGTTGGTGTCAATCACGGCATTGGTAAAGACAGGGAAATTCGTGCTGGCCAGCGTGACGGTCAAGAAATACGTCAGCGGGTTCGTCGGCAAGTCCGCGTCGAGCGCGGTGTTGGTCACGGTCAGCAACGTCAGACCGGGAATGGTGTAGTTCGTCTGGCTCGGCGTGTTCGTCGGCCAGAACGGCGGCGTGTTCACCTCGTAAACCGTCACGTCAAAACTGTTCGTCGAGCTGGTCGGCGGCGAGTTCGTGTCGAACGCGATGGTGGTGAGCTTGTAAACCCCGGGACCCTGCGCCTCGCTCGGCGTCCAGGTGATGACGCCGTTGGTGTCAATGGCCGGCTGCGTGTTGGTGACGTTGGCGAAGCTGTTCGTCCAGCCGAGCGCGAGCATGGCGTTGGTGTCAACCATCAGGAAGTTGGTGTAATTGACAGTGTGGCCGGGCGCGTAGGTGATCGCCGTGTTGGTCACGGTGAGCTGCGTCAGTTCCAGCACGTTCGTGTTCGTCATGCTGTAAAGGAACACCGGCGCGGTGAGTTCCGTCACGAGCATGGTGTATTGCTGCACCGCGCCGGACGCGTTGGAAACGGTGAGATACCACCAGCCGTTGGTAAACGCCTGCGGCACAGTGTTGGCCAGCACGATAATGGTTTCGTTGCTGGTTCCGAGATTTACGCTCGAATCAAAAACCGGATTGCCGACCAGCGGCAGCGGCAGGCCGGGGCTGGCGTAGAGGTTGACGTCGCCGGTCGGATTCAAAATCTGGAACATCACGCCGTAGCAATTCGTCGAGACGTCGTAGCGGTAATAATCCAAGCCGGAATACGACGTGAAATTGGTGTAAGGCATCAGGTTCGTCAGCGTGATGATGGGCGACACCGGCACGCCGCTGACGACGACGCTCACCGTCACGGGTCCGAAATAGGCCAGTGTGTCGTTATTCGTGATGTAATAGTCAAACGACGCATAGCCGATGTTGGTCGCCGTCGGCGTGAAGACGGCAAAACTGTTGCTGAACGGCCCGGTGTTGGTCACGGGACCAATGACCGTGCCGCTGAAATTGGTGTAATACAAAACGTTGGTGAGATACACCGAGCCGTTGACGGCATTGGTCACGGAGAAGGAGAGGTTGCCGGAGTTGCCGGACAGTTTGTAGAGATCCACCGCCACCGGAGTATTCGAGACCGTCACCGCGTGCGGGTTGGCGAGCCAGCTGAGATATTCCTCCAAGCGCGTGTAGCCGGGCAGGTTCGAGGAAGGCAGCGAGCCCATGGCATTGGTCGCATTGGGATACCAATTGTAAACGGAAATCTCCCAATAATCCGGGATGCCGCCCTGATCCGTTTCCACCAGCGGCGCCGTGGTGTTCAGTGTCGGCCAGCCGCCCACCTGACTTTGCGAAGTGATGAATTGCCCGTTTTGCTGGCGGACGCCGGTGACGATGTTCGTGTCCGCCGCGTCGCGCTGGAGCAGCGAGGTGCCGGCAAAGGCGAGCACGCGTTCGTAGGCCTGATACGCCTCGTCGGTGGCCACCGGCACCAGCGGGAACGGCTGGCCGGACTCCGTGTAGTGGTTGGTGAACATCGCCCACTGCGTGTTGCCGCCGTTGAGCACGGCGTCATTGTTCGTATCGATGAAGTTATTCGTCTGGAAAATCCAGGTGTTGGTGGTCGCGCTGTTGAAAGCGATGCCCGTCTGGACCGAATTGGAACCGGCAATAAGATAGTTGCAAGTGTAGTTGAGGTAATTCGTGTAGCCGTTCGGATCATTCGTGAAATCGTCCGACGAGAAGCCGGCGTTGGTGCCCCAGTTGTAAATCACGTTGTTCACGAAATCGAGGCTCACGTTGTCCGCCAGATGCGGATTGCCGCCGGCATTGTTCGCGTAAAGATTATGGTGGAACGTCAACCCGCCCGCACCGATGCGCGCCTGCGTGCCGTCGAACGGCTGGTTCGTGGAAGCATAAAGCTGCTCGGCGAGCACGGACCATTGCACCGTGAGGTTCGTCGAATCAATCGCCGAAACCACCTGCCGCGGCGCCCAGGTCGCGGAGACGTGATCCGCGATGACATTTGACGCCGTGATGAAGCGGAGCGCGTCGAAGCCGGGCTGGACCACGAAGTTCGTGGACAAACTGACCGCATCCAGCAGCACGCCGGCAGCGCCCGGATTCAGCGAATCAAACTCCAGCGGCGTGGACGACGCCGTGGCCGTGAACGTGACATTGGTGACCGCCCATTGCAGATTCGCCCAGGAATTTCCACTGCCCGGTGACACCGTGAGCACAAGATTGCTGTTCACCACCAGTTGCGCCGCATTGGCCGAAACCGAATCTGGATTGTGCGCAAAAGCAAAACCCACACTGTAACTCACGCCTGGAACGGTCGGCAGGTTGGTGACAATCGAACCGTTGGTGGTGCCGTTCAAGCCCACAAAGCAGTTGTTGCTGTTGTAAGTGATCGCGCCCGACGTGCCGTTGGTGAGCCAGTCAACATTGTTGCTGGCCACATACCAGCCGGCAAAATATTGCCCGGCGGCCGGCATGGAATTGCTGGTGGCACCGTCAAAGCTGTTCGCCCAGACGGTGTTGGTGAACGTCGCGCCGCCGCCGGGCCGGAAACGCAGGTAGCGGATGATGATGTCATGCGCGTTGGTCACGGAAGTTTCCCAGCCGGCGACCGTGATGCCATCGCCCGGCGCAGTCTGGCCCGCGAGCGTCAGGAACGAGTTCGTGATGACCAGCCGCGACTGCAGCCAGATGGTGCCGGAAATGTCGAAGACCACCGTGCGGTTGGTGGAACTGACCGCATCGCGCAAGGTGCCCGCGCCGGAATCGGCCAACGAGGTGACGTGATAAACCGTGTTGCTGTAACCCAGCCGGCCGCCGCCGATTGCGCCACCACCCATGCCTTCCGCGCCGGGGAACGCCGGGAAATAGGCGTTCGTGTCAATCGCGGCCACGATGGTGTAGGTGATGTTCGTGACCTCATGGTTCGGCACGCCGAGATACCAGTTCGCCGGGAAGTTGGTCAGCGCGCCGTTGGTGTAAACCCAGATCAGTTCCGGACTGCGGCCGGGGTTCTGGCTGCTCTCAAAGAACGGCGGCGCGAGCGGCGGCGCGTTGGTCTGCAACGTCAGGTCGCCGTTGCCGCTCAGGTTGTAGAGCTGGAAGCGCACGCTGTGGGCGTTGGTCAGCGCCGGATTGTTGGTGACGCTGAAGCGGAAGAAATTCGTCAGCGCCGCACCCGGCCCGGCGGTGAAGTTGAACGGCACGGCGTTGGTCAGGTCAATGATCGTCGGCGCGGCGGTGTTGTCGAGTTCCTTGGCCAGGACGGAATAGCTCACCGGGCCGCGGTCGCGGCGGATGACGCCGAGATACCAGGTGCCCGCCGAAAGCGGCACGGGCGTGGAATTGGTCAGCACAAAAATATTTTCGTCCGCGTTGGTCGCGTTGAAGCTGCCGTATTCGGTATTCGTCAGGATTGGCAGCGGCGGCCCCTTGCTCACGACGAGATCGGCGTTGCTGCTCAACTGGAGCAACTGGAACGTGGCCTCGTAGGCGTTGCTCGTGACGACAAAGGAGAAGTAGCGCAGCGCGTCGTTGGTCGTCAGCGTGCTGGAATACGGCACGCCATTCGTCAGCGCGGTGATGTCGTAATCCACTTCCAGCACCACCGAGGCTGCCGTTGCGCCGTTGTTCTGGACGCCGAGATAATACGTCTGGCCGGGGAGCAGCGGCGGCACGCTCGGCGGATTGGTGGACGAAAGCACCGGCAAGCCGATGCCGGAAGAAACATTGTTCAGCAGTTGATAATCCGGCGGCACGGTGGCCGTGGGCGGGCTGGTCTGGTTGAAATACAGATTCACCGGCAAGGTGGACGAGACCAGAATGTTAGTCGCGTATTTAGCCCAGCTCGGAACGGTGACGGCATAATCCACCAACTGGCCCGGCCCCACGGTGCTGGGCGTCGGCGTCTGCGGCGAAAGCGAAGCGGCCACCACCGAATTGGATTGCAGCGTCAGATTCAATTGCCAGTTCACGAGCTGCGTGAGATTGGTCACATAGCCGCCGGCCAGGTTGTCCCAGACCTGCAACGTCCAGGTGCCGCTGGCGGCATCGCCGGCAAGCGTGGTGTTCAACGATTGCTCCGGCAAATAATACATGTTCGTGAGCGGCGCCTCCGAGACGGCAAAGTCATCCAGCAGAATGCCCGGCTCGAGGCCGGTGATGCGCAGCGGCATGGTGTTGGACGTGGCGGTGAACGTGTAACTGTTCACGTCCCACTGGTTGTTGATGCCGTAGATGACGTTGCTGTCGGAACCAAACACCACGGCCGCCTCGGCGAGGCCGGTCTCCGGCACCACCGCCGGGTCGAACTTGCCGGTCAACCCGTTCGTGGCCGTCGCGGACACGCGGTAGATCGCGGCGATTTCCGCGTCGGACAGCGCGCGGTTGTAGATGCTCACCTCGTCCATGCGCCCGCCGAAATAATTGTTCGTGTAAAGCGTCAGGTCGCGGCCCAGCAGCACATCGCCGTCGGTTCGCGGCACGAACGGCACGATGGGCGTGGACGGTCCGCCGGGTTGGAAGAGGTTGGTCGAAGCCACGTTGGTGCCGTTAAAATACAGCTTGGCGAGGCCGCTGTTGGTGTCGAAGGTCAGCGCGACATGCTGGAAGACATTGCTCTGCAGCAGGCCGGGGGCGGAATAGACCTCGTGCCAGTTGTTGCTCGTGTCAATGAGGTTGACATACAGGCAGCCGCCGTTCGTGATGTTCAGCGCCGTGAGGCCGGCCAGCAGGTTGGTGCCGCCGGGCATGGAGTTGGTGACGGACACCCAGAACTGCACGCCGTTGGTCTGGATCTGGTCCACCTCGGCCACGCCATAGACGATGTTCATCTTGCCGGGCGCGTTCTGGATGAAACCGTTGTCGTTCGCGCACACCCAGAGGCCGGATGGCACGTTGGTGGCGCCCTGGATAAAGGTATAATTGCGCGTGCCGCTGTTATTCAACGGCTGGCTGCTGAGCCAGTTCACATACGCATTGGTCTCGCCGCTGATCCAGCCGAAAGCGGTCGCCTGGGCGTTGGTCAGGCCGATCCACAGGTTATGGTTCACGCTGCCGTAATTGGCGAAGTTGTCGAAGATCCAGTTCTCCTCGTTCGCGGTGTCCACCGTCGCCAGATGGCCGCCGAGTTCCTCCGCCCAGTTTTCGGAAACCGTCCAGTTCGTCGCGCCGAGCAGATAATAATAATGGCCGTTGGCGGCATCGAGATACGGACCGGCCACGATGTTGAAGTTGGTGTCCGTGGTGTTCGTCGGCGCCTTGGCCAGCCACTCGACGAGCGGCTGCGGGCGGAATAAATTCGTCGGATTGATCCAGCCTTCCACCGTGAAGCCGCCGCCCTTGCCCACGTCGAGCGAGGTGCTTTGCGGAATCTGGACGTAGCTGTTGGTGCCGGCAAATTCAAACTCGTCGCCGCCGTCCTCAAAGCCGAACGACTGACCCACCTCGCCCGCCGGGAAATTGAAGCGTCCGACCAGCGCGCCGTTGTTCGCGTTCTTTTCCGGATCGGAACTGTCCGTGGCGTCGCCCTCGCCGCGCCACCAACTGGAGATGCCGGGGCCGCGGAACCAGAAGGTCACGTTGTAAATGCGCCCCGGCACCGTCGCGAGATTGCGGGTGATGGTGCCGTTGGCGAGCGCGAGCAGGTTCGTGCCGACGTTGTCGCCGATGGAATCCGACGGATCCGCCACGACGCTCACCTGGTTGTTGGTTAGCACGGTCACGTTCGTGACTTGCACGAACATGTTCGTGGGACCAATGCTTAAGTTGGTGACATTAAATATGGTGCTGACGGATACTAGATTGGTTGGCACGGTCCAGCCGCCGAACGCGTCATAGACATTCGTCGGTCCCGAATAAAGTCCGTTCGTCGCCAGCTCGAAATCGCACAGTGTGTAATTGGACGACAATTCCGTGAAGCTAAACGGCGGCTGGGCGAACTTAATCGGCACGTTGTTGGCCAGGTTCGTGTCGTCAGTGAACACCAGATACTCGTAATTCGTCACCGGCGCGCCGGCGGTGTAAGTCCACGCATCGCCACCGGTGGAATACGGATTTCCATTCTGGTTCATGATGATGGTGATGGCCGTTGTGCCTTGCGGGAACACAACATTGGTGGTCAATGGCATCGTGTTTTGCGCCCCGCCACCACCGCCCGCCGGCGGATTGCTGATAAACCCAGTATCCAAAATGCAATCTGGCCCGCCCGGAATGAAATTCGCCGCATTGGTCGTGTCGTAAACCGTCATCCGATCCGGCACGGTGTAGAAATTATAGGTAATCGGCACCGACGTAATTCCCCCGTAGATTGCAAGCGAGTTGGTCTCCGGTGCTGCGCCGCCGGTGGCCGTGGAATTCAGGACGTTGGTATAAACGAATTCCGTGCCTGCGCCGTTCGTGTCCGTGCCGCCGCGATTTTCCATCAGCAACACGCGCTGACCGGTCGGGCTGACGAGCGTGAAGGTGTAATCCGAAATGCGCGGCGTCTGCACCACCATACCCACGCTCACCGACGAGACCAGTTGCGTGACCGTGGTGGGCACGATGATGTCGGAACCGGTCACCGCATCCGGCAGCAGGGCGGTGGAGGAGCCGCTGACAAAACTATAATTGTCGTTCACGCCCGAGCCGTAGCCGAGCGAGGCGGAGAGCAGCACCGTCGCGTCCACGCTGCCGGGATTGTAAAGCCCGATGAAATACTGCCCCGTGTTCAACGGCGGCCCGACGGAAATGGCGTTGCCCGGATCGGTGCCGGTTGGATAGTTGCCAATGATACAGTTGGTCAAATCCGCCTCCTGATCGTAATCCGTCAACGTCGGCTCGTTGCCGAGCAATTCATACATCTGGATGGGCTGGGGCGCCACCGTCGGCGGCAGGTTGGTGGCGTAGAACGTCAGGTTGGTGTAGCCCGGTGGCACGTCCACATAGTCAATGAACCAGCCGCCGGCGGGCACCACCACTTCAATACCCGGCTGCTTCAGGTCGCGATGCGGTTGAATTTTCATGGTGAGCACGCTCACCTGACCGGTGCCTGTCGGTGAATTATCTGACTCGTTCAAAACCCAAACACCGGGCGTGGACTTGCCACGGAAGTTTGCCAAACTGCCCGGCCCATCGGATGTCTGGGAACCCGCGATAGGATTGAGGCTGTCGTCATAAACCAATGGCGTGGTGCCGTAGGTATTGTGTAACCCGTCATGGCTATTCAAAACATCATAGGTTTCATCAAATGATAAAACGCCATACAAGTCGCCGAAATTCTGGTGCTCATCCAAGTTCGTCACAATCACCTTCGCGATTTGCATCGGGTAGATGGCCAGCGCCAGCACGTTGGTCACGCCGGGATGCGGATTGCTGCCGTTAGGAATAGTCACGGGCAGCAACATGCCGTTGACAATCTGGTTACCGTTTTTATCGAGCTGGCTGAAGGGCGTGGACGTGAACACCGCCAGGAAATCATACTCCGAACCCATGTGATCCTCGGACTTCACGCCGACGTAATACACCTGGCCGGGCGCGGAGTTGCTGAACACCACAAATTCCGTGCCGCCCTGACTGAGGGATGCACCAAAGCTGGGTGATGACACCGGGTAGGCCGACGCCGTGCCGGCGAGGCAGTTGGAGATTGCCACCGGACTCAAATTGGTCAGGCCGGGATCCGTGCTGACATACAAATCAATGTCCGATTCTGGCCGCGTGGCGTCAGTGGCGCTGTCGGCCAGCGTGCCCATCCGTGGAATGGACAGTGTATACGGACTGAAGGTGATGAACGCGGCGTTGGTCACGTCGGAGGCATTGCCTTGCGCATCCAGCGCGTTGTTCGTGACCACATAGAAATGCCACTGGTTCGTCATGCCGATGGTGACCACGCCGTTGGGACCCCACACCGTGTTGGTGCCGAGCGCCAAAGTGTTGGTGCCGAGCAGCGGCGAGTTCGCGCCGGCAAACTGGTTCATCAGCGGCGTATTCGTGGCTGCCACATAGGTGATGTTCTGGTCGCCGGTCGGATTGCTGACGATGCCCACATCTGTCACCGAGCTGATGGCGGCCGGCACCTCGCCCTCGCCCACGGAAACCACCAAGGCATAATCCTGCATCACATTGTTCGTCTGCGCAGTGATGGCGTTGACGTTCACCTGCCGGCCCAGGACGGTCACGGTATAAGTGCCGCCCAGTGACGGTGGAATGATGATGTTCTGAACGTTGTTGATCGTGTCAATGTTCGGCGGGCCGTTGGTGCTGGCCGGGAGATTGTATCCCAAAGGAGTATTGATATCGTTGCCATAATAAACCGCTCCGCTTGCTTGGTTTGAAATGACTAGCGTGAGGCTGTTGACGAGCTTGATGGCGGCATTCGGGTCGCCCGGCGGATCCGTCCACACCAGCGTCGCGCGCAACGGCAGGTAGCTCGCATTGGTGGCAATGTTCAACGTGTAGGTATGGCTGTCGCCGGTCGCCAGCGCGTTGGCGACGCTCTGGTCCACAAAGAACAAAGTCGCATTTGTGCCCACCGTCTGATTGGTGGAGGAGAATGGCAGCGAGTTGGTGAGGTTCACCAAACCCCAACCTTGCAGATTCAATCCGTTGGTCAAAGCCAGCGGATAGCCAACCTCTGAACGCGAACCATTGATGAGCATCGCCTTGAGCAGCGCCGGACTGGGAATTTGCTGGAGCGTGTTGGTAAAATAATCCTCCATCAGCGCCAGCACGCCGGACACCGCCGCCGCCGACATGCTCGTGCCGGTTTCGTAGCGGTAATACGGACCCAACTGGTTGTCCATCCCCAGCAACACTTGGTAATAATTGCTGGTAGTGGCGTTCGTCGTGTAGATAGACACCGTCATGTCGTAATTCACCGGCACATTCGTGCTGTCGCCGACGGCAAAATAGAACCCACCGTTCTGAATGGCTTGGATGGTTAAGGCACCGTTACCCGGTGGAATGGACATCCCGTCATTCTGCGTCGTATAATCAATGCTACCGGGCGCATTGACCGGATCCGGATAAGCGGATATCTGAGCGTAAATCGTCAGGTTTGACGGGAACACCGTAGAATAGGCGTTCGGAGTGATAGCGATGACCACGGCCACGGCATTGGCTGGCACCGACACACTGTAATAGTTCAAATAATTAGTCACCACCACTTCGTCGGGATAAGGAATAACAGTGACATTGGTCGGATCGAAATAAATGTTTGTGTTCCACTGGCTGGAGCGGGTGGAAACGACGAAGGTTCCCGGTGCCACCACATCTGGCTTGAACCGACCGTAAGTGCCCTCGACTTGCACGCCCACGTTGCCGCGTGAAGAATAAGACGCCACCTCCGAACTGGAATCCGTCTCCGGCTTCCAGACCGCCGATGTATTACTGGTGCCGTCGGAGTTGAACGTCGTCACGAGATTCGTGATGTTGCGCGGTTGCTCAACGGCGCCGACCGTGATGACGTTCTTCGCCGTGCCGGGGGACATGATGCTGTCCGCCGTGCCGCCCGAACCGGTGTCATCGCCGCTGCCACTGTTGCCGGCCGCGAATACGAACAACACCGGCTGCGAGCCGGGCGAAAATGGAATCGCGTCGCGCGTCGCGGCGTCATAGCTCGACGCCGCCAGATCGTAGGCGGCATCGCCATTGTCCCAACTGTTGTTGGAAATCAGCGCGCCCTGCACGGCGGCGTTCGTCTGCAACACATAATCCGCCCAGTCGAAATTCATGGAGTAAAGGTTCGCCAGCGGGGCCTTGCCGCGAAAATCCGCGTTGGTGACCGAGCCTTCCGCCATCGCGCCGACATTCACCGGACTGAGACTCTGCGAACCATTGCCCGCGATGATGCCGGCGACGTGCGTGCCGTGGCCGTCCGTGTCCACAATATCGTTGGTGGAAAAACCAACCACCCGCGTGGCCCCGCTCGGGCCGCCCGCCGCCGTGCCCGTGGCGGAAAAATCCGGATGCTTGGCGTCAATGCCGGTGTCATTCACGGCCACCAGCACGTTGGCCCCCGTCAAGCCCAGCCAGTCGTTGGTGCTGCCGCCGGTCGTGTTTGGTGAAATGCCAAGTGTGACACGCGACAAGTCATTCGCCAGCCGGCGGCGAAAGGCCGGTTCCACCGCCTGCACGCCGGGCAGTTGCGCCAGCGCCGTCCAGTTGGCCGGCGCGGTCACGCGCAGCACCGGGCCGAACGCCGAGCGGTCGCGCCCGATGATGGTTGCGCCGGCCGCTTGCACCTGGCTTTCCGCCGTGGCATCTGTTGCGAACAGACCGAGATTCAACGCGGTGCCGGGCGGCAGCGGTGACTGCGTCACGGCCAAACCGAGCAGCGACGGCTGCAATTTGTAATACGGTTCATACGGCAGCACCACCTGCACGAGCGGGCTGGACGAAAGCAGCCCCGCCACCGCCGCCGTGGCGTGGACGAGATAGGCGTTGTTCGGGATGTAGGAAACCACCTGCGCGCCCGCCGCCGCGAGCAACGAGCGGAAGGCGTTGTCCACCGGGCCGCGCGCCTGCACCAGATACGCGCCGGGATCGCCACTGGCCTTCAGCTGCGCCGGCAGGTTCAGCGCCAGCCGCGCGTCCGTGTCAATCAGGGCGTTCTGCAACAAAATCGCGTGCGGCTTGGCCGCGAGCTGGCGGAGCGACAGCGCGGTGTTGGTCAGGCGGAACGCCAGCGGGTTGGTGAAATTCAGCGAGGAGATTTTCTTCGGCGCGTTCGAAGTTGCGACGGTCGGGGCAGCGGCGACACTCCCGCCGCCGTGGGCTGCGGCATTTTTACCCGGCGACGAGGCGTCGCCGCCACGCGGCCACAGCAACCACAAACCCAGGCCGGCGACAAGTGCCAGCCCGCACAACACAACTAAAACTGTCTTACGCATAAAAAATTCTTTCACTCTAAAACCGAAACCTAAAACCGCCAAACCGCCACCGGTCGAGTAGCGGCGACGCCTTCGGCGCACGGCCCTGACCGCCGCATCGCTCGCCGCAACTGGCGACGTGACGGCGCCGCCACCGCGCCGGCCATCCGCCATTTTCCATTTTCCAATCTCGTATTCATCGTTATGGTCAATTCAGCGTCTGCAAATCATTTACGCCAACATTTTGTCCCGTTTTTAGTCAAAATACCCTAAAATGGCGATTTTTGACCACTTTTTTGAGTAAAGTCGGTCTCTATTTGGGTTAAGTCAGTCTTCGACTTGGTTAAGTCGGACACGGACTTAATTAAGTCCGTCTCTGACCGGGTTAAGTCGGTCTCTGATTTGATCAAGTCCGCTTCCGATTGGGTTAAGTCCGTCTCTGACTTGATTAAATCCACTTCCGACTTGGTTAAGTCAGCCTCTGACTGGGTTAAGTCCGTCTTCAACTTGATTAAATCGGTCGCTGACTTGATTAAGTCCGTCACCGACTTAACCCGATCGGTGACGGACTTAATCCCAACGGAAGCCAATTTTGGGGGGTTTTGACCAACACCCCGCATTTCCACCTCGTTCACCCGCCGGTTAGAGGTCGGGCCGGAGCACGGCGCTGTCCGAAACGGGCAGCCCAAAGTGGCGGCGACGCCTTCGGCGCACGGCCCTGACCGCCGCATCCCCGCCACGGCAACTGGCGACGAGGGCATCGCCAATACCTGGCTGCGACGAGGCGTCGCAGCTACCCGTTGGCGATCTGCCATCTGCCATCTGCCATTTTTCATGGTCGTTCTCATGGTCAGTTCGGCGGCAGTGGATTAAAACTTTCCAGCACCGTCGTGTAATTCGTGCCGATGGGCACCCCGGCATTGTTCACCGAGATATGCCGGTCCACGCGGATGACCGCGCGCGCGGCGTTCTCCGCCGTGATCTGATAATTCGTGCACAGGCCAAAGAATTGGCCGGCGGCCGTGACCAGCGAGTTCGGCGCGGGCTTGAGCGTCTGGCCGTAACAATATACCACATAGCGCGGCGCGGTATCCGCATGCAGCAAGCCGAGCGTCTGCTGCGGCAGCCATTCATACAGCTCGTCATTGACCCCGCTTGCCGCCGAGAGGCCAGCCAGGAATGGCGACTGTTCCGTCAGCGCCGCCGTCTTCAGAATATCTCCGGGACGCTCGAACACGCCCACCAGACCATCGGCATTGGTAAAGGTGCTCCGGGTAAAATTGATGTTGGTCACCAGCGCGCCGAGATAGGGATCCGTCGCTTCGCCCGCCGGACCGGAGGGCGAGACAAGGGTGTAACCGCCGAACATGTTCGTCGGCACCGCCAAACCGCCGAACAGTGCCGACCAGGCCGCGAGGTGCGTTTGGTTGACGGACAGCGAGCCATGCACCGCATTGTCGTTGAAACGCGTGGTGAACAAATCAAACAACGCCCGGTCCTGCACCGGCGCACTATTGGAGGAATCAAAGTAGAGGCCGTTGCCCGTCCACTGTGACCAAGTCAACGGACCAACGGATGTGCCACTCGTATTCAACTTGGCATCCTGCAAGATATCCGAGGCCTTGAGATAAACCGTCTGCCACGGCGTGCCGCGATGCACCCGGCCCAGCCAGCCTACGGCCGGAAACCGGTTGGTCGGAAAATCCCACAAATCCGGTCCCCAGACACCGGGGTCCTTGTAAGTCAGGTTGTAGGGATTGGAAAAGTCATAGTCCGAAGAGGTTGCCAGAGCGCTTGAAGCTGGCTGACCCCACGGCTGATAACGGCTATAGCCGTTGGCTATGCCGGGACTTGAAACCGAAGGCACTATCGGAAAAGTTTCGGAAACCACTCCGTTATCTTGTGCCCAAGCCCCATTCGCCAAAACGACATTGTTACCAGCCCAGATGCCCGACTTGCGACAATCAAGATCCCCGGTTGTATAATGCACGAGCGGATCATTGACCTGATAAAGATACGGCACAAATACTGTTCGCGTAGGTGAAAAAGGCGCTTGATTCGTTAATTGAGTAATATGATAAGTAACGGGTGGCGCGCCATAGCTAAATTGCGGGGACGGACCCAAAATGGCATTAAAGAATTTTTGAGCCGCTGCGTTTGGACTTAAGCCAGGAATGCTTTGTGGAGGATTATTCCACACCCCACCCGGAGTCTTGGGGGTTATATCTTGACTGGAATATGTTAATTGATCTTTTATGCCCCAATTTTCCCCGTTTTTATCAAACAGATTGTTCAACCACATGTAATAAGTTGGTGTGCCACCAACGGGAGGATTCCCATTGTTGGGGTCTTGCAAGGCGGCGGTCAGGTTCGTGCCATCAACGGGGCCGCGCAACTGGACATAATCAATCACATGATTGCCATCCAAAATATAGGCCTGCAACAAATTGGTGGTTAACAATCCAATCTGCGGCAAAGGTGACAAGGTCGGATCCCAAGCACTCTGCAAATCAAAGGTAAACTTTTTGGGGCTGCTTGAAAAATTATAGGCTTCATTGGGAATAAGAACATTGTTCGTATAGATGTTAAAAAATGAGTTGGCCGCCGGCTGACCACTGTCATTGGCACCCCATTTGGAACCAGGCCAGCGATTATTGATGGGTTGGAAAGAATAATAATTGGAACTGGCAAATGTATTGATATAAGGGGCGGACCAATCTGAATTCGTCAAGGCCATTTGAACCGCGCTGTTCACATACACACCCAGATTGCCGCCAGCGACATAATCATTCGAGTAGGAATTCCAAAAAGAAATCCCCAAACTATTGGTAACAGCTATTGTGACCAGCTGATTTGTCGCGACGATTGGGCCAGACAAAGTATTTCGCGCAACCTCCAATCGTCTTTGGAAAAAAGCCGAGTTCACCATTGAAAGTTGATTGAAGCCCGGCAGACCTTTCTTCACGCCGATGATCCATGGCACCCCGTAAAGGTTGACCGCAACATTTGGCTGCCCGACGACCGTCGAAAAATAGGCTGGATCAAACGGTTGCGAAAGCTGGGGGTCACTCGTGTCCGTGACTGAGGCAACCTGAGTGTAACCAGTGACAAAAATATTGGTGCCGGTATGGGAGAACAGCGGCCTAAAGACGGTTGGATAGGTGTTCGTGTTGCCGGCATCGTAGATATTCGCCGCGAGCTGGAGCAGGCGGTTGACGGCGGGCGAATAAACAAACTGGCCATTGACATACACCGGGATGTTCGTCAGACCAAAGGCGTTCGACAGGCCAGCGAATGCATTCGTGTAATAAAAATGCCCCGCGCTGGTGTCGGACGCCAGCCAGTTGGACGTGTAATAAAGTAGCATCGAGTTGGCAGCGGCATTAAAGAAATTTGTAGCCGTCCACGGCACCAGGTTTGTCTCCGCGCCGGGGACGATGCTCACGTTCGTCACCATACCGTAGGCGTTGCAGCCCACCACGGCGTTGGAGTAATTCAGGTTCAGCTTGTTGTCATCCACCTTGGAATCGGTGCCCATCTGATCGAGCAGCCGGTAGAACGTGTAGCGGTCGTAGGTGGAATTGGAGATGCCCGCGCTCCAAAGGCGGTTGTAAAATGCGGGTGAGCTCTTTGTAGAGTCATACAAATCAGACACCAGCGAGAAGAAACGGTTGGTGTTATCGGAACCGAGCCAGGGCGTCGAGGCGGCATTGCGGTCGCCATCGCTTGGAGCGTTTAAACTCTCATTAATGTTGGCCGTGGTGACCTGCAACGGCCCGTCGCTGTAGGCATCAATATTATCGTAGGGGAAAACACTCGCACCATTGTAAGTCGGAGCGTTGCCGAAATAGCTGTCCGCTGTCTGCAGCGAGTTGTAGTTAAAATTGTAGCGCCACGACAGCAGCGACCGGGCGTCGTAGAATGAAACGCCTTGGTTAGCATTGCCCGTCAATGGCTCCAGATTATATTGATAATAATTATTCGCTCCGAGAGGCGCACCCGCACCCGAGCCGACCACCTGCCCCCAGATGTTGGTGTTCAAGTCCGCCAGAAACGACGCCAAGTTCAACTCCCACGAGCCGACACCTTGATTGCGAAAAAAACTATCCTGTCCACCGCTGGCACCAGGAAAAGCATCCACCGTTTTATTTCCGGCTTCATTATGAATATAATTCAAATCGAGCGAATTGCCGATGGGCTGGGCGAGGAAGGCGTAGCGTGCGAGGAAATGATTGTTCGGCCCGTGCGGCTGGTCCGGCCGCTCCAACACGCCAATCCATTCCGGATCACCACCCGATTCAAATACTGTGGCGCCGGTCGGCAAATAAGCGGCGTTCGTCTCCTGCACCCAGCCGCTGCGGTCGTAATAGCCATTGCGATTGAGGTCGAGATAGAAGCGGAAATCCGTCGCATTTTTTGCGGGATTGAACACATACACCGGCGCGCGCGGCAGCAGCCAGAGGTTGGCGATGTTTTGCTCAATGTCGGCAACCGAGTAAACTGAATTGTCCGCCGTATAATCGTAATTCACGTTCGTCGCGCTTACACCATTCCCAACCGGTCCGGCCTTGGGATCATAACCGGCAGGACTGATGTAGTTCGTCGAGACGAAAACATTGTAAACGTAGGCGCCCTGGTTGGTGGAGGTGAAGATGTTCGCAGCCATCTGCGCCTGCGCCGCCGCCAGCGCGGTCTCGGTGGCGAGCCGCGCGACGGTGGTATCCGTGGTGGTGGTCACCGCGCCGCGCTCGCGCCGCGCGAGGGCCAGAAACGCCACCGCCATGATGAGCGTGACCGAGAGCAGGATGAGCGTGATGATGAGCGCCATGCCCCGGCGGGCATTGCCAATTTGAAAATGGCCCGGGCGCGCGACCGCCTTCCGACTCCGCCGGTAAATTGGAGATGGGAAATTGGAAATTGAAAATGGAAGTTTCATTGGTAGGCCGAGGGGTCAACGTTCGGGATGCTCACGCGCTGGCGGAACACATGCACCACGCCGGCTTGCTGCGCCAGATAGCTGGTCTGCGCCGCGGACTGAAACGGCAGCGATTGGGCGCGGGCGAGGGCGCGGTCCTCCAGCACGCCCATCTCAAATTCCACCGCCGCCGGCACGGCGTTGCTATACATGTAAAACTGCGGCTCGCCGTAGCCGGAACCAAACGTGGGCGGATAGACGAAGGTCGTGTTCTGGGCGTGCGTGTAGGCGTAAACTCCGTCATTGTTGATCCAGGTGCCGTTGGTGTCGTAGGCGTGCACCGTCAGATGCACCACACCGTCAAGCAGGTGGCTGAAAAAGGCGGAATTGGTGCTCCACTGCGGCAACTGGATCTGGTTGACGAACAGACTATACAACGTCCATGGCGAATTGATCGTGTTGGTCTCGGCATAAAACCGGTAGAGCGGATAGAGCGGGTTGGCTGAACTGGTGTCCACGATGTAAGCGGTGCTGGTCCATTTGGTATTGTCGCGGCCCAGCACAAAGAAATAGTTCAGCAGGTTGGTGCGCGTGACGGCGCTGCCCGGCAGGCTCTGCACCAGCGGGGAATAATAGGTGGAGTTGGCCAGCGTGAAAAAGTTGACCGCTCCATAGTTCACGTAGTTGCTCACACCGTCGCTCGGCGTCAGGCCGCGCAAATCAGCGGCCATCAGTTCGGCGGCGGCGCGGCTGCCTTCCAGCACGTCGGTCTGGGTGACGGCGGCGCGGAAAGCGCGCTGGGTGCTGCTGAACACCGCCATCAGCGCCAGCACGATGAGCGACAGCAGCGAGACCACGACCATGATCTCCACGAGGGAGAAGGCATTTTCCATCGCCAATTGCCAATTGGCAATTTTACCAAAACGCGGCCGCGCCGGTTTCCCGGAGTTCCGGGAAATGGGCACCGGCAAATTATGATGGGGCAAGGTCATGGCGAATTGGTCAACTGCGGCTGATAGAAATACACGGTCTCGCCGTTGTAGTTCTGCAAGGACATCTGGCCGGCAACGGTGGCGCGAAAGGTCTGGCGGCCATTGCCGTAATTGCCGTTGGGCAGTTGCGGCCAGAGGAACGTCAGCCGCAGCTCGCGCTGGTTGCCGGCCAACTGGGTGGCATACGAACTGCGCGCCGTCGGCAGATTATTGGGAGGGATAAACGTATTGGTGTCCACCGCCATCGGCGCATTCACGCAATACAGGCGGTAGGCAAAACTGTCGCCAATCAGCAGCGCATTGTCCTGCGGTGGCCGGTCAGACGCCAGCCCGCTCATGGCGCGGACATAGGCGACGACGTGATTGCTCACGTAATCCTGACTAAACGTATCCGCCAGCGGCTTGCCATTCCAATCGGTGAATTCCGGTGTGCCCAACACGCCGAGAATGCGCACGGCGTTGGTGATCTGATAATTGTTCGGCACTCCGTCATACGATGCGGCCAAATAGGTGTAGCCGGCCGTATGCGGCGAACCATTCTGCACGACCCCCTTGTCATCGTAATAGGTTGCGTAATTGGTGATGGCATAGACGTAGTTCGTCAGGTAGTCCCCGTTGCGCGCGCCGCTGCGGATGAGGTCCAACAGCACGGTGGCGTCCTGGTTGATGACGGTCTCCTCGCGGACATCGCGCTGGGTGTTCATGCCCAGCGGCAGCACGCCGATGATGGCCACGAGCGCAAAACCGATGATGGCCAGGCAGATCGCAATCTCGATCATCGTGAAAGCCGCCGCCTTGCCCATGGCCGATTGCCAATGGCCAATTTGAAATTGACGCGCGGCGGCCAACTTTCCCGCGTTGCGGGCCATTGGCGATTGGAAATTGGAAGTTGGAAATTTCATTGGACGCTTTGCTGCAACTGGACGGCGCGGCCGGTGAGCCGGTCCACATGGATGACGTTGAACATCGAGTTGGTGCTGTTGCCGGGCGGGTTTTCCGTGGCGTCGGGCGCGGCCATGAGCAACGCCTTGCTCGTGGGATCGGCGGCATAGACCACGGTGCCCTGCGCCAGCGGAATGTATTCATCGCGCGGCGCGAGGTTCACACCGTCCACCGTGAGCTGGCCAAGATAGTTGAAGGCGATGTAGGGCAAGGAAGGCACCGCGACAAAATAATTGGTCTGCACCGGAAACGGAAACAGGTTGGTATAATTGAAGGAATAAATCGGATAGCTCACGTTCGGCGTGGTGGAATAATTATTGATGACCGTATAGGCGGTGAAAAACTTGTTGGTGGCGATGAACGCGCCGTCCGGCAGGGCTTTCCATTCGGAAAGATATTGCGGCGTGCCCTGCCCCGGCTGGTCGCCCACGGAACGGAGGGTGATGAAATTGTAGCCGGTGAGCTGCTTGTCCAGCAGGTTGGTGGCGGCGGTCTGCGCCGCCGGCGGAAGGCTGGTCCACCAGGCGCTGTTGAAGACACCGGAAGAATTGTTCCAGAAATATTCCGGCACGAAGACCATGTAAACCGTGGTGTGCTGGCTGACGGCAAGCTGCCGCGCGTGGCCGAGGTCATCGAGCAACTGCCGCGAGGCGCTGACCTGCACGTTGGATTTGCCGAGGTTCTTGAGCGCCGGCACGGACAGCGCGGCAAGAATGCCGATGATGGAAATGACGACGAGCAGTTCCAGCAAGGTGAACGCGGAAAAACGGCGAATCGCGAACTGCGAATCACGAATTTTCCCGGCGACCACCGCCGCGCGGCTGGAACGAATCAGTTTCACAAAAAATTTTACTGCCAGCTCATCACGTTGTCTTTGTTCACGCCGGCATTGGCCGGGCCGGTGTCATATTTTTTATCCGGCCCGGCGGACCAGACCATGACCTTGCCGTGATAGAGAAAATTGTCCGGCGTGCTGACGACGTTGGTGTTGGACAGGCCGTTGAAGCCGGCGTTGCCGCTGCTTTGAGAAACATTTTTCAACGAATACAACAAATCACTGCATTGCTCGTCATAATCCGTATCTACGGTGATGACGTAGGGATTGCCCCACGGATCGCGATAGACGCCGGCATTGTCCACGCCACCGGGCGGATTGGGGTCATTGGTCGTGGGATCGTAACCCGATGTCTTGGCATTGAGATATTTCACCTGCTTGGGATTATAGACATGGCCGCTGTTCAAGGTCGGAACGCCATTGGGAAATTTCTCCAAGTCCATGAGGATAGCCACCATGTTGGTGTTGTTGTAGAAACTGTATCCGCCGTTATAGGTAGGAACATTTCCATTTCCGCTTCCAAAAACGAGTCCGATGGTCAGGTCGTTGTGGCCGAACTCGGCATTGCCCATGGCGGTCGTCTGCTCCGGCTTGGTGATGGGAAACCTTCCATAATCGGTGTCGTAGGCGTTGATGGCATTCACGAGGTCGCCAATTTCCAGCTTGGCCTTGGCTTTTTGCGCGGCAACCTTGACGTGAATCAATGCCGGCATCAACATCGCGGCGAGGATGCCGATGATGGCGATGACTGTGAGCAGTTCGACGAGCGTGAACGCGGCACGGTTGGTGCGCAGCGAGACGATTTTGCTTTTCATAGGTTTGAACAGATTTTTGCGGCGAACAGGATGCGGCAGAAGGGCCGGCGCGGGCAATGGTTTTGTGGCCGCGCCAAGGCGCCTGGCGAGGCCCGACCGCAGGTTGATGGAAGGACACCACGAGCAATCATGCCACTCGACGCTGAGGGAGCATTTCCAGCAGTCGGGGCCGTTGATGGTGGAGTCCGAAAACATATCAGGGCAGCGGGGCGTTGATCTGCACCTGCCGGTTCCAGTTGCAGAGGAGGTTGGTCTTGCCCTTGATGACGAGCTGCACCCACAGGTCGTAGCCGTTGGGATTATTCACGCCGGGATAAACGTAGCGGAAGGGATTGCCGCCCAAATTCTGCGCCGCCAACGCGTTCAAATAACTTTGGTCCGGGCCGCCGACGGAGGTGACGAGAACGGTGGTGATAACGGTTTTATTGGTGGTCTGGTTGTTGACATCCTGCTGGCGGATGCCGGTGAGAAAATTCTTGGCCTTTAAATCATCTTCGCCGGTGCCTTTGGTGCAGTTCAAAAATCCGCCCACACCATAGGCGGTATTTACGCTCGTGACCAAAATACTGGCGCTGCCATCCAGCGTCTGAAAGTAGTTGTTGTTGCCAATGGTGGTTTGGACGGTGCCAGCCAGCTCATAGTAAAGCTGGGGCAGCATTGAATTGGTCAATGGCTGGGGGTAGGTGCCGGCGGGATTGGCATTCCCCGGCGGATAGGCGCCATACTTGGCCTTGTAATTTTCCAGCGCGGTCTGGATGAATTCCATCTCGGCGCGCGCGGTCTTGAGATATTGCTGGCGTTTGAGCTGGCCCAGCACGGGGACGGTGAACGCCGCAAGCAAACCGATGATGGAGATGACGACGAGCAGTTCGATGAGGGTGAACGCCCGGACATTTTCAATTTTCGATTTCCAATTTCCAATTTTCATAATTTTATTTCAGTTCCTGCTCCATCCGCTCGCTCAGCCACTGCTTGATCATGCTCTGGTAATTCAGATACCGCGAGCGCGCCAGCCGTTTGATGCGCGCCAGCATCCGCGGATCAATCCGCAGCGTGATGGTCACGGATTCCGAGCCTTCCGCGCCGCCGGCGACGGCCGACTCCATGAGCCGCAGGTCGGGCCGGTTCTCCAGCCAAAACACCGATTCGGCCGATTCGCTGTCGAAAATCGGCACTTCTTCCCAGTTGGCAAAGGTCTGCAACACAAATTTAAAATTTTGAATTTTCAGCTTTGAGCCGGCCCGCACCCGCCGCCCCGCCCAAAACCCGCCGCTAAAAAATGAAAACGCATTACGCGAGGGTTTGATCCATTTTTCGCTGATAGAAGAAGCGTTCCTCCGGCTCGAAGGGCCGGGCGAGCAGCACCCGCGCCTGCTTGCCGTTGGCGCGGTAAACACTGTAAATCCCGATGCCACCGGCGGACATGCCCAGATTAAAGAACCGGGCCTGCACGCCAAAACGGGGCGTGTCCGGCATCAGCCGCACGGCAAACGGATCCTCAAACGACTCTTCTATTTCCCGTTGGGTCAAAGAACCAAGCTCAAATGGCAGATTATTCCAATCGAACTCCATAACGGGTCATTTGTAAATAATTCGGCCATGCAATGTGAATACAATGTATTTACTCATGGAGCCGGTTTTTGTCAAGTTTTCGTGTGGAATTACTTAGAATCGGCCGGATTAGTCTTTTTTGCCGCCGCCCGGATCGTCACCGCTCAAGTTGGTGATCATGGCAATCAGCGGCAAAAACATCGCGATGACGATGCTGCCGACGATCACGGCGAGAAACACAATCATGATGGGCTCCAGCAGCGAGGTCATGGCCGAGACGGCGTTGTCCACTTCCTCGTCGTAATTGTCCGCGATCTTCAGCAACATTTCCGGCAAGGCACCGGTCTGCTCGCCGACGTCCACCATGCTGATGACCATCGGCGGAAACACGCGCGAGGCTTCGAGCGGGGCGGTGATGGTTTCGCCCTCTTTCACGCTCTCGTGAACCATGGCCACGGCGTTGGCGATGATGACATTGCCGGCAGTTTCCTTGACGATGGTCAGGGCCTGCAAAATCGGCACGCCGCTGGAAACGAGCGTGCCCAGCGTGCGGGTGAAGCGCGAGATGGAAACCTTGGTGACCACCTGGCCGGTGGGCGGGAGCTTCAGCTTGACCTTATCCCAGACGTGCCGGCCAAATTTGGTCTTGGTAAACAGCTTGAACAGCACAAACACCACCGCGAAGGCACCCAATGTGCCCAGAATGTTGTTTTTGACGAGATCGCTGACGTTCAACACAAACACGGTGAAACCCGGCAGTGTGATGCCCATGCCGCCGAAGACATCCCGGAACTTGGGCACCACAAAGGTGAGCAGCAGCACCATGATGCCGACGGCCACGATCAAAACCGCGATGGGATAAAACATGGCCGCCTTGACCTTGCCCTTGATCTTCTGGGCCTTTTCGGAAAATTCCGCGAGGCGCTTCAAGACGACTTCCAGCACACCGCCCAGTTCGCCGGCCTTGACCATGTTGACGAACAACTTGTTGAAAACCTTGGGATGCTGCGCCAGCGCCTCGGAGAAAGTGCTGCCGCCCTCGATCGAGGTGGCCAGTTCCGCAAGAATCCGTTTCAGCGCCGCATTGCGCTCCTGCTTTTCCAGCACACGCAACCCGCGCAACAGCGGCAGGCCGGCGTCCACCAGCGTCGCGAGCTGGCGCGTGAACGTGGTCAGCACCTTCGGCTTCACCCCGCCACCAAGGCCGGGAATCTTGATATTGAGATTGATGCCGCCCTTTTTGCCGCCGGCCTTGGGTTTGGCCGCGGCCTTGGCCTTGGCTTTTTTCCCGCCTTTTTCCTCCTTATCCGCCTCGGTGATCTTGGTCGGAAACAGCCCCATCTCCTTCACGCGCCCGATGGCCTCGTTCTGGCTGCCCACTTCGATGCTGCCCTTGGTCTCATTGCCACGGGCGTCGAGGGCTACGTAATTATATTTAGGCATGGCGGATCAGGTATATTTGACGACTTCGTCAATGGTTGTATCACCGTCGAATATGCCGCGCAAGCCGTCTTCGCGCAAGGTGACCATGCCCAGCTCCACCGCCTTCTGGCGCACGACCACCGTTGGGGCGCGCTCATTGACCAGATTGCGGATGGCGTCGGAGACGACCAGCAGCTCGTAAATGCCCTTGCGGCCCTTGTAGCCCGTATCATTGCAAGTCGAACAGCCGCGGCCGTAATGAAAAATCTTGTCGCCCAAATCGTGCGGCGAGAGGCCGAGCAACGACAACTGCTGCTCTGTCGGCTCAAACGGCGTGCGGCAATTTTTGCAGATCGTGCGGACAAGCCGCTGGCCGAGCACGGCCATCAGCGTCGAGGAAATCAGGAACGGCTCCACGCCCATGTCCACCAGACGCGTGACCGCGCCGGGTGAGTCATTCGTGTGCAGCGAGCTTAAAACCAAGTGACCGGTCAGTGACGCCTGGATGGAAATCTGCGCCGTCACGAGGTCGCGGATTTCGCCGACCATGATGATGTCCGGGTCCTGGCGCAAAAACGACTTCAAAGCCTTGGCAAACGTCATGCCCTGCGCCTCATTCACGGCCACCTGCATGATGCCCTCGATATCAAATTCCACCGGGTCCTCCGCCGTGAGCAGCTTGGAATCAATGGTGTTCACGCGCCGCAAACACGAATACAGCGTCGTCGTCTTGCCACAGCCGGTCGGGCCGGTGACGACGAAAATGCCATTCGGCCGCTGAATCACTTCGGTGACAAAGTCGTAAACATATTTCGGAAAACCGAGCGACTCGACTTCCAAGTTCACCGAGCCGCGATCCAGCACGCGCAGCACGATGGATTCGCCGAACGCCGTGGGCAGCGTGCTCACGCGCAAATCAATCTGCTTGCCGGCGACCTGCATGTTGATGCGGCCGTCCTGCGGCAGGCGCATTTCAGAAATGTTCAGATTCGCCATGATCTTGATGCGCGAGGCGACCGGCAACGCAAGATGCTTCGGCGGCGGCGCCATTTCGTAGAGCGCACCGTCCACGCGGTAGCGGATGCGGAATTCCGTCTCGAACGGCTCGAAATGGATGTCCGAGGCGCGGTCCTGCACGGCCTGCTGCAGAACGAGGTTCACGAACTTGACGATGGGCACCTGATTCGCGAGATCCTCGGCCACCTTGGCATCGTTCCCTGCCGCCGCAACTTCCTTGGCGAGTTTGTCATCGCCCAGTTCCTTGAGGATTTCGGAAAAACTTTCGTTCTCCTCCTGGCCGTAAAAACGTTCCACCGCCCGCTGAATGTCGCCGGGGTCGGTCACGACAATCTGCACGTCGCGCTTGGCGATGAAGTTAATCTCATCAGCAATCTGCGGATTGAGCGGTTCCGCCACCGCCACCTGCAACGTGCCGTTTTGAAAACCCACCGGCAGGCATTTATACATCTGCGCCACCTTCGCGGGAATCAGGCTCAATACGTCCTTGGGAATCTCGCGGTCCTTCAACGACACCACCTCCGTGCCCAGCGCCGTGGCGATGACGTGCAGGATGTCATCCAGCTTCATGATGCCGAAATCCTGCAGCACCTGGATCGCCGGCGTGGCGTTGCGCTGCAACTCGCCGACGACCTCCTCGTATTGCAGGTCGTCAAGCATCCCCTGCCCGTGCAGCAGGCTGAGTAATGGGTCGTTGATGTCTTCGGCCATGGGACGAAATTATTTCTTACCGCCTTTATCCACGGCCTGCGCCAGGTCCAGTTCCTGCAACTTGGCCATGATGGTCGTCGGATCCTGCGACTTGTTGATGACTTCCTCGCGCGCGATCATGCCCTTCAGGTATTTGTCAATCAGCCACGCGTCGAGCGTCACCATGCCGTATTTCGAGCCGGTCTGGATGTCCGACTGGATGCGGAAAGTTTTGTTGTCGCGAATCAGCGCCGCGATGGAGGGCGTATTGACCATGATTTCAAACGCCGCCACGCGGCCGGGCTTGTCAATGCGCGGAATCAGCAACTGCGAAATCACCGCCTGCAACACCGTCGAGAGCTGGATACGCACCATTTCCTGCTGGTTCGTCGGAAACGCGTTCGTCAGACGGTCAATCGTCTTGGCCGCGCCGGTGGTGTGCAGTGTGCCGAAGACCAAGTGACCCGTTTCGGCCGCCGTGATGGCGGCTTCGATGGTTTCCAAATCGCGCATTTCGCCGACCAGAATCATGTCCGGGTCCTGGCGCAGCGCGCG
>CAISYZ010000212.1 GCA_903889895.1 uncultured Verrucomicrobia subdivision 3 bacterium | reverse complement strand
GATCTCGAGGACGGCTTTTTGCAAATCACCGGCCGGCTCAATCGTTTCAGCAAGATTGGCGGGGAAATGGTGCCGCACCTGAAGATTGAGGAGAAATTGCAGGAACTGGCGGGCGTGCCGGAAGTGGCGTTTGTCGTCATGGGCGTGCCGGATGAGAAAAAAGGCGAACGTCTGATTGTGCTGCACAAAATCGCTGAAGCCGACCTGCCGGCGCTGCTGGAAAAAGTTGCCGCCTGTGATTTGCCGAACCTGTGGAAGCCCAAGTCAGACGCCTTTCACCGCGTGGAAAGTTTTCCGATGCTCGGCACCGGCAAGCTGGATTTGCGCGGCGTGAAAGAAATGGCGGCGAAGCTGGCGGAGTAGAAAATTAGCTTGGAAAAGGAAAATGATTTTTTGCAGCCTATCAGTCTGTTAGGCCACAAAGATGTCATAACTCAATAATAACTTCGCGAATCAATCGCTCCCGGCTTCCAATGCTCTACTTTCGACGCCGTATAATAAACGAGACGGTCGCCAGGCAAAGACCGCCGCCGAGTAAAAACAAAGCTCCGTATCCGGCATTTGGCAAAGCTGCTAGAATAGTGCTCATAATATCTCGAACCGATCTTGTGGCCTAACGTAGAAAGCTGAGCCACCGCCGACTCGCGACGTGAACCGCGACAGCGGAACGGACAGCGCCAACGGCGGTTGGCTCCGGCGAGAGGCTGTGTGAAAAGTCGGACATTCATTTGAAACCTTTACGCGGGTGCGGAGTCTTTATCAAGCATGAATCATCGCCCTGGTTTGGATCGCTCCCAGACGCTGCTTTTTCCGGAACGGCTGGAAGATTATATCGCTGCCGAAAACCCTGTCCGCTTCCTTGACGCGTTCGTTGGCTCGCTCGATTTGCACACGCTGGGATTTGCCAAAGCGCATTGTGCGACCACGGGTCGGCCGCCTTACGATCCGGCGGCACTGCTCAAACTTTACCTCTATGGTTATCTGCATCGGGTGCGCTCCTCCCGGGCACTGGAAGCCGAATGCCACCGCAACGTGGAAGTGATCTGGCTGCTGGGCAAACTCACGCCTGACTTCAAGACCATTGCCGACTTCCGCAAAGATAATCTGAAACCGCTCAAAGCCGTGGCCCGGCAATTTACTCTGCTGTGTCGCAAGCTGGCGCTCTTCGGTGGGGAACTGCTGGCCATTGATGGCAGCAAGTTTGCGGCGGTGAATGCCCGCGACCAGAACTTCAATACGGTTAAGCTTCAGGATTTGATTGCCCGCGCTGATGCCCGCTTGGCGGAATACTTTCAACAACTCGATACCGCCGATGCCGCCGAACCCAGCACGGCAACGCTTACGCAAAAGGCACTGGCCACCAAGATTGCGGCGTTGCAGGAACGGCAGGACTGGCACAAGGAATTGCTGGGCCAACTGGCCGACGAGCAGAAGCAGGTGTCCGTCACCGATCCCGACACCCGCAAAATGCCCACGGCCCACGGCACGATGGTCGGCTACAACGCGCAGTTGGCCGTGGATGCCAAACATAAACTCATCGCGGCGGACGACGTGACCAACGAAGGCACCGACTTGCATCAATTGGCCGACGTGGCGTTGCAGGCCAAGGCCAATCTGGAAATCAAGCAGGCCGAAGTGCTCGCGGATGCGGGCTATTACAATGCGGCGGAAGTCAGCCGGTGCACGGAACACGGCCTTACGCCGTTGATCCCCAAGAGCGATACCAGTGCGAACACCGCGCGCGGATTATACGGCAAAAGCCAGTTCAAGTATGACGCCGTCAAGGATGCCTATGTATGTCCAGCCAACGGCACGTTGACGTATCGGTTCAGCACCTATGAACTGGGCCGGGAGCTAAAATACTATCGGGCCAGCGGCTGCAAAAGTTGTGCTTTGAAAAGCCGGTGCACGCGGAACAAGGCCAACCGCACGATCACGCGGGAGGCCAACGAACATCTGATGGAAGCGATGGCGGTGCGGATGAAACAACACCCGGAAAAGTTCAAGTTGCGGAAGACCTTGGCCGAACATCCGTTTGGCACCATCAAACGCTGGTTCGGTTACACCCACTTTCTGCTCAAGGGACTGACCAAAGTGCAGTGCGAATGGAGCCTGACGACGCTGGCTTACAACCCCAAACGCGTGCTGAACCTTGTGAGCTTCGATAAATTGATGGCGGCGGTGGGTTAAAAGCCCCGGCGGCAACGCCTGCCCGCAATAAATTGGTCGGTTCCGACCTATAACTCTGATAACTCACCCTCTCACCGGAAACTCTGGTTCCACTCGTTTTATAATTTAACTTCCACTTTTCACGCTACTGACTTACTTCATAACTTCCCGCCAATAGTTTTCACACAGCCTCGCG
>CAISYZ010000211.1 GCA_903889895.1 uncultured Verrucomicrobia subdivision 3 bacterium | reverse complement strand
CGCTCTTTGAGAAAATGCCCATTTCACAGGCGCTTGCTCAACTTCCACCCACCACACAACCGCCAGACACCGAAAACCATCAATGTTTACTGGGTTTCTAAACCGGACAGCAGTGACCGTAATTATCAATTTATCCATTTGCAAATCGATAGATGGGTATAATTTAATCCTACCATCCGTGCTATAAAAAATTCTTTTCTTCCATTCCTGCTACTTTTAAATTCATGACATCAGAAAATCCCAAATTTTATCGAGCCTTCACCCTGATTGAACTGCTGGTCGTCATCGCCATCATTGCAATCCTCGCCGCCATGCTTCTGCCTGCCCTGGCCAGCGCCAAGGAAAAAGCCAAGCGCGCCAAGTGCGTTAGCAACCTCCGCCAAATCGGCGTCGGCTGCCTGATGTATGTGAATGACAACAATGACTTTTATCCCCCAGACGCTTTTAATGGCGGTTGGAACACCTACAACCCTTGGGAGATTTCTACCAATCTGGCTTCAGCTGCCAAGGAGCTTGGGCTTAACACGAATAATGTTGATTCCAATGGCTCGGTGACTGGACCCTCCATTTGGGGTTGTCCGGATCGCCCAAGCCTACCCTCAGGTAATGGTGGTGTGTTCTCCCTTGGCTACATGTATTTTGGCGGCATTCCCACTTGGACTAGCGCCACATCCGGCAAGTCCGGATCGTCAGCCAGCCCAATCAAGAATTCCACTTCCAAACCCAGTTGGATGCTATGTGCTGATTTGTTTGTGCAGTTGAACGGCTCTTCATGGACTAAACCAAATGATCCTAACAACGACGCGCTTAGCAACCTGCCGGCCCATAAAAAAGGCAGCTCAAACATGCCCGCCGGCGGGAATGAAAACTTCGTTGACGGCTCCGTCGCTTGGTTTAACTCGCCACAAATGGTCAACCTTTACAGCGCCAACGGCGATTATCAGTATAATTTTTATTTCCATCAGGATGACTGGGGTGGGCTCGCCGGGTCCAGCCCTAAGACCGGCCCGTAAATAGTTTGACGCTAAGTTTCAATTAAATTTAGCTTTAGAAGAAAACCACCGCTTTTTCTGGCGGCGGTTTTTTTTGCTGATTGTGGCTAGGCCGTGTCTTCAGGCGCAATCG
The DNA here is from genome assembly GCA_903889895.1 of uncultured Verrucomicrobia subdivision 3 bacterium. GTDB lineage: Bacteria > Verrucomicrobiota > Verrucomicrobiia > Limisphaerales > UBA11358 > UBA11358. Next base: position 30,614 of record CAISYZ010000211.1, on the reverse strand, counting down.
TTCGCGCCAAGGCTGACGCTGACGCCCTTTGCACCGGCTGAGCGTTTGAAAACCTCAACGCGACTAGTGGGCACGACCATCCTACAATGTCGGTGGCGATTCCAGTTGTTACCGGGGCCCTTTGAATTGGACGTGCCAGATACAATTTCGCATTTCGAGGCGATGTGCGTTTGTTCCCCCCAGCCCGTCTTGACGCTTGACCAGGCCAAAGATTACTCTGCATGAATATGGACTCTAAGGAACCCCACCTGCATCGAGAAACCGCCCACAAGCTTGCACGGTTAGCACTGTTCAGCTTTCTCGTCACCTTCATTCTATCGCGCGTCTTCGTCTTTCTCATCATGTCGAAGATGATGCCGAATATGTATTGCTTCGTGCAGGGCACGCACGTTCATCATTTAAATTATGGAATATTTCTGCTCGCCACCGTGGCGGGTTACAGCGTCTTTCGCCGCCCCACCAGCCGGGCGGCAGAAGTGACCGCCCTGCTTTACGGTTTGGCCATGGGGTTGACGTTTGATGAGTTCGGCATGTGGCTGCACCTGGGCGGTAGCTATTGGCAACGGGCGAGTGTGGACGCGGTGATTGTGGTGTCGGCCTTGTTGGGATTGGTGGCGTTTGCGCGGACGCTCAAAAAGTTTGAGCGGCACCATTTCTGGATGTTCCTCATCGTGCTTGTCATTGTGCTGGGGTTTGGCGCCGTCATCTATATTGCGGGCCTCCGGCTGGGCGAAATGGTGGGGCAGCCTCTTCGGGAATTGGAATCCACCTCCTCGCCCTGAGCGCAAGTGGATAGGCGATGGTTTGGCCGGCGGCCGGTGGCCAGTGATTGAAAGCGCCGTTACCGCAATAGCTTTGAATTTTGTTTCAGCCACCGTTCCGACGTCAAATAATCCGGGCACATACACGCCACTTCTTGCCAAAATTTATCGGAATGATTCATCTGTCGACGGTGGGCCAGTTCGTGCAAAATGATATAGTCACGCACAAATTGCGGCGTCTGGATCAACCGCCAGTTCAGTGAAATCGTCCCGCGCCGCGAACAGGAACCCCACCGGGATTTTTGATTCCGGACGCAAACCCGCACGACCTCAACGCCATGAAGCTTGGCCAATTCCAGGGTTCGCGCGGGCAGTTCTTGTTGCGCTAATTTGCGTAGATGTTTTTGAAGTGCCGGCCTTAAATCTACTGACACATCCCGAAGGTTCAACAACTCCGAACCCAAGCGAATCTGGCCGGCGGTCTCAATCTGAATTTTCACCGGCTCGCCCCGAAAATAAACCGCTGTCCCCAGCTTCCATTCATTTGACGTCTTTGGCTCCGCTGCCAACTGATGAAGTTGTTGTTCCAGCCAACCGATGTTCCTCGCCAAAAAATCCCGGGCCGTGGAAATGGTGCCGCTTCTGGGAACGGTGACCCGCGCCACTCCATCAGCCCGCAACCGCAGGAGATAACGCCGCGCCTTCGGATTATGCACGAACATCAGCGGCACCGACCTTGACCCGATTTGCAGCGAATCAATCTGGGGCGGCTTTGGTTTTAATTGAAAAAGCTGGTTAAATGTCATCGACAAATCCTCCTCACATAACTGCCATGCGCTTCATTGTAGTCTTAAAAAAGCTGAGGCACAAATACAGCCAAATTACGTCGCCAGCCCCGGAAGCTGTGAATGCCCAGCAATACCACCCAGACATGGCGAACATTTTGCGCCTCGAGCCAGTCGCACGATTGCCGGTTGCTTCATTCCGCGGGGCTTCCCAGCCACACCCAATCCAAAGCAAACGCAGCTGGTCATTGGCCTTGGCCGTCATGTTGGGGAATGCCGACGGATAATTCGGATTCAAGCCGCCGGCGCCGTTCAGGACCTCAATCCGTCGCCGCCGCGAGGCGCGTGCCGAGATAAAACATCTGCCATTTCGTGCCCTATGAAGCCGAAGCCCCCTCGGACAACGCCGGCATCCTGCGCACTCAGAAGTTATTTCGCCGTGGCCTGCCATCGGCATAGCCGCCAGTGTCCGGGTCAGCATTGGCGACAAGGGGAAATTGAAGTATGACAGCAAGAACCCCTGCCAGCCTGCGTATTTTGGAGATGGATTTTTTAATCCTGGCAATTTTCAAACTGAATCCCGGCACGGCATTATTGGCAGAGAATTCTCACTGGCCCGAGCAAGCCGGACGTGAGCAGCGATGAATTTTTCTTGAACGGATTTCGGGTGGTCCACGCAAATCGTTTTTCCTCCGGCAACGATAGGTCGCCAATAAGCCGGTTTGGCCAGAGGTTAGCGACCTCGATTTCAAGCTGATTGCTGCCGGCCTTCAAGACGGAGCCGGTCGCCACGCGCCACGGCGCGCACCAGGCCACGCCGAGATCGCAACCGTTTAATTTTACCCGCGCAAGATTTTTCACCTCGCCCAAGTCTAGAAAATATTTTTGACCGGACAACGTGCCGGATGCCGGCACGACAAACGATTTCCGATAAACCGCCGTGCCGGAATAAAACTTGATGCCGTCCTCGGGACGCTTGGTCCAGTCGGCGAGCGAATCAAAGTTGATGGTCTCCGGCCCGCCCCACCGGGGATCGAAACTCACCTGCCAGGCTCCGTCCAGTTCGATAACGGATTTCAGCGGGGGGAAATTTTCGCCGGCGGATTTTGCCAGCGCCGCCGGTTTGCGGAACAAAATAAAATATGACTGCCCCGGATCAAAGCGCAGAGGAATTTCCGTGCCGGCGGTTGTTTCAGAAAATCGCGGCAACGGGCGCGTATCGCCGGTCAGCGGGTCAAACAGTTCCGGCTGTTTGCCGACGGCTCGAAATACGCAATTGGTCGCGACAACTTTCGCTTCGCGGTTGGCGACAAAATAAATTTCCGTGTCGCCATCGCGCCGGTGTGTGAAGCGGATTGGCCCGTCCGATGAGAAGTCTGGCGGCAGATTCATCCCCGCGAGAATGTTCGTCACCGCCGCAAAATCGCCGTATTGCTCGCCGGGCTTCACCTGGGTTTCGCGCCAGAGAATTTGGCCTTTGCCAAACGTGTGTGCGAAAACATTTTTTCCGTCGCAGTCGCCCCACATTTCGCGCGCCAGTTTTTTCACCTCGGTGTCGCACTGCGGAAAGTTTTCCAGGCTTGGAGATTTCGCCGGCGGCGGGCCGAACACGGTGGCGCCTTCTGCCACAAGTGATTTGATTTTGCGCAGCAGCCCAGGCGTCATTGTCTGGCGCTCGGGCAGAACCAGAATTTGATACGTCGTGCCGCTGGGAAAAACGAGTTTGCCGTTTTTCACTGTGGCGCGTTCCAGCAAGGTTTCCGGCGCGCAGCCATCAAAGTTATAGCCGCCGTGGTCTGGCGGATTTCCGGCCGTCGCGGAACTCGGCGGACGAAAGACATGCGGCGCGCCTTCGGCCGCGAGGAAACAGACATCCGCCACCGTCACGCCGCGTTGAAGCAGAAACTGGCAGCGCGAAAGATAATCATGATACGCCGGCACCATGTCCCACCAGGTCTGCGTGCGATCCCAATGCACGCCGTAAGCACCCATCGTCATGCCCGGCCAGCGATTGGTCCACGGTTGGGCTTGGAAGCGGTGAAAATCAAAGCGATTTACGCCCGCGCAAAACGCCCAATCACCGAGCGGTTTTAATGCAGCGGGATCGGCTTTCCAATCTTCCCCCGGCTCCGAAGTGAAAGCTTCACCGGCAACCACCGGCCGCCCGCAAGTGTGTGCGATGGATGCGGCCTCGATGGCGCTGAAAAAAGTATTGAAACCGAGATACCAGAATTCACACTGCGGCACGTCAGCCACGCGGCCGAGCGTCAAGTCGCCGGCAGGATTCAAATCATAAGGCTCGAGCGATAATGTCAGTCCGTTTTTGTGCGCAAGTTCCGCCAGCCGGCCGACATGATTTTCAACGACAAGTTCCTGCGCGGTGCGCCGGACATCCCAGAGGAAACGCTCGGAGATTTCGTCGCTGCCAACAATTCGTCCAGTATAGGCAGGCAAAAATTTCAGGAGATCGTATCCGCGCCGTTTTTGAAATTCTTTGCGGAAATTCGGCGACCAATTTTGCGCGCCCATTTCCCAACTGTCGAAATGCACCGCCGTCAGACCGCCGTCCGCATTCGTGTGCACACCGACTTTGGCGAGTAGCTTTTTTGTGAACGCGGCGAAATGCGCGTCCAGCGCGGCGCGGTCAAACTTGTCCGTTTCAAAGCCGAGACCCGGCTGCGGCGCGGGCCGTGTGGTCTGGCCGGTCAAAGTGCAGCCCAGCCGCATAATCGTCCAGTTGCCCGGCGGCACGTCCCAGACGAGTTCCCCGTCCGCCGACATTTTTGACGTCAGCACAATCATCTTGTCCGCACTGACGCAGGCATTCGCCGGCAGAACAGGAAATTCCGCCGGTGCGGGCAGAAACGGTTTCACCCCCGGTCGCGAGGAAAATGGGTCGCGCAGATAAAGAGCTTTTTCGTTGATGGCTGCAATCCGGTTCGTGCCGTCCGGCGTCGGAAATGCCAGCACCGCGACATCGCGATAAAATCCCTGCCACTCTTTCTTCAACTCCGGGGTCAATGTCCATTCCCCGAAATACGGTTTGCGCGGCTGTGGTCGCAACAGGTTTGCGGAAAATATCAGCGGACCGGTCACGTTCGTTTCGCTGGCGACGAGATGTTGCATAGCCAAATCAGGCGTGATCCACGGGCCGCCCGTGCCGCACCAACCCGGCCCGGAACCGAGCGCAATCTGGATGCCCAATCGGTCCGCCTCGTGAACGGCATCTGCAAAAAGTTCCTGCCACTGCGGACTCATAAAATCTACTGACCCGCGCGGGATGCCGATGTTCACCTCCAGAAAAATCGCGCCGCCGATGCCGGCTTGCTTCATCGCCGCCAAATCCGCCCGCATGCCCTCGCGCGTCAAATTGCCATCCATGAAATACCAGTAAACCCACGGCTTGGCGCTGGCGGGCGGAGCCAGAAACTGTTGCTCTAACTTTTCGGCGCGAGAGACCTTGGTAACGGGATCATTTCCGCCAGCAAATAAATTTACCACTAAAATAGCCAGCACCAGGACAGTCGATTTGAGAAATACTGGTTTCATTGTCTTTATAAACATCAAATACTGATTTTTTTTGGGGGGAACAAACATAATATATTGGGAACAATGGCTATTTAGCATCACGAGTTCTCGGGGTGGCGTTTTCATTTTTATTTCGAGACTCGCGTGGACCGCTGGTTAAAATGGATTTATGAAACCCATGAAGCGCCGGCTAATCCTTGCTACTTGCTACCTCCTGGCCGCCGCCGCTCCGGCCTTGGCGGACGAGTCGGCCAGCACCCATTCCGCCGCGCGCCTGCAATGGTGGCGCGACGCCAAGTTTGGCCTGTTCATCACCTGGGGGCTTTACGCCATTCCCGGTCGCGGCGAATGGGTGCAATGGAACGAGCAGATTCCTGTCAACGAATACGCCCAGCTGGCCGACCAGTTTGCGCCAACTAATTTCACACCCGCATCGTGGGCGGCGCTCGCCCAGGCGGCCGGCATGAAATACACCGTGCTCGTAACGCGGCACCACGATGGCTTTGCCCTGTTCGCCGACGGCACCAACACCTTCACCAGCGTGCAGTCCGGTGCGCACCGCGATTTCGTGGCGGAATATGTGCAAGCCGTCCGCGCGGCCGGCCTGCGCGTCGGGCTTTATTATTCGCCGCTGGACTGGCGTTTTCCCGGCTACATCCTGCCCGACCTCCAGCGCGAAAATGCCGAGGCCATGCGTGACCAATATCATCGCCAGATGAAGGAACTGCTCTCCAACTACGGCCAGCTCGATGTGTTTTGGTTCGACGGCGGCGAAGCAGACTGGTTGAGTTTTGGTGGCAAATGGAAAGGTTCCGCTTGGATAAAACGCGCGACGCAACCAGGCGAAAAGGGATTTTACAAAGAACACTACCAAGGCGGGTTCAACTGGCAGCACGACCAGGTCTATTCGCTGCTCCGGCAACTCCAGCCCGACGTGGTCATCAATGGCCGCGCCGATATGCCCGAAGATTTTCATTCGCGCGAAGGCTGGCAAGCACTGGGCGACTTTGACAACGAACAACCGTGGGAACTTTGCGTGCCGATTGCCGGCGCCTGGGGCTATCAGCCCAACCTGAAACTTCGTCCGTTGAAAGATTATATTCAACTGCTCGCCAGCGTGGCCGGACGCGATGGCAATCTCCTCCTGAACGTCGGACCGGACCGCAACGGAAAGATTGACGAACCGCAAGCCGCCCGCCTCCGCGAAATCGGCGCGTGGCTGAACCAATACGGCGCGAGCATCTACGCCACGCGCGGCGGACCGTTTCTACCTGGAGATTGGGGTGTTTCCACGCGACACGACAAAACAATTTATCTTCATATTCTGAAATGGCCCGGCAAAACCCTGGTCCTGCCGGCACTTCCGGCCAAAGTCCTCAAAGCCACGGCGCTTACCGGCGGCGACGTGAAATGTAACCAGACCGCGAAACAGTTGGCCATTTCCCTGCCCGCAGCCAGTCAGGCCGAACTGGACACCGTCATCGCGCTGGAACTGGAGACGGCGGCGAATGCCATCCCCTTATTAAAATGAGCGTTCTGCCACCATAAAAATATTACCGAGCACTACCGCCAACAGGTTAAAATCTTCTGCTAATCGAACTTTGCAGTTGCCCCCCAAGCAAGCGGCTTCAACTCGACAAAGTAATCCGCGGCATTAAGCTGGCGTCTTTAAAATTCATGAATTCAGAGAAATCAGCGGTCTTGAGCAAGGTGCCGGAAGTGACGTTCGTCTTCTGGATCATCAAAATTCTGGCCACCACCCTCGGCGAGACCGGCGGGGACATGGTGTCCATGTCCATGAATTTGGGTTATCTCGTGGGCACGGGCATCTTCGCAGCCCTGTTCCTCGTGGCGGTGGGCGTGCAGATTTCCGCCAAACAATTCCACCCGGTCATCTATTGGGTGACCATCATCGCCACGACGACGGTGGGCACGACGCTGGCGGATTTCGCGGACCGGTCGCTGGGCATCGGCTATGCGGGGGGCACGGCCATCCTGCTGGCACTGCTGGGGGCGTCGTTGTTCGTGTGGTATCGCACGCTGGGTTCAGTGGCGGTGGATACGGTGAGTTCGCCCAAATCAGAGATGTTCTACTGGGTGACGATTATGTTTTCGCAGACGCTCGGCACCGCGCTCGGGGATTGGACGGCGGACACGGCAGGCATCGGCTACGGTGGCGGCGTGGTGACGTTCGGGGTGCTGCTGGCCATCATCGCGGCGGCCTATTTCTGGACGAAGCTATCGCGCACGGCGCTGTTCTGGGCGGCGTTCATCCTCACGCGGCCGCTGGGCGCGGTGGTGGGTGACTTGCTGGACAAGCCGGTGAGCGATGGCGGGTTTGCCTTGAGCCGCTACACGGCGTCGGCAGTATTGCTGGGGTTGATCGCGTTCTTCGTCTTTGTGTTTTCGCACAAGCCGGCGCGGCGGGCGCATTGAAAGCGGACACGGTAATTTCATTTACATTTTAAAATGCACGCTGGCGTTGTCACATAAATGTAACATTCCCGACATATTCCTGTCACACGAATGACACAATCTGTCCACGTTTTCCGACATAACACATAATGAAAACCACCAAAACTAACAAAACGACGAAACTCGCACTGTTTGCTGGAGCCACTGCGCTCGCGGCGCTCGCCCCCCAGGTCCAAGCGCAATCCTCGGATTCGCTGATCGATAAGCTGGTGGACAAAGGCATCCTGACGACCGATGAGGCCAAGGATCTCCGCAACGACGCGGACAATGATTTCAACACCACCATGCAGGCCAAAATGGGCATGCCGGACTGGGTGACCAGCTACAAGTTATACGGCGATGTGCGCACCCGTTTTGACCAGGTGTCCAGCACGGATAATAACAAGACGTTTGTTGACCGCGACCGTTATCGCATCCGGTTGCGCGCGGGCTTGATTGTCACCATGAAGGATGACGTGGAAGTGGGCTTCAGCTTGACCTCGGGTGATCCGGCGTCGGCCAACAATTTCAACAACGCCGGCAATCCGCTCTCCAACAACACCACGATGCAGGACAATGGCACAAAGAAGAGTGTTTACATTGACACCGCCTACGGCAAATGGACGCCTGTGAACAGCGGCGGCTGGCTGCTGTCGGCGACCTTCGGCAAAATGTATAATCCATTCCAATTCACGCCCATGGTGTTCGACGCGGATTGGACGCCGGAAGGCGCGGCGCTGCAAGGTGGCTACACCTTCAATGACAAGCATTCCCTGCTAGTCAATGGCGCGGCGTTTGTCGAGGATCAGGAAGTTGGCGGCACGGACAAAGGCTCGGTCCGGGCGCCGGCGCTATTCGCCGGCCAGGTGATTTGGAATGCCAATTGGACCCAGAAATTCAGCACGGCGCTGGGACTGGGTGGCTACTATCTTGGCAATTCAGCCAACCTCACCACCGCCAACGTGCCTTACATCAACCAAGGCAATTCCCGCACGGGCCCCGGCGTGCTGATCAACCACTACGCCCCACTTATCGCCGATGCCAGTGCCACCTATAATCTGGATACATTTCCAATGTATTCCGGCCCTTTCCCAATTAAGTTGGCCGGCGAATACATCAATAATGTGGACGCGCATACTGGCAACAATCAAGGCTACTGGGCAGGCGTCACCTTGGGTAAGTCCGGCAAGAAACACGCTTGGGACATCTCCTATCGCTACGAATACCTTCAAGCTGATGCGGTCTATGATCAGTTGGTGGATGATGACAATGGTGCCTACTATCAAAACGCCCCCGTTGGCGGCGCGGTCGGCTGGTTCAGCGGCACCAACGTCAGAGGACATTTGATCAAGGTCAACTATTCGCTCACGGACAGTTTGACCCTGTCGTTCACCTGCTTCCTCAATCAATTGATCGTTCCCAACTTGAACGCACCGGCTCACGAGCCCAACAATAGCGCGACCCATCTGATGGCTGACCTGATGTGGAAATTCTAAAACGTCACCAAATCGTAACGAACAAAATCAAAGAAATTATTGCATAATCATCGCATGAAAAAATTTGCCATCATCCTCGCGGCGGCCAGCTTCGCCGCCAGCGCCTTCGCCGGTAACATCACTGTCAAGGGCTCCGACACCCTCGTCATCCTCGCCCAGAAATGGGCCGAGGTTTACATGAGCCAGCACGCCGACGTGAAGATCCAGGTCTCCGGCGGCGGCTCCGGCATCGGCTTCGCCGCGCTGCAGAGCCAGACCACCGATCTCTGCGACGCCTCGCGCAAGGCCAAGGCGGCGGAAATCGCTAACTGCATCAAGGCCTTTGGCGCACGCCCGACCGAATATAAGGTCGCGCTCGACGGCCTGTCTGTCTATGTGAACCCGGAAAATTCGCTGAAGGAACTCACGATCGCGCAGGTCGGCGATATCTTCACCGGCAAGATCACGAACTGGAAGGAAGTCGGCGGCCCGGATGCGCCCATCACGGTTTACAGCCGCGAGAACAGCTCCGGCACCTATGAATTCTTCAAGGAACATATTCTCAAAGGCAAGGATTTCGCGGCCAGCGCGCAGACCATGCCCGGCACTGCCGCCATTGTGCAGGCGGTGTTGAAAGACAAAAATGGTATCGGCTACGGCGGTGCGGCCTACGGCGGCGGCAGCAAGCTGCTCGCCATCAAAAAGACGGATGCTTCCCCGGCCATCGAACCGACGGAAGCAAATGTTGAGTCCGGCACCTATCCAATCTGGCGTCATCTTTATGTCTATGTGAATCCGGCTTTGGACAAAGGCGAAGTCGCGGCCTACCTGAACTGGATCCGCAGCGACGACGGCCAGCAATATGTCAAGGACATCGGTTATTATCCGCTGCCGAAAAACCTCCGCAGCAACTGATTTGATCGCTGTTCCTCCTTCGATCATTCACGCGGGCGGTGCGGATTCCATTGAGATTTCCGCGCCGCCCGCTTAAATTTTTACCCGCTTGACCCCGAGCCACCAGAATGAATCGCGCCGCAGCCACGGCTGGATGGGTATTCATCGTGGCCACAAGGCGCGACCCGGCGAATGGCTCGCGGAAAAATTCATCTTCCTTGTCTCGCTCTCGGCCATCCTGATGGTGCTGCTGATTTTTCTGTTCGTCGCCCGCGAGGCGCTGCCGGTTTTCCTCGGCCAGACGAACACCGCGCTGGTGCAGAAGCCCATTCCGCCGGACGAGATGGACAAACATTCGCCCGCCGAGTTGCAAGCCTATCTCGAACTCACGCCGGAACAATACGCCAAGATGGACAAGGCCACGCTGCGTTCGCTGATGGACGTGAAGGTCGAGGCGCAGGATGACGTGCCGGAAGATTTCCGCAACGACCCCGACGCCAAAATCAACACGACCGAGTGGCAATATCTCGTCGAATCGCATAAATGGAGCGGCTACGACAAACCCGAATACATCTGGCAACCGGTCGGCCAGATTAAAAAGTTCAACATCATCCCGCTCTTCGTCGGCACGCTGAAAATCACCTTGATTGGATTGCTGTTCGCCGTGCCGCTCGCCGTCGGCGCCGCGATTTATGTTTCCCAACTGGCCCGACCGCGCGCCCGGGAAATCATCAAGCCGGCCATCGAACTGCTTTCGGGCGTCCCTTCCGTCGTGGTCGGCGTTTTCGCCTTGCTCGTCATGGCGACGGTGCTGCAAAGCATTTTTCATTATCAGACACGGCTCAACGCCTTCGTTGCCGGCCTCGCGCTCGGCTTCGCGGTGATTCCCGTAATTTTTTCCATCGCCGAGGACGCGCTCACTAGCGTGCCGCGCGCCTACACGCAAGGCGCGCTCGCGCTCGGCGCCTCGCGTTGGCAAACCGCCTGGCAAATTGTTTTGCCGGCCGCGTTGCCCGGGGTTTTCGCCGCCGCCGTGCTTGGTTTCGGCCGCGCGATTGGCGAGACGATGATTGTGCTGATGGTTTGTTCTGCAAGCGTCATGTCGTGGAGCATTTTTGATTCGGCGCGCAGCATCACCACCACCATCGCCGCCGAAATGGCCGAAGCCGTCAACGGCGGGCCGCACTACCGCATTCTTTTTATGCTCGGCGCGCTGCTTTTCGCCGCGACGTTTATCTCGAACATGATTGGTGATTTTGTCATCCACCGCTTCAAGCTGAAACTGGAGGGCAAGAAATGAATACCGTCACGCCGGGCCAATATCTGCCGGAGTCCGCCAGCGACACGACGCGGATGACGCGGCATTTTCGCGCGGAGAAATTTGATTTCTGGTCGTTCTTTTTCTCCGGCCTCACCGGCTTGGCCACGCTGTTCATCCTTGGCATCCTCGCGACGATTCTGCTGAACATCATCGTCAACGGCTGGAGCGCGATTTCGTGGCACTTTGTCTCGACGATTCCCAAGAAAGATTTCTTCGACGCGAACACCACCGGCGTTTTGCCGATGATTGTTGGCACCGCGTTCCGCGTGATTGTGATGACCATTTTTGTGATTCCCGTTGGCGTCATCACCGCGATTTACCTCACGGAATACGCCGCAAACACTTCCGTCATCACGCGCATCATCCGCGCCGCCGTCAACAACCTCGCCGGCGTTCCATCCATCGTCTTCGGCCTGTTCGGCCTCGGCTTCTTTATTAATTTCGTCGGCAAAAACCTGGACAAGGTGTTGCATAACTCCCGCGCCGTTTGGGGCCAACCTGCGCTGATTTGGGCGTCGCTCACGCTGGCGGTGATGACGCTGCCGGTGGTCATCGTCGCCACGGAAGAATCACTTAAAGCCATTCCGCCCGGGCTGCGCGAAGCCAGCCTGGCGCTCGGTGCGACGAAACTGGAAACCATTCTAAAAATCGTCCTGCCGCAGGCGTTGCCCGGCATCATGACCGGCGGCATTCTCGCCGTCAGCCGCGCTGCCGGCGAAGTCGCGCCGATTCTGTTCACCGGCGTGGCGTATTACATGGCCTCGCTGCCGGCCCATTTAAGCGACCAGTTCATGGATTTGGGTTACCACATTTTCGTATTGTCCACGCAGTCGCCGAACATCGAACAGACGCGGCCCATCCTTTACGCGACCGTGCTGGTGCTACTGCTGCTCACGTTCGCGCTCAACATCGTCGCCATCCTCATCCGTGCGCGGGTGCGGAAAAAACTGCGGGCGCTGGGCTGATAATACTTTTACGTTATGGCTGAAATCTCGATTCCAAAACTGGCACCGCCGACAACCTCTGTCAGCGCGGCGCAAACCAACACGCCGTTCATCGAGATTGAAGATGTGTCGCTGTTTTATGGCGCGAGCAAGGCGCTGAAAAACATTTCGCTCAAGCTGGAGGAAAAAGTCGTCACCGCGTTCATCGGCCCCAGCGGCTGCGGCAAGTCCACCCTGCTCCGCTGCCTCAACCGCATGAATGACCTGATTGACAACGTCCGCATTGACGGTGCCATCAAGATCGGCGGGCACGATATTTACGCATCAGATGTGGACGTGATTGAGCTGCGCAAGCGCGTGGGCATGGTGTTCCAGAAATCGAATCCGTTTCCGAAAACCATTTACGAAAACGTCGCCTATGGCCTGCGCCTGCACGGCATGAAAGCGAAATCGGATTTGGATGCACGCATCGAGGAATGTCTCCGCGCCTCGGCGTTGTGGGACGAAGTGAAGGATCGGCTGAACTCCAGCGCGCTGGGTTTGTCCGGCGGCCAGCAGCAGCGCCTGTGCATCGCCCGCGCCATTGCCATCAAGCCGGAGGTGATTTTGATGGATGAGCCGGCCAGCGCGCTCGACCCCATCGCCACCGCGCGCATCGAGGATTTGATTTTGGAATTGAAAAAGGAGTTCACCATCGTCATCGTGACGCACAATATGCAGCAGGCCGCACGCATTTCCGACCAGACGGCATTCTTTTACATCGGCGAGCTGGTGGAGTTTGGCGCGACCGCGAAAATTTTCACCAATCCGGCGCAGAAGCGCACGGAGGATTATGTCAGCGGCCGGTTCGGTTGAGCCTTTTGAATTATTTTGACTATGGAAAATCATTTTGAAGCCGGCATCGAGGAACTGCGCCAAAAGCTGCTGGTGATGGCGAGCCACGCCGAAAAATCCGTCAACGAATCCGTGCAGGCGCTGATGCAGCGCGACCACGACCTTGCCCTGCGCGTGAAAGCCGACGACGACACCATCGACAAGTTTGAGGTGGAAATTGACGAGATGGCCATCCTGCTGCTGACCAAGGCGCCGCTCGCCACCAACCTGCGCCTCGTGACCGTGGCCATGAAAATTTCGCAGAACCTTGAACGCATCGGGGACGAGGCGACGAAGATTGCCAAGCGCGCCCGCGACCTCTCGCAGGAGCCGCCAGTGAAAATCAATCTTGGCCTGCCGCACATGGCTGACCTGGCACTGGCCATGGTCAAGGATGCGCTCGACTCGTTTGTCCATCGCAATGCCGCCGCCGCCCGCGCGCTGATTCCGCGCGACAAGGAAGTGGATGCGTTGAACCGGCAGATTCATCAGCAGCTCGCGCAACACATGATGGACAACCCCGACACCATCGGCCGCTGTCTCCACTGGATTGTCGCCGCCAAGAGCCTGGAACGCATCGCGGACCACGCCAAGAATATCGCCGAGGAAGTCGTTTATCTCTGCGATGCGCAGGACATCCGGCACGCGCTGAAAAACTGACCGGCGCAAATTTGTTTTTTGCGTGCGCGGCGAAGTTCTTTTTGCAAAACTTCGCACGCATGTTTTCCATTCAGCAATTTTTCAGCAAGGGCGACCGTTTTCAGGAACTGCTCGAAGCCGCCGCTCAGGAATCGCACGAAAGCGTCCGGCTCGTCATCGAATTGATAAAGTCGCCGCGCAACACGCAGAACCTCGACGACCTCATCCTCGCCCGCCGCAAGGAAAAGAAAATCTCCGAGCAGATCAGCACCGAACTGGTGAAAACCTTTATCACCGGCCTTGACCGCGAGGACATCGAGGCGCTGGCGCGCGGGCTGTTCCGCATCCCCAAGGCCGCCGAGAAACTCGCCGAGCGGCTGGTGATGGCCGGCCACCATTTGGACGGCATTGATTTCTCCAAGCAGGCCGACATGATGACCAAGGCCACCGACGCCATCCGCGAAATGGTCAAGCAGTTGCGCAACATGGAGGACATGGAAAAGCTCAAAACCTTCAACGACCGGCTCCAACTTGTCGAGGTCGAGTCCGACCGGCTCATGAACGAGCTGCTGCGCGACCTTTACAGCGGCAAATACGATGCCATCCGCGCCATCGTCATCCGCGACGTTTATGAACTGATGGAAAAAGTTGTGGATCGCTGCCACGACGCCGGCAACGTCGTCATGCACATCGTCCTGAAAAATTCCTGACGCGCGATGCTCCTCATCCTGCTCGTCATTTTCATCGCGTTGGTGTTCACCTACATCAACGGCTTTCACGATACGGCCAACTCCATCGCCACCGTTGTCTCGACCAAGGTGCTGACACCGCGTCAGGCGGTGATGCTCGCGGCGGTGACGAATCTCATCGGCGCATTTTTTGGCACCGCCGTCGCGGCCACCATCGCTTCCGGACTCGTGGATGCGCAAGTCGCCTCCATGCCCGTGCTGTGCTGCGCGCTCATCGCGGCCATCGTCTGGAGTTTACTGACGTGGTGGTTCGGGCTGCCGTCCAGCTCGTCGCACGCGCTCGTCGGCGGACTGTGCGGCGCGGTGCTCGCGGCTTCGGGAAAATGGTCTTCCATCATCTGGTCCATTCCCGGCAAGGAACATTGGTGGCAGGGCAAAGGCATTCTCTGGAAAGTTATCGTCCCGATGATCAGTTCGCCGCTCGTGGGCTTTGTTGTCGGTTTTCTCTTCATGGGCTTGTTATATTTTCTGCTGCGCAACTGGCGACCCGTCACGGTGAACCGCACCTTTGGCAAACTGCAATTATTGAGCGCGGGCTACATGGGTTTTGCCCACGGCACCAACGACGCGCAAAAAACCATGGGCATCATCACGCTCGCGCTGGTGGTCGCCACCAAGACCGGGCTGCTGCTGACGGCGCCCGCCTGCCTCAGCTGGCTGCAAACACCCGAAGGCACACCCGCCGGCTATCTGCCGCCGGTGGCTTGGGTCATCACCCATCTGCCAACGTGGCTGCAATTTGGCTACACGCCGCCCGCCCTGGATCCGAAGGCGCAATTCATACCCGCGTGGATCACGGTCCTGTGCGCGTTGACCATGTGCGCCGGCACCGCCGCCGGCGGCTGGCGCATCATCAAGACCCTCGGCCACAAGATGACCAAACTTTACCCCGTCCATGGCTTCGCGGCGGAAGCCACCGGTGCCACCGTGCTGTTCACCGCCGCGCATTTCGGCATGCCCGTCTCCACCACGCACGCCATCACCACCTCCATCATGGGCGTCGGCTGCGCCAAAGGTTTTAACGCGCTCAAGCTGAATGTCGTTGAACGCATCCTTTGGGCCTGGGTGCTTACCCTGCCTGCCAGCGCCGCCGTGGCCTACGCACTGGTGAAGGCCGCCCGCGCGTTCGGCTGGCTCTGACATCGGCCGCCTTCCGCAGAAAAAACTTGCCCCAAGCCGGGCTGGCGGTGCATTATTATTTCGTCATTTGACGAAATGACATATATGCGCGAGTTCATGGCCATCACCAAGGCGTTATCCGAACCGAACCGGGTGCGGATACTCCTCGCGCTCCGGCGCGGCGAACTCTGCGTCTGCCAGATCACGGAGCTCTTCGGCTTCGCGCCGTCCACGGTCTCCAAGCACCTTTCCATTTTGCATCACGCGCATCTGATTCTCTCGCGCAAATCGGAGCGCTGGGTGTATTACCGGTTGCCGGACAAGTCCGCGCCCGTGGCCGCGCGCGAGGCACTGGATTGGGTTCACAAGTCGCTGGCCAAGACGGAAGAAACCAAGGCGGACGCGAAGAAGCTGAAACAGATTTTGCAGACCGACCTCGCGGTCATCTGCCGCCGCCAGAAATGCTGCTGAATCATGAAGCTGTCTGACTTGAAAGCGGTGCTCGCGCAAAACCCGGCGGCGGGGTTGCGGTTCCACCTGCCCAACGGTGAGTTCTTGCCCATCCACGCGCACGTCACCGAGGTGGCGCGCCTGGACAAACGGTTCATAGATTGCGGCGGCACGTTGCGCACGGAAGCGCTGTGCCGTTTGCAGACGTGGTTCGCCGACGATATCGAGCACCGGCTGACGACGGACAAGCTGCTGAAAATTTTTGCCAAGGCGGAAAGCGTGTTGCTGACGGACGATTTGGAGGTGGACGTGGAATACGAAGCCGGCGTCATCACGCAATCCCCGCTCGGTTCCGTCGCGGCGGCGAACCGGGAAGTCATCTTGCACCTGAGCGAACGGCACACGGCCTGTCTGGCGATGGACAAATGCCTGCCACCCGCCCCTGCCCCGTCGGCGTTCAGCCCGCATAAATTCGAATTCACGAAGCCGGTGACTGGCAACCAATGCTGCGCGTGACCCAAACCGAATCCATGAGCATCCAGTTTCCACCCAAGCGGCTCGCGTTCTTCGAGCGCTACCTGACCGTCTGGGTATTTCTCTGCATGGTGGTCGGCGTGGCGTTCGGCAAATACGCCCCGCAGTTCACGGCGGATTTGAGCAAACTGGAGTTTGTGCAAGGTTCGCACGTCAACGCGCCCATCGCCGTGCTGATCTGGCTGATGATTTATCCGATGATGCTCAAGGTGGATTTCACGGCGCTCGGCGGCATTGCGAAAAAGCCAAAAGGTTTGTTCGTAACGTTGTTTATTAACTGGCTGGTGAAACCGTTCAGCATGGCGTTCCTAGGCTGGCTGTTCATGGAGCACATTTTCCGCGCGTGGATTTCGCCGGAGTTGGCCAAGGAATACACCGCTGGCCTCATCATCCTCGCCGCCGCGCCCTGCACCGCGATGGTCTTTGTCTGGAGTTATCTCACCGACGGTGACCCGGTTTACACACTCGTGCAGGTGGCGGTTAACGACCTTATCATGCTCGTGGCATTCGCGCCCATCGTGATGTTTTTGTGTGGCGTGGCGAATGTCGTCGTGCCGGCGAAAGTGCTTATCACCAGCGTCGTGGTATTCATCGTCATTCCGCTCGCCGCCGGCTGGCTGACGCGAACCGTGCTGCTAGAATCGCACGGCAAAGACTGGTTTGAGAAAAATTTCCTGCCGAAGCTTCAACCAGTGACAATTTTCGCACTGCTGATGACGCTCGTTCTAATCTTCGCGTTTCAGGCGGAGAATTTGACGACGCGCTGGCTTGCAGTGTTGCTGCTGGCGGTGCCGATTGTTATCCAGGTTTATTTCAATTCCACGCTGGCCTATCTGCTCATGCGCAAGCTGCGCGTGCCACACAACGTCGCCGCACCAGGCGCACTCATCGGCGCGAGCAATTTCTTCGAACTCGCCGTGGCCGTGGCCATCACCCTGTTCGGCGCGGGTTCCGGCGCGGCGCTGGCGACGGTCGTCGGCGTGCTCGTCGAGGTGCCGGTGATGCTATCCGTCTGCAAAATTTGCAACCAGTCGCGCGGCTGGTATCAGAAAAAGCTAAATTAAATTATGTCAACGACCACCAAACCCACCATTCTCATCCTCTGCACCGGCAATTCCTGCCGCAGCCACCTCGGCGAAGGCTTTTTGCGCGCCGCGCTTGACGATGCCGCCAACGTCCAGAGCGCCGGCTCCAAACCGGCTGGCTACGTTCATCCGCTTGCCATCAAAGTCATGGCCGAGGTCGGCATTGATATTTCCGCGCACCGCTCGAAGCCGCTGACGGAATTTCTGGAACAGCCGGTTCACACTGTCATCACGGTTTGCGGCAATGCCGATCAGGCGTGCCCAATTTTCCCCGGCCAGTTGAACCGGCATCACTGGCCGTTCTTCGACCCGGCGAAAGCAACCGGCAGCGACGAGGAAATCTTGCAGTGCTTCCGCAACGTCCGCGACGAGATGCGCCGCGTGTTTGAAGCCTATGCCGCCGGCTTGAAGGACGCGCTTAAATCGCGCTAACAAATTTCTGTCCGGCTTTCAGCGGATGGCCGATGAGAAATTGTTCCGCGCTCAAACGCTTTCCGCCTTCGCGTTGCAATTCCAAAATGCGCAGCGCGCCCGCGCCACAGCCGACGACAATGCCGGACTTGTCCGCAGAAAGAATCTCCCCTGCTCTGCCGGATTTTTCCACCGGCTCAACCTTCCAAATTTTCAGTAACTGCGGCTTGGCTTCCGTTTGCAGGAATGCGAACGCGCCCGGCCACGGCGTGAAGGCGCGCAGGCGGCTCCAGATTTTTTGCGCCGGTGAATTCCAGTCAATCTGCCCGTCTTCCTTTTTGATTTTTGCGGCGTAAGTCGAACCGGTGGCCGGCTGCGGCTGCGGGGAAATTTTCCCGGCGACGTAATCAGGAATCGTCGCGACCAGCAACTCTGCGCCGAGCTGCGCCAATCGGTCATGCAAGACTTGCGAATCATCCGTCGGCAGAATCGGCGTGCGGCGCGTGGACAAAATCGGCCCCGTATCGAGGCCGGCGTCCATCTGCATGATGGTCACGCCGGTTTCCGGTTCGCCGTCGGCAATCGCCCATTGAATCGGCGCCGCGCCGCGATACTTCGGAAGCAACGAGGTGTGGACGTTCAGGCAGCCGTGCGGCGGCACGTCGAGCAAAGTCTGCGGCAGGATTTGTCCGTAAGCGACGACGACCATCAAATCCGGTTTCAATGCGCGCAGTTCGGCAATGAAATTTTCGTCGCGCGCTTTGAGCGGCTGGAGCACCGGCAAATTTAATTTTTCGCCGAGCACTTTCACCGGTGACGGCGTGAGCTTGAGATCGCGGCCTTTCGGCTTGTCCGGCTGGGTGACAACGGCGAGCACTTGGAACGTCGGATTGGTCGCCAAGATTTCCAGACTGGCGCAGGACAATTCCGCCGTGCCCATGAAGATGATTCGCAACGGCGTCATGCGTGATGGTTTGGTTCGTGCACCGTCAACCGCGCCAAGCAGCGGCGCCAGTTCATTCCGCCGGCGCAGGCGGAACGGGGACGAGTTTGATTTCCTGAATGTCTGCCAGCGGCACCGTCACCTGCCCGTTTTTGGTTTCGAGGATGATCTCGGTGACCGTCACCTGCATGATGCGCTCGACCGCATGCTGCGCCGTGTTGGTCTTGAGTTCAAAGGTGAACTTCAAGGCGTCGCCGCGCGGCGTGCCGAAATAGCCAACGAACTTCGTCTCAAGAAATTTCTTGTTGAATGTGAACTTGCCGCGCGCGAACACCTGCGGTTCCGGTTTCTTCTCGTCCTTTTTCCAGGAAGCCTCAACGACCTGGATCTCTTCCGGTGAGCGATGCGCGGCGGCTCCGGCGGTGCCGGCGGGCGCGGCAAACTCCACCACCTCTTCCGGCGGCGCAACCTTGATGGGCATCGCGAGAAAAATTGCTGGACCAGCGATGGGCAACAGCGCCGACAGTCCCATCACCTGCGCTGCCGGGCGGGCGCGGATGACCGACACCTCGAACGCCGCGTAAAGATTCGCCGCATAGACCACCAGCAGCAGAAACAGCCCGAGCGGTGACCCAAACAGTCCGCCGAACAGCGAGGGATTTGCGGGGCGCTCCAAGCGCGTGACGGGATTCACCGTGATTTCCGCTTTGGCCGGGCGTTCCGAGGCGTCGGGCTCGATGAAAGCTTCCGCGAGCGGCTTGATTTTCGGGTAAGCGACGAGTTGCTTGAGCGAAGTCTGCGAAAGCCGCGACCACGCCACGTTGGTGGTGGCGTAAGTCTCGCCGGTCAGATGCAGCATCAAGCCTTCGTCACCGATTTTGATGATGTCGCCGGACAGCGCCGCGCCGTCCGTAAGCGTCAACGACAGCGGTTCCGCCGCCGCTGCGCCGAAAGTCACGGCCAGCAGGAGACAGAATAGGAAAAGGAGTTTGCGCACGTCGTTTATCTAGCAAAGACCGCCCGCCGGTGAAAGCAAATTCAACCGTTCACGTCTGTCTGCCGTTCAGCAAAGTTTTTCCCCACCACCACACCAATAACCGAACCGAGGATAGCACCTGCCACAAAATCCGAGCACCAATGGATGGTCATCGAGACCCCGAGGCCGATATAGAGGGCATAAACCAAGGCCAGCCCGCCGAAACGGCGTTGTTGGGGAAACAAGCTGAAGATCGTGACCGCCATGGCGAAGGCGATGGTCGTATGTGACGACGGCCAGCCCCAAAACACCCCGCCGCGCAGCCAGCCAAACCGGAAAACGTGGCTGATGTCCGCGCCGATGAAATGTTCCGGATGCACCCGCCCCGTGAACGCCTTGTAAGTGGAAGACAACAGCGACCCCAGCAGCGCCGCCTGCCCGATGGCCCAGCCCGTCAGCGCCAACCGCGCGCGACTGGTGATGTAGCCGGAAAGAATCAAGACCAGCGGCACCATGAGCGGCACCAACCCGCCAATCGGAGCCGAGGGAAACATCCACTCGCGCAACACCGGACTGCGCGTGACCGAAAAATACCACCAATCAAACCCGGAACGGACTAAAATGAACGTAAGCGCGATGAACAACAGGTGCCAGAGAAGCATCCGCCCTTGGAAACAACCGAGGATGTTTTTAGGGAGAGAGGAGAAGAACAGCTTCACGCAACAAAACTGGCCTCTTATGGTATGAGCTGACGAATGCAGAATTTATTTCTTAGTGATTTGCTTGGGAACTCTAGTTTTTTTTGCAGCATACTTTTTGTAGCGTTCATCCGAACGCATGTCTTCGAAAATAGGCCAAGTCATTAATTCTTCGCTACTGATTTCTTCGGATTTTAATACTGAAGGCAAAAGCTTGAAGAATTCGTCTTTCCTTTCAGTTAAAGAATACCAAGCAAGGCGAAACCGTGCCGATTTAGAATCTATTTCCTCCTGCTCAACTTCCTCTTTGATTTCCGACCACCTGTTCTGTCTTTTGACGGATTGCCAAAAATTAAATTTCCCGACCAGTTGATATGCTTCTGGCAAATTTTTCTCACCTGCTAAAAACCGACTCAATCCTTCAGCAACCTGCCAATTTTTTGCTTCGAGACGGTCATACCCAATTCCCATCAGCGAATTTGATCGCAACTCATCTTTAGGCGATAATTTCTTCCAGAGGTCGAACGCCAGCAGTAAGCAATTCAATTCAAAAAGATCAAATCGCTTTCTCAGATATGAGGGGGACACTCGAAGTTTATCTCCTTTTTTAAGAGGCTTGTCCTTGCGTTGTTTAACTTTAGCTAGATAAATACCATTCACAACGCCTCCGTTGTGAATAATTAAATTTCTTCTTTGCCAAGTTTCACATAGTTCTTCCCAATGCGGTTCAAGATACCCGGCGGTCAAATTACACATTTTTTTCGTTTGAGTAATCCATTCTTCAAACGAGTCTCTCAAAAGATTCTCCACGCGCGATTCTATCAGATAGGTTCTAGCGTCTTCAACAGAACCGAAAAGCGTCAACTCGTCGAAACTAAAAACCTTATCTTTTCCGCCAACCAATCCCGGAAACTTGGTAAAATTAAAATGCATGATCCGGGAGAAAAACAATTCAACTGAACTTAAAAGGCTGATCAAAGTGCTTTCATATAATAGTTCATAAGAGCGATGGTGTGATGTCATTGCCTTCATGGCATCCTCGAAGCCCTTTGAGTCATCGCCAGGTATTGTTACCTCAAATGTTTTTTTGGAGTCCGTGTTTTCCTTGATGTGGACTTTAATTTTTCCTCCACACGCTTTTTCAGCCTGTTCTCGCGTGACAGGAACGTCTTTAAAGGCACTTGGCATTACTTCCTTTGCCGCTGCAATTAGAGGCAGCAAGTGTTTTCCTTTGTCCTGAAAAAGTTGAAGTTCTTTTTGTTGGAGAAGCGCCTCAATCATTTCAACAAAGTCACGCAGCGATTGAATATTCCGGGAAAGTGCAATAATTGCATTGTTCAACGCAGTATTTTCCGAAGTTTTCTTAGCAGGCGCTTCCATAATTTTAGATTTTTAAAACTGTTTCAAAAACCGCACGTCGTTTTCGTAGAAGAGGCGGATGTCGTTGATGCCGTAGCGGAGCATGGCGATGCGTTCAATGCCGAAGCCGAACGCCCAGCCGGTCCACACTTCGGGGTCGTAGCCGACGGTCTCGAACACTTGCGGATGCACCATGCCGCAGCCGGCAATCTCCAGCCAGTCCTTGCCCATCTTCTTGACGAGCGCGTTGGTGAAATCAATCTCGTAGCTTGGTTCGGTGTAGCTGAAATAATGCGGCCGGAAACGAATCTTCACATCGCTGCCCATGAGTTCGCGGAAAACAAATTCAACCGTGCCTTTCAAATCGCCAACGGTCACATTTTTATCCACGTAAAGCCCTTCAATCTGATGAAACGTGGGATTATGCGTCGCATCGGCATTGTCCCGACGATAAACGCGTCCGGGCACAATGATGCGCACGGGCGGCGCTTGCTTTTCCATCACGCGAATCTGCACGGACGAGGTGTGGGTGCGCAAGAGGCGCTTGTCCGTGGTGTTGAGATAAAATGTGTCCTGCGAATCGCGCGCGGGATGATCGGCGGGCGTGTTGAGCGCGTCAAAGCAATGATACTCGTCCTCAATCTCCGGCCCATCGGCGACGGCAAAACCGATCTTGCGGAACGCACGGACGATATCGTCGGTGACCTGCGTGAGCGGATGCAATTTACCCAGCGCGCGACGGCGTCCGGGCAAGGTGAAATCGGTCGGCTCTTTCGGCAGCGCGGCTTTCAATTCCAATTCTTCGCGCCGCGAGGCAAGCGCGGCTTCGAGTTCCACTTTGGCGGCATTGATGAGTTTGCCGGCAGCGGGCTTTTCTTCTTTGGAGAGCGTGCCGAGCTGTTTCATCAGCGCGGTGAACTTGCCGTTCGGCCCAATCCACGCGCCTTTGGTTTGTTCCAGCGCAGCGAGGTCAGGCGCAGCTTTGAGTTCGGTCAGTGCCGTTTGTTTGAGCGGCTCGATGTCGTTCAGAAATCCCATAGATTTGAAGTGGAAGAATACCGAATGGCGAATGGAAGAAAAGAAAAACGGGCGACCATTGCTGGTCGCCCGTTCATTTCAAATTTGAAATTCGAGATTTGAATTGATTAAGCCTTGGCCAAAACGGCACCGGGCTTGTTCTTCAGCGCATTCTTCGCGACGTTGACGATTTCGAGGAACGCGGCGTTGTCGGTCGCAGCGAGATCGGCGATGATCTTGCGGTCGAGTTCGCACTTGGCGGCAATCAAGCCTTCAATCAAACGGCTGTAGGTGATGCCAGCAACGCGGGCGGCGGCGTTGATGCGAATCTGCCAGAGATAGCGGTCATTGCGCTTCTTGGTGCGACGGTCGCGGTCGGCGTATTGCCGGCCGTGATCCACGGCGTCGGACGCGTAGCGGTAAAGTTTGGAGCGCTTAAGGCGGAAGCCCTTCGCGGCTGTAAGCATTCTTCCACGGCGTTTGCGGGAAGCGGGGGAGTTGGTAACGCGCATTGTAGTTCGGTGTTAAGTTAAATCGGTTAAACCAATCAGCCGCGGTGGCTGAACGGCAGGCTCTGGGTGATACGATAAGCGTCGGTTTTATCCACGACCACGGCCTTGCCGAGGCTGCGGAGACGCTTGGCGTTTTTGGTTTGCGCCAAGTGACGGCGGCCGGCGCGGGAGCGCAGAACCTTGCCGGTGGCGGTGATCTTAAACCGTTTGGCGACGGATTTGTTTGTTTTGATGCCTTTGGGACGACGCATAAATCAATTGTTTTTCAAAAAGAGCGCGAAAACTATCAGCCGCGGGAGGCCGTTGCAAGCCTGAATTTGAAATGTTTTGGTTGTCGCCTTCACCCGCAGCCAGCACTTCCAGGTCAAATACCGGATTTCATTGGCCAACCGGCGGCCATCATGCCCTTGTAACCGCCGATGAGCGAGTGGACTTTTTTGTAGCCCATCCGCTGCGCCGCGTCGCAAGTGAGCGCCGAGCGAAAGCCGCCACCGCAATACATCACGATTTCCGTGTTCGCATCGGGGTAAAGTTTTTCCAAGTCACGCTCCAAAATGCCCTTGCCGAGATGCACCGCCTCGACGGCATGGCCGGCCTGCCATTCGTGATCCTCGCGCACGTCAATTAGCACGACCTTCGGATTGGCGGCAATCCGGGCGCGCGCCTCGGCAACGCTGATTTCGTTGACGTGTTTTTTGGCCTCGCCAACGAGCTTGAGGAAACCGGGTGAATGATCCATTCCGGCAAAGTAAATTTTCCCACGCGCCGGTCAAACCATTTCCGCACCAGCACGCTGAGCACCGAAGGAAAAATAACCCTTGCAACTTTCACCAAACGGCGCAATGGTCAGGTATGAACCCGACCCTGAACAGACTGGGCGGCACCACCACGGGCACGATTAGCCACGCGCACCTGCTGGTCGCTGAATCGGGCGGCTTGGTCACACTCGAAAACGCCGAAGCGGTGATGGAGGAAGTGGAGTTCCGCGCGACGCACGTCAGTTCGCTGCTGGCGGAAATGTTCGAGGAAGCCAGGAAGCACGACAGCTTCTGGGAGCCAGAAGAAAATTAAAGCGGCCGTGAGTTGCAGGCAGCCAAACGACACCGCCCGGTGTCGGCAAGGGAGGTGTGATTTTCATTGGCAAGCGTCCCCCGCCCCGTTTTACTCGCCGCGTGTCGGAAAACAAAAACAATACGGCCATCGCCGGCAGCCTGCTGCTGGTCGTCCTGCTTTGGGGCGGCAACAACGCCGGCACCAAATGGCTCGTTGCCGAGTGGCCGCCGATATTTACCGGCATGACGCGGTTTCTCTTCGCCGGCATGATTTTGCTGGCTGTGCTGCGCTTCACAAAATTGCTCGGCGATTTTCAGCCGCTGGATCCCGTCCAGCGCAAACAGCTTTGGCTGCGCGGCGGCTTGAGCCTCGCGGCCTACACGGTGGTTTTCTGCTGGGCCCTGCGGCTCACGGCGGCTTCGCACGTCGCGCTTTACATCGGCGCGTCGCCGGTCTGGGCGCTGCTCGTCGAACAGCGCCCGCAAAAAAACTGGTCCAGCGTCCGCCGTTATGGCGCGGCACTGCTCGCGATGGGCGGCGTGCTCGTGCTGTTTTGGCCGGCACTGAAAAATTCCAGCTTCAACCTCGCCGGCGAATGCTGCGGCCTAGCGTCCAGCCTGTTCTGGGCAAATTACAACCACCAGAGCCGCCAGCTCGCGCGCAGCATTCACGGCGTCGAGGTCGCCGCCAATTCCATGTGGATGTCCGGCGTGTGGCTGTTACCTTTCGCCTTGATTGAAGTCAGCCAGCATGGACTTTTGCTCGACTCGCCGCATCTTGGCGTGCAATCGCTCGCCATTTTGTTTGGCGGCGTGGTGCCGTATGCCATGTGGAATTCCGCGCTGCGCCATTGGCCGACCAGCCGCGTGATGCTTTTCAATAATTTTATCCCGCTGTCCACCACCACCTGGGCCCACTACGCGCTCGGCGAACCCATCACCCCGACATTTTGCACAGCCATGGTCTTGATCGTTGCGGGCGTGGCGCTCGGCCAGATGGACTGGACAAAAATTTTCAAGGACCCGGAAAGTTTTTAAATTTGGAGAAATTTTATGGACGTTAAAAATCTGAATGAAGTCGCGCCGTTCACCACCAAGGACGGCTCAGAAATCCGCGAACTCCTCGCGCACCGCAACTCCGCAATCCGCAACCAGAGCCTCGCCGAGGCGCGCTTGCCCGTCGGCGGCGCGACGCAGGAACATTTTCATCCGCGCGCCGAAGAAATTTATTACATCACCCACGGCACCGGCAAAATGCGGATTGAAAATGAAACGTGCGTCGTGAAGGTTGGCGACGCCATAGCAATTCCCCCGGGGACGAAACACAAGCTCTGGAACACCGGCGGCGAAGTCCTGCGTCTGCTCTGCTGCTGCGCGCCCGCCTACGAGCACAGCGACACCGTCATCACGGAAGCCTGACAGACCGAAGAAATTCTACGCGGTGCCATGGCGGAGCCGGAGCCGGTTCAGCATGGATTCGGCAAAGCGTTCGTAGGGCAGCAGCACCCGGCCATGGAGCTTGATTTCATCAATCGTCGCCAGCGACATTGCAAAATCAAGGTCATGCACGCTGTGTCCGCCTCGCTCACGTCGCAGCCAGCGGGTCAGGTCGGTGACTTCCTCGATTTCGCCAGCGACACCTGGAAAAAACGAAATACCCCAATCGTCATGCCGCTTAAAACCTTCACGCTCGTCTCGGCTTTCAAACCAGGTGTCGCAGAGCAAAAGGCACACAGAGCCACGCGCACAGGAACCGAGCCGGTAAAAAACCATCCGCGCATTCGACTCCGCAAAAACTTCGAAGGCGATTTCGAGCGCGTCCTCGGCTGGGGGCGTAAAGCGCGTTTGAAAACCCAGCCGCAGGCTGCCCGGTGTCACATGCGAGGTTTCAAGGCAGAGGTTTTCAGCAAAGATCCAGACAAGTTGATCAGGCAAATCCTGTGCCCGCAGGCATTGCTGCCAAGTGGCAAGCGCCTGAATGAAAGATGGCCGGGTGAATTTGGGTTCGCTCATTGCACCAACTTAATGACTCTATAAGTGCCGTTTTTTTTGAAACCAATCAACAAATAAAGGAATGCCTTTTTCCGCCTTCACCTGCGGATGGTAGCCCAGCATCCGTTGCGCCTTGGAAATATCGGCGTAGGTGATGGGCACGTCGCCGGGCTGGAGCGGTTGGCGGTCAATGACCGCCCTTTTGCTAAGCGCGGACTCGATGAGAGAAATCAATTCGTCCAGCCGGATGGTCTGCGATTCGCCCAAATTAAAAACCTCAAAACCAAACTCCTTTTTCGTGCAGGCCAAAACGCCGTCGAGAATGTCCGTGATGAAAGTATGGTCGCGCGCCGTGCTGCCGTCGCCGAAAACCGGGATTGGTTTGCCAGCAGCAATCAGCTTCGTAAATTTGTGAATCGCCAAGTCCGGCCGCTGGCGCGGGCCATAGACCGTGAAGAACCGCAGCATCGCCACATCCAGTCCGTAAATGTGATGGTAAACGTGACCGAGCGCCTCGCACGCCAACTTGCTAGCCGCATACGGCGACACGGCGGAAAAAATCGGGTCGCTCTCGCTAAACGGCACTTTCGCATTCACGCCATAAACCGACGACGACGACGCGATGGTGATTTTCTTGCAGCCAGTTTTGCGCGCAGCTTCGAGAATATTGACGGTGCCCTCAACATTCACGCGCTGGTAAAGCGCCGGTTGCTCGAGGCTTGGACGCACACCGGCCCGCGCGGCCAGGTGGATGACTTGATCAAATTTGGTGGCAGCGAAAAGCTCGTTGACCGCGAGTGCATCCTTGAGGTCGCCGTAGACGAAGGTGAACGGCTGGCCGAGCGCCGTGATGTCCGCCAGCGTCTGCCGCTTGATTGCCGGATCGTAAAAATCATTCAGGTCGTCGAACGCCCAGACGCGGTGTCCGTCGCGAAGCAAGCGTTCGCAAACGTGCGAGCCGATGAAACCCGCGCCGCCAGTGACGAGAAAATTCATGCCGCCAACGCTAACAACGCCCGCGCCGCCTGTCGAGCACGTGAAAACTAGAAATCACTTTTCGCCTGACAACCGCTGAGGCCAAAAGAATTTGGTTTCGAGCGCGCCAGTTTTAGTGTTTCATTACGGACAATTTTGCAATGAAAGTCACCCTGAACTGGCTCAAACAATACGTGGATTTCAACTGGTCGCCCGAGGAATTGACCGAGCGCCTCACCATGCTCGGCCTCGAAGTCGAGGGCGTGCAGAAAATTTCCGGCGCCTTCGACGGCATCGTCGTGGCCCAGGTCGTCTCGCGCGACAAACATCCCAACGCCGACAAGCTCTCCGTCTGCCGCGTGAACGACGGCAACGGCGAACGCCAGATCGTCTGCGGCGCGCAGAATTTCAAAGCCGGCGACAAAGTGCCGCTCATCCTGCCCGGCGCGTCGCTGCCGATGAAGCCCGGCGACAAAGAGCCATTCACCATCAAGGTCGGCAAGATTCGCGGCGTGGAATCGCATGGCATGATGTGTTCGCACGAGGAACTCGGCCTCGATCCCGAAGCCATCGGCCACAAGCAGGAAGACGGCCTGCTCATTTTGCGCGAGGATGCCAAGGTCGGCCAGCCGTTCGGTGAATATCTCGGTCGCAGCGGCAGCGATGTGGTTTACGATCTCGAAGTCACGCCGAACCGCCCTGACTTAAACAGCGTCATCGGCATCGCGCGCGAAATCGCGGCGCTCACGGGCAATCCGCTCCGCGTGCCGGAAATTAAACTCGCCACCAGCGGCGGCAAGGCGGCGGAACTGGTTGCCGTGCGCCTCGAAGATGCCGAAGCTTGTCCGCGCTACACCGCTCGCGTGATCAAGGGGGTAAAGATCGGGCCGAGTCCGGCGTGGCTGCGCGACACGTTGGAGAAGGTCGGCATCCGCAGCATCAGCAACGTCGTGGACGTGACCAATTATGTGATGCTCGAAAGCGGCCAGCCGCTGCACGCGTTTGATTATCATCTCATCGCCAAGGGCTTCGACGGCAAGCCGACCATCGTCGTTCGCCGAGCGGCTGCTGGTGAAAAATTCAAGACGCTCGATAATCAAGAGCGCACTTTGACGAATGAAATGCTGCTCATCGCTGATGAGACCAAAGGCATCGCCCTCGCCGGCGTCATGGGCGGCGCGAACACGGAGATCAACAGCGCGACCGTGGACGTGCTCATCGAGAGCGCTTATTTCGCGCCGGTGAACATCCGCCGCACGAGCAAGCTGCTCGGCCTGCGCAGCGAATCCAGCTACCGTTTCGAGCGCGGCGCCGATGTGGGCATCTGCGACTGGGCCAGCCAGCGAGCGGCGCAATTAATTTTGGAAACGGCCGGCGGCCAGTTGGCCGAAGGCGTCGTGGATGTTGAGCCGAAGTCGCACGAGGAAAAGCAAATCACACTGCATTTTACGAAGGCGAAGGACTTGCTCGGCATCGGCATCTCGCACGCCGACCAGGTCAGTTACCTGAACAAACTCGGCTTGAAAACCATGGCGCAACAGCCCGGCGAATGCACGTTCTCAGTTCCCTCCTGGCGGGTGGATATCAAACGCGAAGTCGATTTGATCGAAGAAGTCGGCCGGCTGTATGGCATTGATAAAATCCCCAGCACACCGCCGCGCGGGGCGCTCGGTTCGCACGCGTTTGATTCCGTCTATGACCAGATCAGCGAAGCGCGGCGCATCCTCACCGGCCTCGGCTTGAATGAGGCGCAGGGACAGACACTGATTTCAAATTCAGAATTTCAAATTTCAAATGTCGAATCCGTGGCGCTGGCCAATCCGTTGAGCAGCGACATGAATGGGTTGCGCCCTTCGCTGCTGCCGGGCTTGATCCATTCCATGCGCCACAATGTTTCGCGCAAGAATTACGACGTGGCGCTGTTTGAAATCGGCCGCGTGTTCAAAAACGAGAACGGCCAGACGAAGGAAAATCGCAACGTCGCCATCGCCATCACCGGCCAGCGTGCCCTGCCCTTCTGGGCGGGCGACGAGCGCAACGCCAAGTTCGACGCCTACGACCTGAAAGGTCTCGTCGAAGAAATGCTGGAACAATTTGGTTTGCGCGGCCTCGCCTTTGGCAAACGCGCGGAGAGCACGGCGCTGTTTCTCGAATCCGCCGCGGTGACGCTGGGCGGAAAATTGTCGCTCGGCGAACTCGGACAGTTGCTGCCGACGCTCGCGAAGAAATACGATCTGCGCGATGCGGTGTTCCTCGCGGAGTTCAATCTGGATTTGCTGCTCGCTAAACGCAATCCGGCGAAGTCATTCAAGGCGCTGCCCCCATTTCCCTCCAGCCGCCGCGATGTGGCGATGCTGGTGCCGGAAACCGTGACGCACGACGCCGTGCTGCAAGCGGTGAAGCAAGCCAAGGCGGCCAACCTCGAAAGCGTGGAACTGTTCGACGTGTTCCGCGGAACAGGAATTGCCGAAGGGCAAAAGAGTCTGGCCTACGCCTTCACCTACCGCGCCGCCGATAAGACGTTGACGGATGCCGATGTGAACTCGGCGCATGAGAAAATTCTCGGAGCGCTGAAGACGCAGTTGAACGCGGAATTGCGGGCGTGATACAACTTGAACGTGGATGCAGACAGGAAACCAACACTTGCCAAGAGGTTATTTGGCATTTTGGTAAAGACTTTTTTAGTCCTGATCATGCTTTGTGTCATACTGGGGCTTTTTCTTTCCAGCACTTTGTCTTGGCCAATCCTGAAGGCATTTGAACAAAAGAAAATTTACGCCATTTCACGCAATCGTATTGAAAAAGCGGGAGGATGGAAGGCTGTGGAGCAGGTTTGCTTGAACTTTGCAACCAATGAATTTAATCCAAATGAACCCGGAATTTATTATTTACACGGAAATCGTTTTTCAACCAATTCTTTACCTCAACTCACTGCTGTCCGGTTTAGAAACCCAGTAAACATTGATGGTTTTCGGTGTCTGGCGGTTGTGTGGTGGGTGGAAGTTGAGCAAGCGCCTGTGAAATGGGCATTTTCTCAAAGAGCGTGAGGCTCAAAATCTGTAAAATGG
>CAISYZ010000210.1 GCA_903889895.1 uncultured Verrucomicrobia subdivision 3 bacterium | reverse complement strand
TCGAAGGACGTATTGAGAATTGCTTCGAGAAAATCGCCGTTCGGCTGGTAATCCGTCCACTGGCGCTGGCCTTGGAAACCAGACGCGATGGCGTTGTGTCCCTGCGCTTCTTCGCCAAAACCCATTTCGGCGAGTTTGGGATTGCCGACCATCAAGTCGCGCGCGATGAGCGCCATCTTTACGGATTTTTCCCATTCGCTGTTGAGCTGTTTGCGCGAGCGCTTGGTGTTGGGCGAATTGTAGTCCTTGCCTTCGGGACAATTTTCCTTCACCCACGCCAGCGCCTTTTTGTATTCGGCCTGATCGAAAATGCCCTTGTCCATGCGGCGGAGAAATTCCGTCATGTCAATCGTCTCGACGCGCATGCCGAGATAATCCTCAAAGAACGGCTGATCCACAATGGAACCGGCGATGCCCATCGAGACGCCGCCCATGCCGAGATACGATTTGCCGCGCATCAATGCCACGGCGAGACCGGCACGGGCGAAGCGGAGAATTTTTTCCTGCACGTCGGCGGGAATGGATTTGTCGCTGCCGTCCTGCACGTCGTGGCCGTAAATGCTGAACGCCGGAATGCCCTTCTGCGAATGGCCGGCGAGCACCGCCGCGAGATAAACCGCGCCGGGCCGCTCGGTGCCGTTGAAGCCCCAGACCGCTTTGGGCACGGACGGATTCATGTCCATCGTTTCGCTGCCGTAGCACCAGCACGGCGTGACCGTGAGCGACACGCCGACGCTTTCTTTGGCAAACTTCTCGGCACAGGCGGCGGCTTCCGCCACGCCACCGATGCAGGTGTCGGCAATGACGCACTGAACTTTTTTCCCATTCGGGTAAAAAAGATTTTCTGAAATCAGTTTTGCGGCAGCCTTCGCCATGTCCATCGTCTGCTTTTCGAGCGACTCGCGGACGCCGCCGAGGCGGCCATCAATCGTGGGACGAATACCGATTTTAGGAAGCGAACCGTTGAAGATAGATAGTTTCATAAATGTAAATTGGTTTATTCATTGGGCCAGATGGCTGTCAGAATTCCAAGTTTGATTGAATATCAGTGGTTGGTTGAGACTTTTGCGACCCCATCGGCAATTTCCACACAGATGACGGAGGCGACCTTGTCCGGAGCTTCCGCCGGCAGTTCGAGCGTCACACCGGATTCGGTTTTTTCAAATTTCAATTGTTGGTGACCGGCAAGCAAATAAGCTTTCTTCACCTTGCTCTGGAGACCGGGCAGGTCGAATTTACCCGTTGTTGGCCAGTTAAAAATCAGGGCGTAGATTTTTCCGGGCTTGGTGGTGGCGCGCCAGTCGTTGGCCGAGGACACGGTGGTGTCGTGGCCGTAACCATCCTTGGCCTTGACCGCAGCGCCCAGTTCAGAACCGAACGGCGTGGCGGTGGTGCCGTAAATGGCCTCGCCATTGACCTTCATCCACGCGCCGACCTCGGCAAGCCGCTCAAGACTCGGCTGCGGAATCAGCCCTTCACTCGTGGGGCCGACGTTAAGGAGATAATTGCCCCCCTTGCTGGCGATGTCGCAAAGGTTGCGAATGAGCGTGGTGGTAGATTTCCAGTTGTTATCGTCGCGCTTGAATCCCCAGGTGTTGTTGAGCGTCATGCAGGTTTCCCAATCACGGCCAGGGAAACCTTTCGCGGGAATTTTTTGTTCCGGCGTCTCGGTGTCTCCCTTGTAGCCGCCACCAAGCCGGTTGTTCATGATGATGTCCGGCCGGAGCTGCTGCACAGCGTCATAAAGCTTTTTGGCACGTTCCTTGTTCATGTCGTGCGGCGTGTCCCACCAGAGCACGGCAGGAAATTCGCCATAGTTCGAGAGAATCTCCTTCACCTGCGGCACGGCAATCTTGTCTATGTAATCGTCCATGTCATGCTGCTGTGCCGGATCCCACTTGCCCCCGGAAGCAGCGCCGCCGTTATTCCAGTCCTGTGCCTGGGAATAATAAAAACCCAGCTTGATACCGTATTTGCGGCACGCGGCGGCCAGGTCCTGAAGCGGGTCTTTGCCATAGGGCGTCGCCTGCACGATGTTCCACGGGCTGGCCTTCGTGTCGAACATCGCAAAGCCGTCATGGTGCTTCGAGGTGATGACGATGTATTTCATGCCCGCGTCGCTGGCGGCCTTCACCCAGTCGTCGGCGTTGAATTTCACCGGATTGAACTGCTTGGCGAACGCCTGATATTCCGCCATGGGAATTTTGCCGCGGTTCATAATCCACTCGCCAATGCCAGCCACGGGCTTGTCGTGATAATAGCCGGCGGGCACGGAATACACGCCCCAGTGGATAAACATGCCGAACTTGGCTTCGCGCCACCAAGCCATGCGGGCGTCGCGTTGTTCCTTGGTTTCGACCTTGTCGGTCTGGTTGGTTTGCGCCCACGCAGCGGGCATGACGGCTGCCAGCACAAGCATGGCGGCCAAAGAAACCGTTTTAATTTGTTTCATTGAGTAAATTGGGGATGAACATTAATCACTATGGCAGACGACCGGCAGACGGAGCAGAATTATTTCATGGACGCGGAAACGAAATCCTTGGACTTATCACAGGTTTCCGCCCGTCAGGCGGCGTGCGTGGTGCGGTAGGCGGAAGGCGCGGTCCGGCATAACCGGGTAAATACCCGGCTGAAATAAGCCGCGTCGGCGATGCCGACGGCATCGGCGATTTCCTTCACGGAAGCCCGGCTCGTCAGCAGCAGATACTGGGCGCGTTCAATCCGCCGGCGCAGCAGATAATCCAGCGGCCGAACGCCAACCACTTTCTTAAACTGGTCCGAGAAATAAGTCGGGTGCCGGTCCACCACCCCAGCCAAGTCAGCCAGCACAATTTTCCGCCGCATGTTGGCGTGGATGAATTCCTGCACCGAAAGAAACTGCCGCGTGACACGCGCATGGACGCCTTCGTGGTGACGCGCGGATTTCAGAAATTGCGTCAGCAGCAAACTCAAGGAGCCGCGCGCTTCAAAACCATTCAACGCATCGTCTGCGGCCATGGCGGATTCGGTCAACGCGGGAAAATACTTGTATTCCTCACGGCTCGGATCGAAGCACGGCAGCTTGCGTTCGGGATAAATAGATTCGAGGCGTTTGAACAAGGCCAGCGCTTCGGTGGAAGATTTGATTTGGTACTCACAGTCGAGCAGCGAAAACAAATCAATGCCCGTCGGCAGCCGCGCAACAAAATGCAGGTGGTAATGATCCAGCCGCCGCGAGCAGGAACAGTCGTGGATGGTGAACGGCGGCACCAAGTGCAACTGGCCGGGCCGGAGGACAAATTTGCGCCCGTGATGCCGCACCACGGCCTGTCCGCCGAGAACCAGCCACAGGCGCGAAAATGGACTAATCACATGCCGAAAGTTCCACCAGCGCCCGGCCACGGTGCGCTGCACCGCCAGCACCCTCAGGTCAAGCGTGTTGAGCAATTCGTGGTTGAGCGTGGAAATCATCGTGGTAACAATCTGGAAAATAATGAACTGTCGGCGGATTTTCGAGGCGGATTTTTCGCAGCCGAAGGCAAGACAAAGTCAGCAATCCGGCGCTGGCAATGCCGGAAGCAATTTGCTAGTTTTCCGGGCGATGAATTTTTTGGAAAGCACCTGGGTGGGTAGCTGGCTGAACGGGCTTGGCCGTATCGCCGTGCTAGCGCGCGACGCAATCGCATCGTGCTTCACTTTCAAGGCTTCGCGGCGCGACCTGCTTTACCAGATTTATTTCATCGGCATCAAATCGCAGGCGGTGGTGCTCGTCACCGGCGCATTTACCGGCATGGTGCTCACGGCGCAAACCTATTTCCAATTCCACAAAGTCAAAATGGACACCGCCACGCTCGCGGTGGTCGGCGTCTCGATGTGCGACGAACTCGGCCCGGTGCTGACGGCGCTAATGGTGGCGGGTCGCGTCGGCGCGGCCATCGCGGCGGAGATTGGCACCATGCGCGTGACGGAACAAATTGACGCGCTACGCACGCTAGCGACGCATCCGATTGATTATCTCGTCGTGCCGCGTTTGCTGGCTTCAATTATTGCGCTGCCGCTGTTGACGATGGAAGCCATCGTGCTGGGCATCATTTCCGGCTACGTCATCGGCACGCAATTGCTCGGGATTGATCCGACGTATCTTTATTACGACATGATGCAATACATGAACGATGCCGATGTGGTCTTCGGCCTTGTCAAATCCTTCGTCTATGGCGGCATTGTGGCACTCATCGGCTGCTATAAAGGCCTGACGTGTGGCATGGGCGCGGAAGGCGTTGGCCGCGCGACGACCGAGGCAGTGGTGTATTCGTCCATCACCATTCTCATCACCAACTTTTTCCTGACACTGTTTTTGCAACGTCTCTACGTTTTGATGCAATGATTGAAGTGCGCCAGTTGAAAAAGAGCTTTGGTTCGCAGTCCATTCTCGATGGTGTGGATTTGCGCATCGAAAGCGGCGAATCCGCCGTCATCATCGGCCGCAGCGGCGGCGGCAAAAGCGTTTTGCTCAAGCACCTCATCGGCCTGTTGCAGCCGGACACCGGCGAGGTTTTGGTGGACGGCGAAAACATCACGCGCATGACCGAGCGGCAGTTGCTGCGCGTGCGCCGGAAATTCGGCATGGTCTTCCAAGGCGCGGCGCTGTTCGACTCGATGACCGTCGCGGAAAATGTGGCGTTCGGTCTGCGCCGGCACGAACATCTCACCGAGGTGGAAATCGCCAAGCGCGTCGCGGCGGTGCTGGACGTGGTGGATTTGCCCGGCACGGAAAACAAAAAGCCGGCGGAACTATCCGGCGGGATGCGCAAGCGCGTGGGGCTGGCGCGCGCCATCATTTACGAACCGCAAATTGTGCTCTACGATGAGCCGACGACGGGGCTGGATCCGATTGTGTCCGACAGCATTGACCAGCTCATCATCCGCGTGCGCGACCATTTGAAAGTGACGAGCATCGTGGTGACGCACGACATGCGAAGCGCGCAGCGCGTGGGCAATCATGTGTTCCTGCTGCACGAGAAAAGAATTTACGCGAGCGGCCCGCCGGCGGAATTTTTCGCATCAACCGACGCGATTGTGCGGCAGTTCGTGGACGGCGTGGCGGACGCCAAGACGGACGCAAAAACCATAGAATTTTAAGCCATGGACAAAAAACGATTGGAAATCAAAGTCGGGTTGTTCGTCTTCATCGGCCTCGCGCTGCTGGCGGCATTGCTGGTGCAGTTCAGCCGGGGCAACAGCCTTTTCCGCAGCAGCTACACGGTCAAGCTCGAGACACGCAACGTCGGCGGCCTCAAGCTCAAATCCAGCGTGCTACTCGCCGGCGTGCAGGTCGGCAGCGTCAAGGACATTGACCTGAACCCGTCCGGCACGAACGTGACTGTCACGCTCCAGCTTTACAAAAGCCTGCCGGTGTATCACGACGCTCGCTTTGTCGTCCAGCAGTCGGGTTTTCTCGGCGACCAGTTCATCGCCATCATCCCGACCACGAACACGCCGCCGGTGCTGGCGAACGGCGACACGGTTTATTGTGAAGAACCTTTTGATTTGCAGGAAGTCGCGCGTAGCGCGGCCGGTTTCATCCAGCGCCTCGACGGCACGGCAAAAAAGCTGGACGCCGCCATGACGGATTTGCGCGCGCAGGTTTTGAATGCGCAGACGCTGGCAAATTTCGGCGGCGCGCTCACCAACCTGAAGCTCTTCACCGAACAGGCGCTCGGCACGGTGCAAAACATCAACAATGTCGTCGCCACCAACGGCGCACAAATCAGCGCCGCCGTCAGCAACGCTGTGCTGTTCTCCGCCGGCCTGGTGCGGTTGAGTGATTCCGCCGGGGAAATTCTTGCCACGAACGGCGTCAACATCACCCAAGCGACTCGCGACATCGCCGACACCACCACGACCATAAAACAATTGGCCGCCGATTTGCAGGCAGGCAAAGGCCTCGCTGGTGCGATGCTGGAAAACCCTCTACTCGCTACCAACCTTCAGGCAATTGCCGAAAATCTCACCGTCACCACGAGCAACTTGAACCGCACCGGACTCTGGGGCATCTTGTGGTCGCACCCGCCACCCGCCACCAACATTATTATCCGCCACGCGCACCCATGACACCTCTCTGGTCCATCCGACTTCTTTTTCTTGGGCTGTGCATCGGCGGCGGCTATGCCGTCAGCCAGGTCCGTCCGGAATACGTCAATGCGCCGCATGCCGGTTTTATTGGCATGGTCATCGGCTTTGGCTTTGGCGGCCTACTCATTGCCGTGGACGAGATGCTCAAGGGTTTTTCGCTGCGGGCGTTTTCCGCGACCACGTTTGGCTTGTTTCTCGGGTGGCTGGTCGCGCTACTGATTGAGCATTCCGGACTGTTCGCACATGCCGAGGAAAATGTTCAGTGGCTCATCCACCTCTGCCTGTTTTTAAGTTTTGGCTACATCGGCATGGTGCTGGCGATGCGCAGCAACAAGGAGGATTTTTCGCTGATCATCCCCTACGTGCGCTTTTCGCCACAGAACAAGCCGGACAATCTCCTGCTGCTCGATACCAGCGTCATTATTGACGGCCGCATTGCCGATCTTATCGAGGCGAAATTCATCGAAGGCCTGATTGTGGTCCCGCGCTTCGTGCTGCTGGAACTCCAGCAGATCGCCGATTCCGCCGACGAGGTGAAACGCGCCCGCGGCCGGCGTGGCTTCGAAATGTTGAACCGCCTCCAACGCAACACCAAGATTGAAGTCCGCATCCACGACGGCGATTTTCCCGAGGAAAAAGGCGTGGACGCCAAGCTCGTCCGCCTGGCGCGCAATCTGAACGCCAAGCTCTTCACGAACGACTTCAACCTCGCCAAGGTCGCTGGGCTGCAAAGCGTCATCTGCGTCAACCTCAACGAAATCGGCCACCTGATGAAATCCGCGCTGATTGCCGGCGAAGTGGTGCAAATCAAAATCGTGCGCGAAGGCCGCGACAAGGGCCAGGGCATCGGCTATTTGCCCGACGGCACGATGGTTGTCGTCAACAACGGCCAGAGCCAGGTCAGCCAGACCGTCAGCGCCACCGTCTTGAGCACCGTCCAGACCGGCGCCGGCGTGCTCGTGTTTGCCGAAATTAAACCGGAGAACGGCAAATGAATATCGTCACTGTCTATAAAGCCTTTACTTCTATTGACGCGCAACTGGTTTACGCACGACTGGACGCAGCGGGGTTTCATCCATTTGTTGCCGATGAGGCAGCCGCATTAAGCATGAAATGTGGAGCCATTGGCATCGGTGGTATCCGCGTGCAAGTGCCTGAATCAGAATTTGCCGACGCGCGGGAATTTTTAGACGCGCCCGCCGAATGAAATTTGCCCGCCAGCTCCGGCAGTTGCAAAAACTTCTGCCTCGCGAAATTTTCCTCGAACCCGCCACGCTCGCCAAATATGCCGGTGACAAATGGTTTGCCGCGCACCAGCCCGACGCCGTCGCCCTGCCCCGCTCAACGAAATCGGTTTCCCAAATTCTTGCGTTCGCGCATCGGCACAAGATTCCCGTCACACCACGCGGCGCCGGTCACGGCTACGTCGGCGGTTGTGTGCCGATGCACGGTGGCATTGCGCTCTCCACCGAGCGGATGAAAAAAATCCGGGAAATCAATCCGGCCGATTTCGTCGCCGTCGTCCAGCCGGCCGTCAACACCGCCGCTTTTCAAGCCGCCGTGGAAAAACTCGGCCGCTTTTACCCGCCCGACCCGGCGAGCCGCAAAGATAATTCCTTGGGCGGCAACATCGCCACCAACGCTGGCGGTCCGCGCTGTTTGAAATATGGCGTCACGCGTGATTACGTCCTCGGCCTCGAAGTCGTTCTGGCCGATGGAAAAATCTGCCGGCTCGGCGGACGCACGCACAAAAACAAAACCGGCTTCGATTTGCACCGGCTGTTTGTCGGCTCGGAAGGCTTGCTCGGCGTCATCACCGAGGCCACGCTGAAATTGATTCCGCTCCCGCCGTTCCGGGCCAACCTGGCCGTGGGCTTCAGTTCCATGAGCGCTGCCGTGCGCGCGTTACAGTCCATCTTCGCCGCCGGCTTTCTGCCGTGCGCGGCCGAACTGGCGGATAAATTCACGCTCGCCGCCGCCGCCAAACGCACCGGCAGCAAAAGATTGTTGGGCTGCAAGGCCCATCTGATTGTGGAATTGGACGGGCAGGAAAGCTCCGTGCGCGGTGAAATCGCGGCCGTGGAAAAAATCATCCGCCGACAAAAGCCGTTGTTCGTCGAACGCGGATTTGGCGCGGAAGAGTGCGAAGCTGTCTGGCAGATCCGCCGCGAATTTTCCTACGCGCTCCGCGACACCGGCCTGACGAAGTTGAACGAAGACATTGTCGTGCCGCGCGGCAAACTGGAGCAGCTTTTCAAGCTCGCCGACTCGCTGCAAAAGAAACACGGCTTGCAACTCGCCTGTTTCGGCCATGCCGGCGACGGCAACATCCACACAAACGTGATGGTGGACTACAATCTGCCCGGCGCGAAGGCGCGTTCGGAAAAGTGCCTCGATGAGCTGTTCCGCTGGGTCATCGCGCAAGGCGGCAGTATCACCGGCGAGCATGGCATCGGCCTCGCCAAAAAACGCTGGTGGCCGCTGGCGATTTCGGAAAATTCCCGCGATCTTCACCGCGTCGTGAAACACGCGCTCGACCCGCACGGCATTTTGAATCCGGGGAAATTTATCTAGCCGCCAAAATTTTTTTAGCGGCAGCGCGGACGGATTCGACGAGTTCCTTGGGCTGCAGCACCGTCGCCGCGCCGCCCCAACTCAAGATCCAGCGCTCCACCTCAGCGAGGCTGGACAGCTTCATCTTCAGTTCCGCGCCGCCGTCCTTCAAATCGCGCAGCGTCTGTGACGGGTGCCACTTCTTCTCGCGGATGTAATCAGCCGCGCGCGGGGCAAAACGGATGGCCACTTCAAACTCACCTTCGCCAGCGTGGACGCCAAAACTGTCGCGCAGGCGTTGCTCCAACGAAAATTTCTGCACCGGCTCAAAAGTTTTTCCCGTCGGCTTCACGGACTGGATGCGCGCGGGGACGAAGGTGCGCAAATCTTTCCGCGCGTGGTCGTAGGCAAAGAGATACCACTCGCCGTTGATGTTCGCCAAGTGATACGCGTCCACAATCCGCAACTCGGCGGCAGATTGACCGGGCTTGCGGTAATTCAATTCCAATTGCTGCCGCTGCGCCACAGCTTTGGCAAGCGTGTCAAAAATTTCCAGATTCAAAATCGGCTCGGCGCGCGTGCGGAAGGAAATGGTGCGCTCGATGTCGGCGAGGTTCAGCGAAATGGTGTCAGGCAGCGCCTGCTCCATTTTTTTGATGGCGCTCAGAAGCGGTTTTTCAAAACTGGTGCCGCGATATTGCTGCAGGGCTTTTTCCGCGACGACCAGCGCAAAAATTTCGCCCTCGGTAATCTGCATCGTGGGAAACGCGCTGACCTCGGCGGTGTAGCGGAAGCCGTTGCGGGAAGCGTCAAACTCCACCGGCAGATTCAGCCGGTCGCGCATGAATTCGAGGTCGCGCAGGACGGTCTTGGAGGTGACTTCGAGTTCGCGGGCGAGCTTGCTGGCGTTGGGAAAATCGCCGGCCTGAATGGCTTGGTGAATCCGCAGCATGCGCTCCAGCGGTGGGCGGGAATGGAGCTTGGAATTCATGACCACAGAAACCAACGAAGGAAACAGAGGGATTATCTTTTTCTCCGCTAGCTCCGTTTCCTTCTGCCTAATGTCACGAACCGACGGCCATCTTGGCGAGGAACTCGTCGTTGGTCTTGAATTTCTTCAAGGCTGCCGTGAGCGTTTCCATCGCCTCGATGGGATTCAAATCCACCATCGTGCGGCGGAGCTTGCGAATGGCCTCGAGATTTTTTGCCGGGAAAAGTTTTTCTTCCTTGCGCGTGCCGGACTTCGGAATGTCGAGCGCCGGATACAAACGGCGGTCGGAAAGTTTGCGGTCCAAAATCAGCTCCATGTTGCCGGTGCCTTTGAACTCCTGGAAAATCAGTTCGTCCATGCGACTGCCGGTGTCCACCAACGCAGTCGCGAGAATCGTCAGCGAACCACCATTCTCAATCTTGCGCGCGGAGGCAAACATCTTGCGCGGGATTTCCAGCGCGCGGGCGTCCACGCCGCCGGACATCGTGCGGCCGCTGCCGCCGTGCGCGCTGTTGTAGGCGCGGGCGATGCGCGTGAGCGAATCCATCAGCACAAAAACGTCCTTGCCGGATTCCACGATGCGGCGGCAGCGCTCGATCATGAACCGCGAGAGGCGGACGTGCGTGTCGATTTCCATGTCGTTCGAGGACGCGACGACTTCGGCCTTGACCGAACGCTGAAAGTCGGTGACTTCCTCGGGCCGTTCGTCAATCAGCAGCACCATGACATGCACTTCGGGATGGTTCGTGGTGATGGCGTTGCAAATCTGCTTGAGGATGGTGGTCTTGCCCGTGCGCGGCGGCGCGACAATCAGCCCGCGAGTGCCTTTGCCGATGGGCGTGACGAGGTCAATCACCCGCGTCTCCATCTGGTCCGGCGTGGTCTCCAGCTTAAATTTTTCGATGGGGTCAATCGAGGTCAGATTCTCAAAGCGCACGGCCTTGGTGTAATCCTGGAACACCATGTCGTTGACCTTGTCCACGGTCTTGAGCTGCGGGCTGGTGCCCCGATGCGGCGGCTGCGTTGCGCCCTCGACAAAGCTGCCCTCGCGCAGGAAACTGCGGCGGATGGTGTCTGGCGTGACAAAAATGTCGGTCGGCTTGGGATGAAAATGGTTTTGCGCTGTGCGCAGGAAGCCGAAGCCCTTCTCAGAAATTTCGAGATAGCCGGCACCGTAATTGGGATTGACCGGCTTGTCGCCGTTCGCCTGTGTATCGCTCATAAACTTGATTGCTGGTTCGAAGGCTGAAACCCTTCCGAAAAATTGTCTGGAAAAGTGAACTTTGGAAATTCAGCCGCACCAAAACGGCCAATGGAAACCTTCGACGGGGGAGTAGTTAAGCGGAAAACGCCCGGAACGCAACAATTATTTTTGGCCGGGCCAAACAAAAGGCGCGCAAATTCAGAAAATTTGCGCGCCGGACAGCTGCCCAAGCAGACATCAGCCGCCGACTTCGGCACGGGCTTCCGCTGCAAGCGCGGTGCTCAAATAGCGCTCACCGGTCGAGCAC
Source organism: uncultured Verrucomicrobia subdivision 3 bacterium (assembly GCA_903889895.1). Classification (GTDB taxonomy): domain Bacteria; phylum Verrucomicrobiota; class Verrucomicrobiia; order Limisphaerales; family UBA11358; genus UBA11358. The sequence goes on along the minus strand of CAISYZ010000210.1, from coordinate 1,263 downwards.
GCGATGGTCACGATAACCTTGCCTTTGTTTTCCAGGCGTTTGGCGACTTCGATGGCGGCAATGACATTCGCGCCGGTCGAGATGCCGACGAGAATTCCTTCTTCTTTCGCCAGCCGGCGCGCCATAGCAAATGCGTCGTCATTGGAAACTTGCACGGCTTCGACAATTTGCGCGTTGCCGGCGCTGTCCTTGAGGTGAAGATTTTTCGGAACGAATCCCGCACCCGTGCCTTGGATCTTGTGCGGGCCGGGCTTCACCGGCTGGCCGGCGAGCGTCTGCGAAATGACCGGTGAATCTTTCGGCTCGACGGCGATGGCCTGAAACGACGGCTTCTTCGGCTTGATGAATTCCGTGACGCCAGTGATGGTGCCGCCGGTGCCGACGGCAGAAATCAAAATGTCCACCTTGCCGTCCGTGTCTTCCCAAATTTCCACGCCGGTGGTCTTCGAGTGAATGGCCGGATTGGCGGGGTTTTCAAACTGTTGCGGAATCCAAGAGTTGGGGGTTTCCTTCGCGAGCGCCTCCGCGCGGGCGATGGCGCCTTTCATGCCTTCGGCACCGGGTGTCAAAACGAGTTTCGCGCCAAGCATCGCGAGCAACGTGCGGCGTTCGAGCGACATCGTTTCGGGCATGGTCAAAATCAGCTTGTAGCCTTTCGCCGCCGCGACGAACGCCAGCGCGATGCCGGTGTTGCCGGAGGTTGGCTCGATGATAACGGTGTCTTTCTTCAACACGCCGCTTTTCTCGGCGGCCTCGATCATCGCCATGCCGATACGGTCTTTCACACTGCTCAACGGATTGAAAAATTCGCACTTTAGCAGGATGGTGGCGTCCACGCCGGCGGTGACCTTGTTGAGTTTCACCAACGGCGTGCGGCCGACGGTTTCGACGATGTTGTTGTAGATGCGTCCCATAATTTTTGAAATTTGGTTGATTGACTTGGCTGCTGAAATTTGGCCGAAAACGGCGCGAGGGCAAGTTTTTATTTTTCCGAAAAACAATAAGTCCCGGCCTAACCTTGCGGTCAGACCGGGACAAATGGGGGATGGGCGTTCGCCATGCGCTCTTTCCCGAACCGGCATTAGGCGCGCCCTTGCGGGGCTGCCGGCTTCCCGACGCCATTCTCCACGGCAAGCGGAGTTATCGGCCTCGTAGCAGGGCCGTCCGGCGGCTTGCGCCGCGCGGATTTCGAGTGAGGCTTTTCAGCTCGCTTCGGCTGGTGGTTGCGCCACCGGCCTGCCAACCAGGTCAAGACACGCCTGC
>CAISYZ010000209.1 GCA_903889895.1 uncultured Verrucomicrobia subdivision 3 bacterium | reverse complement strand
CGGACTGCCGACCCAGCCGGAGATCACGTCTTCCTTGGCCGGGGCGCAGGTGCCGCCTAAGATCATGCCGTAACCCACGAACACCCAGAGGATGGTCACGAGGCCGGTGATCAGGAAGCATTGCGCCATGACGGAGAGGACGTTCTTGCGGCGCACCATGCCGCCGTAGAACAGCGCGAGGCCGGGGAGCGTCATGAACAACACGAGCGCCGTGCTGGTGAGCAGCCAGGCGTTATGGCCGGCGCCGGGATACGAAACGTTCGCACCGGTGCTGTTGGCCAGGTTGGTGTTGATGATGTTGCCGGCGAGGGCGAAGTTCACCGTCCAGTTGCCGTTGGTGTCCTTGTAGGTGGCCGTCGGGTCGCCGTTCTGGAAGTAAGCCTCGACGGATTCAAGGCGTTGCTCGATGGTCGGCGCGTTGGTGGTCCAGGCCGCGACCGGGGCGTTGGTGGCCGGAGCGGCGGCGGGAGCCGGCGCGTTCGTGCCGTCGGCGCGCGCGGTAAAGGTTCCCAGCGTGGCGCTGACAATCAAAGCGAGAGAGAGAATTAATTTTTTCATGTATTTAATAGGAGTAAGTTTGGTTCAGTGGTTTCAGAGAGCCGAATCGCCCTTCTCCTCGGTGCGGATGCGGACGGATTCCTCCACGGTGGAGACGAACACTTTGCCGTCGCCGATCTTGCCCGTCTTGGCGGACTTGATGATCGCGGCGATCGCGGCGTCCTTCTGGCCGTCGGCGATGACGAGTTCGATTTTGATCTTGGGCAGGAAGTCCACGGTGTATTCGCTGCCGCGATAGATTTCCGTGTGGCCCTTCTGGCGGCCGAATCCTTTGACCTCGCTCACGGTCATGCCTTCGATGCCGATTTCGCTGAGGGCATCCTTGACCTCTTCGAGTTTGAACGGTTTGATGATTGCTTCAATTTTTTTCATTTTGATGGTTTGTTTATGTGCTCGTCCGGCCAATGACACATTGGCGCATGCCCCTTTAGCAACGGCGATGCCAACCGCAAAAACATTTCCATCGAAACCGGTTTTCCCCTGAATTTACGGGCTTTTCATGCGTAGTGGATTTTTTTGGACAGCTCCCGACCACCACCTGATTGCGGCTTTTTATCCACGCATGAAAATTATCGCCAGCCATGATAGCGGCCAATATCAGCACAACGCCGCGCTTGAGTCGCCGCGCCGGGCGGCTTAAATTCCCGCCGCATGAATTCTCCGTTGAAAGACCAAGTCGCCCAGACTACCGAGTGGATTAAAAAGCTCCGCGCCGAAATCGCCCATGTCATTGTCGGCCAGGAACAGCTGGTGGACCGCCTGCTCGTGGGTCTGCTGGCCAACGGCCACGTTCTGCTCGAAGGCGTGCCCGGCCTGGCAAAAACACTTTCCGTCCGCACGCTGGCGACGGCCGTGCAGGCCAAATTCAACCGCATCCAGTTCACGCCCGATTTGCTGCCCGCCGACATTCTCGGCACGTTGATTTACAATCCGCAGGATGGGAAATACCACGTCACACGTGGCCCGATCTTCGCGAACTTCGTCCTCGCCGATGAAATCAACCGCGCGCCAGCCAAGGTGCAAAGCGCGTTGCTCGAAGCCATGCAGGAGCGGCAGGTCACGCTCGGCGGCGAAACGATGAAACTGCCGTCGCCGTTTCTCGTGCTCGCCACGGAAAACCCGATTGATCAGGAAGGCACGTATCCATTGCCCGAAGCGCAGGTGGATCGCTTCATGATCAAGGAGATTTTGGATTATCCCAATGAAGCGGATGAGCGGAAAATTTTGGATCGCATGGCG
>CAISYZ010000208.1 GCA_903889895.1 uncultured Verrucomicrobia subdivision 3 bacterium | reverse complement strand
AATAAAAAATCAGTCGAGTTCCAAGTTCCAAACTTTAATTTTTTCATTCCGTAAGCTACCGGGTTGTTGTCGCTTTTGGCGCTGCCCAACTTGTAAAAAAATCTGATGGCTGCCATGACCTCGTCGGGGGCTCGGCAGGACGACCTCGCCGCCGCTCACGAATGGTATTCGTTGTTCTCACACGAAGTTGTTTTCTCCCGCACTTCCCGGAGAAATTTGGGCATCACATTTGCCGCCTAAAATCTTCCCGCTTGCGCCCGCGCGCCAATCACATAAAACTCTCGCCGGGATATGCCACGGATTTTCGACAACATTGCGCTCGACCTGCTGCCTTCGTTGCGGGACACCCTGAAAATTTCACATCGTTCAGACTTTTGCGTCGGCTATTTTAATTTGCGCGGCTGGAAGGCGATTGACGGCCTCATCGAGAATTGGCCGGGCGGTGAGGGGCAACAATGCCGACTGCTCGTCGGCATGCAACGGCTCGCCCAAGAGGAATTGCGCGCCGCTTACAGCTTGTTGCCGCAGGAAAATGAAATCAGCCAGCAGGCCGTCATTCGTTTGAAACGCCGGCTTGCCGAGGAATTCCGCGCCCAACTTACCTTCGGCGCACCCAACGACGAAGATGAAGCCGGCCTCCGTCGTCTTTCGGCCCAACTCAAGGCGGGCAAGGTGGTCGTAAAATTATTTCTCCGCCACACACTCCACGCCAAATTATATCTCTGCTTCCGCGCCGATCCCAACAACCCGATTACCGGATTTGTCGGTTCCAGCAATCTCACGCTGTCTGGCTTGTCCTATCAGGGCGAACTAAATGTGGACGTGCTTGACCATGACGCCACGCAAAAATTATCCGGCTGGTTTGAGGATCGTTGGAAAGACCGCTGGTGTATCGACATCACCAAGGAATTGATTCAGGTGATTGACGAAAGTTGGGCGCGGCCTGAATGTCCGCCGCCATATCAGATTTACGTCAAGATGGCCTATCACTTGGCGGAAGAGGCCCGCGCCGGCCTGTCCGAGTTCACCATCCCGGCGGATATGCGCGGCACCCTGCTGGAATTTCAGTCCGCAGCCGTTCGCATCGCCGCCCGCCATCTGGAAAAACGCGGTGGTGTGATTCTCGGAGACGTCGTCGGCCTTGGAAAAACTTTGATGGCAACCGCGCTGGCCCGCGTGTTCCAAGACCCGCCGCGCTCGCTGGAAACCTTGATTCTCTGCCCGAAAAATCTTGTCGGTATGTGGAAAGATTATGCCCACCGCTACCGCTTGATTGCCGAAGTTGTTTCGGTGACGCAGGCACAAAATGAGTTGCCGGATCTGCGCCGTTACCGCGTCGTCATCATTGACGAAAGCCACAACCTGCGGAACCGCGAGGGTCGCCGCTGGGCCGCCGTGCGTGATTATCTCGCCCGCAACGCCAGCAAGTGCATCTTGCTTTCGGCCACGCCCTATAATAAAGCCTACGTTGATCTCGCCAATCAGCTCCGGCTGTTTCTGAATCCCGACGATGTCGTGGGCATCCGGCCCGAGGAATACCTACGCCGCGACTGCGATGGCCGGCCCGACGAATTTACCCGCCGCCATCAATGTGCCATCAACTGTCTAAACGCCTTTGAGAAAAGCAACCATCCCGACGACTGGCGCGAACTCATGCGGCTGTTCATGGTCCGGCGCACGCGCAGTTTCGTCGAGCGCAACTACGCTTTCACGGAATGTCCCAAGTGCGCCACCGTGCTGCTGCCCACCCAGGATAAATGTTCCAAGTGCGACGAGCCCAAGGCCAAAGAGCATCGCCGGTTTTTGATTCTCGAAGGCGGCAGTCGTTTCCATTTTCCTAAGCGCCAGCCCAAGACGCTCACGTTTCGCATCCGCGACAACGACCCGGACGACCAATACGCCAAACTGTATTCCGATCAGGTCGTGGACACCGTCCGCGTGTTGCATTTGCCACGTTACGGTCTCGCCAATTATCTCAAGCCCACGCTCGACGTGCCGCCGTCGCAGGACGAGGCCGAGTTGATGGATAATCTGTCGCGCGCCGGCAAACGGCTCATCGGCTTCTGCCGGACGAACCTTTTCAAGCGGCTGGAAAGCAGCGGTTATTCGTTCCTGCTTTCGGTGCGGCGCCACATTTTGCGCAATTTTATTTTCCTCCACGCGCTGGAAAATAATTTGCCGCTGCCAGTCGGCACCCAGGATCAGGCGTTGTTCGATACCCGCGCCGAGGATCACGACAGCGAAAGTTCGATGTTCGGCTCGGATGATAAAGCTCCCGCCAAACCAACGGAGATCACCGCCAAATCGCTCGCCGATTTTGCCGCCGCCGGGGCCGAGGGATACCAGATGCTAAAGGAAGAGCATCACCGCAATTTTGAATGGTTGCGCCCGGACGTCTTCGTCGAAGACCTCGCTGAACATCTGCGGCAGGACGCGGAACGGCTCTTTTCCATCTTGGAACTCGCTGGCCGCTGGAAACCCGAGCAGGACAAAAAGCTGGAGGAACTTTTCAAACTCCTGGCCAAAAAACATCCCGACCAGAAAGTCCTCATCTTTTCCCAATTTGCCGACACGGTGTCGTATCTGGCCGAGCAGTTGAAATCGCGCGGCCTGAAATCCATGTCCGGCGTTACCGGCGACACCGAGAACCCGGCCAACTCCGCCCGCCGGTTCAGTCCCGTCAGCAACAAGGCGCAGGACAAAGGCTCGCCCAACTACGTCGCGCCCGCTGATGAATTGCGCGTGCTCGTCGCCACCGACGTCTTGAGCGAAGGCCAAAACTTGCAGGACGCCGCCATCGTGGTGAATTTCGATTTGCCGTGGGCCATCATCCGCCTTATCCAGCGGGCCGGCCGTGTGGATCGTATCGGCCAGAAAGCCGAGCAGATTCTTTGCTACTCCTTTGTTCCGGCGGATGGCGTTGAGCGTCTCATCCGGTTGCGCTCGCGGGTTCGCCAGCGCTTGAGTGAAAATGCCGAGGTCGTCGGCACCGATGAAACTTTTTTCGAGGACGAAAAACACGACACCGTTATCCGCGACCTCTTCACGGAAAAATCCGGCATCCTGGACGACCCGGCGGATGATGAAGTGGATCTCGCGTCGCTGGCCTACCAGATTTGGAAAAACGCGTGCGACACCAATCCGTCGCTGAAAAAAATCATTCCCGATTTGCCGGGCGTTGTGTTTTCAACCAAATCGCTTTCCGCCATTGCCGCCAAGCCCGCCGGTGCCGCCGGCCCGCAGCCCACTTCCGGCGCGATGGTTTATGTCCGCACCGCCGATGGCAACGACGCGCTCGCCTGGGTGGACGAGGAAGGCAAAACCGTCACGGAATCACAGCACGAGATTTTGCGCGCCGCCGCGTGCGAGCCGGCGACACCCGCGCTCCCGCGTCTGGCCAATCACCATCCGCTCGTGCAAAAAGCCGTCGCTGGCATTCAGACCGAGCATATCACCACCGGCGGCCAGCTTGGCAAACCCACCAGTGCGCGGCGTCGCGTGTATGAGCGGCTGAAAGATTACGCCGCCAACGTCAAGGACAGCCTGTTCGACATCAAGCCGCTTCACGTCGCGATTGATGAGATTTACGAAGCCCCGTTGACCGAGGCTGCACGCGACCTGCTCAACCGCGAAATGCGCACGGGCATCAATGACGAAAAACTCGTCGCGCTCGTGCTGTCGCTTCAAGAAGAAGACCGGTTGTGTGTGCCCAAGGACGACGTCGAGGCCCGCGAACCCAAAATCATTTGCTCGCTCGGTATCCGTAAAGATTAACCTATGCCTCTCGACTTCCAACGCGCCCGGCCACTGCTGCAAAGTGGTAATCTCACGAAGCTGTTCGTCGAGGAACTTGGCTGGGAACCCGCCCGCCAGAAGCTCACGCTCCGCGTTGGCGAAACCGATTATGCGTTCGCCGCCATCGCCGAGAAGCGCGGTTTTACCGCGTGGTCGTGCGCGTGCGCCAATGGCAAGTTGCCCGACCACACCACGCGATTGAAACTCGATCGCGCCCTGACGCAGACCAGCTTCGAGCATCTGATTGTTTTCCCCACCCATGACGGCGCGACGCAGTCGTGGATGTGGGTGCGGCGCGAACAAGGCAAGCCGCTCGCCGCCCGCACGCATGAGTTCAATCGCAGTCAGCCCGGCGACTCGCTGCTCCAGAAGCTCCAGCACCTTTACATTTCCCTCGAAGACGAAGAACGCGGCGATGTTCACACCCTCACGCTTTCCGATGGTGCTCGCGCCGCGTTCGACATCGAGAAGGTGACCAAGGCGTTTTACCGCGACTTCGACACGCACCGGAAGGCGTTTCTAAAATTCATCGAAGGCATCGGCGAGGTCGCCGACCGCGAATGGTATGCGTCCGTCATGCTCAACCGGCTGATGTTTGTCTATTTCATCCAGCGCAAGGGGTTTCTGGACGGCGACACCAACTATCTTCGCAACCGGCTCGACCGCTGCAAAAAGGAACAGGGCAAGGACAAGTTTTATACCTTCTACCGCTACTTCCTGTTGCGGCTGTTCCATGAAGGCTTCGGCAAACGCCGCAAGGATCGTGCGCCCGACCTGGAAAAGCTGCTCGGCAGCATCCCGTATCTGAATGGCGGTTTGTTCGACGTTCACGAATTGGAACGGCCCGAGCGCTACGGCAAGGAAATCCAGATTGACGACAAGGCATTCGAGCGCGTCTTCAACTACTTCGATCAATACCAGTGGCATCTGGACGAACGGCCGTTGCGGGATGACAACGAAATCAATCCCGACGTGCTCGGCTACATCTTCGAGAAATACATCAACCAGAAGCAAATGGGGGCGTATTACACGAAGGAGGACATCACCGAATACATCAGCAAAAACACCGTAATCCCGTTCCTATTCGACGCCGCCAAAGCCAAGTGCAAGGTGGCATTTGAAAATGCCGACGGCCCCACCATCTGGGATTTGCTCCGCGAAAATCCCGACCGCTATATCTATACCGCCGTCCGGCACGGCGTGGATAAAAAACTCCCGGCGGAAATCGCCGCCGGTATCAAGGACGTTGCGAAGCGCGGCGGCTGGAATAAAGCCGCCTCTGCGGAATGTGCTTTGCCCACCGAAACGTGGCGCGAAGTCGTCGCCCGGCGGCAGCGTTACGAGGAAGTCAGAAAAAAACTCGCCGCCGGTGAAGTGCGGCAGGTCAACGACTTCATCACCCTGAATCTCGATCTCCGCCAGTTCGCGCAGGATGTCGTCCAGAATTGCGAAGGGCCGGATTTGCTCATGGCCTTTTGGCAGGCCATCACCGAGGAAAGAGAAGTGCTCTTTCCAAAAAATGAGTTCGTAGTTTTGGACAGCACATCATCATTGGTCGAAGAGGCCATTCCAAAAATCTGCACTAAGATTGAGTCAGAGATTTTAAGCCGCCTCGCAAATGATAATCCTCTGGCACGCTATTTTACGACACATTCACGACATGTCGTATATTACACTCGGAAGTTAAGGTATTTCGTCCAGTTTTTTGATTTTGTTCCTCTCATAAAAGATTCAAAGGGTAAAAAAATTGAACCTACGGAACTGAAGGAACTGCTTCTTGCCACTGAGTCAAACAAGGAAGTAGTTATTGCAGTTCTAAATTCCTCGCTCTTTTTTTGGTTTTTTTGTGCGTTCTCCGATGTTCGCAACGTCAACAAACGCGAAATACTTGCGTTCAGATGTTCGCTAGACAAAATCGACCCAACTTTAGCAGGTGAACTTCGCAGTCTGGGCGGAAAACTGATGAAGGATTTTGACAAAAACTCGCGAATGTTGACTGGTAATTACGGAGAATCTGGGGTTTTACATATCCAAAGTTTCCAACCAAGGTTGAGTAAGCCAATCATTGACGAAATTGATACGGTTTTGGCGAAGCACTACGGTCTCAAGCAAGAAGAATTGGATTACATTTTGAATTACGACGCAAAATACCGGCTCGGACGGGACACCGATAAAGAGGAAGAGTAAAATGTTCAGACGAAATAAAAAAAACGAACCGGGTCATCACGGCTCGTGCGATTTCAGGCAAGGGATCAAAAAATCTTACCGATGGGAAGGCCGAACACCCCAAAACCGCGAACCACTAATTGGCGTATCGGTGCCAATGACGAATTTTGCCGCAGCCGTAAGAGACACAAAAGATTTCCCCGCGATTTGGAATCGCAGTTTACCGTCTTCGTTTATGACCGAAAGGCGGTGGTTTTTATGGCGATACGTTCTTTCAATCACCATGCCCGCGCGAAGCGCGTAATTATTCACTTTTCCCATATTTTTATATCATTTTCACCAAAACCCTAACAAATCATCTTAATTATGTCACCGCATCTTTGCGGTGAAAAGGATGGTGAAACCACCGAAAAATAATTTTATGCAACCAGACAAAGTCACCAAGCGGATCAAAGACAAGGCTCTTGAATTGCTGGACCAGTTTCCGAACGGGTTGAGATATTCAGAATTGCATTCCAAAATCAGCGCCTTCGACACCGGCTTTAATTCCAATACCATCAACGGCAGCATTTGGAATCTGGATGCGATTTTCCCCGACAAGGTTTACAAGCCGTCCAAAGGTCTCTTCCGCCTGTTGAAGCACAAGCCGGCGGATGAAGTGGCCGAAGGGCCGGCCCCGGTTCCGCCGCCGGTGTCAAAAATCAAGGAAGAGGATTTCTACGAACCATTCGCCGATTGGCTGACCAACGAAATTGAGGATGTGACCGTGGCCATTCCGCTCGGCGGCAATAAATTCAAAGACAAGTGGGGCACCCCGGATGTCATCGGCAAACGCGAATCCCGCCGTAGCGACATCATCAAGGGCATGACCGAAATCGTTTCCGCCGAGATCAAGACGGACACCGTGCAACTCATCACCGCCTTTGGCCAGGCGTGTGCCTACAAGATTTTCAGCAACAAGGTTTATCTCGTCGTGCCCAGCAAGTCGTCCGACGAGGATCTGGACCGGCTGGATTCCCTGTGCCAGATTTTCGGCATCGGCCTTGTGACCTTTGATGCCACCAAGCCCACGGCTCCAGATTTTCGCATCATGGTTCGTGCCGCGCGCCACGAGCCCGACCTTTTTTACACCAACAAATACATGGCCCTCATCGAAAAGGAGCTGTTCAGTTAAAAGGAATCCTATGAGCGAATCTTTGTCCGCCCCCGCCGCCAGCAACACTTTTGAGCGTATTAAACGCGTCACCGCTGCCGGTGCGGATTTTTGGTCGGCCCGCGAACTCGCCCGCGTGCTGGAATACACGGATTTCCGCAATTTTACCGCCGTCATCACCAAGGCTCGCGAGGCGTGCGCGAACAGCGGCCACGCGGTCGCGGACCATTTCGTTGATGTCAACGAAATGGTCGGCATCGGGTCAGGCGCGCAACGGCCCATCGAGGATTGGACGCTTTCCCGCTACGCCTGTTATCTGGTGATCCAAAACGCCGACCCCAGCAAACCGCTGGTGGCGCTGGGGCAAAGTTATTTTGCCGTGCAGACGCGCCGCCAGGAAATGGCTGATAAGGAGGCGTTGAAGGAGGACAAGACTCGCCTGCTGCTGCGCGGCGAAATGAAGAAGCACAACAAAAATCTGGCGGGCGTGGCCAAACAGGCGGGCGTCATTCAGCCGCTGGATTACGCCATCTTCATGGATCACGGCTATCGCGGGCTTTACGGCGGATTGACGGCCAAGGGCGTTCACGCGCGCAAGCGGCTCAAGCCCAAAGAACCGTTGCTGGATTACATGGGCAGCACGGAACTGGCGGCGAATCTGTTCCGGGCGACGCAGACGGAGGAAAAGTTGCGCCGGGAAAATGTGCGGAACAAAGAGCAGGCCAACCGGATTCACGAGGCGGTAGGCCGCACGGTGCGCCGGACGATTCACGAACTCGGCGGCACGATGCCGGAAAACTTGCCGCTGGCGGAGAACATCAAGAAGGTAGAAAGCCGGGAGAAGAAACGGATCAAGTCGGAGCAGAAGAAAGCGGCGGCGCTGCCACCGGACACGGAAAGTTGACGCATGAAAATCGCGGTCCTTGACGAAATTGACACGGTGTTCGCGGGGCACTACGGCTTCACGCCGGAGGCATTGGATTTCATCATCAACTACGGCATCAAATACCGCCCCGGTCGCGACGCCGAAAGTGAGGACGAATGATTTTCGAAAACATAGGTGGGAAAACGGTCTATATCGTCACCAAACATCATCGTGTTTTAGAGGCGTGGGCAGCCATTCGCCGGGGCCTCAAAAAAAGCCCGTTGCTCATCACGCTAGACTCTCACACGGATACGCGCATCGCATTCACTGCCTATTTATGTCGCACAGGCAAATATGATCCCACCAGTGGTAAGGTCGAGGCATTCCTCGCATTGGCTAATAAAGAGTGTGGCAAAATTGATTTCCGCGAAAGAGAATCCATCATTAATGCCATACTATGTCTGGCACATGACGAGCATATCGACGCAGCCATCAGAGCCGGAATTTTAGATCATGGTTACGCCATAACCTACGGCGACTTCAGTGGAACGCACAAAAATTACGAGGATAAATACGACGAGCCAACGCCGAAAGTTTTCCATGTGCCATCAGCTTGCGCCATCGGATGCGAGGCCAATCCCCATGACGGTTATTGGTGCTTGTAAAGCAACAGTGTTGTTATCGTTTTCTAGCATGAAAGCGACAGTTCCGTTCCCCCGCATTTCGATTGAGTAAGGGTCAAGGCCACTTCGGTCATCACCTCGGAAGATGATTTGAGACTCATATTGATTTTGGCTTGAGCCTGGATTTATGAATGCAGCCAGTGTCAAGCTGTTGGTTAAAATCAAGATTGGCGAGTCAGGAACGGCAATGCGGCTGTTAACGCCATTGAAGTTGAAAGCTGCATTAAGCTGGCCGAGCAGATTGGTTGTATAACTGGCATTGTAGGCAGTTCCGTTATTGCCGTTACCGCTAGTGTCATTCGCATTTCCGGCAAGCGGATAATGAGCCACCAGCCCATCACTTAAATTCGGCTGCGGAAACGAACTTTCTTGCGAATACAATTGTTGAACTTCTGAATCTGACAAAGCTCGGTTGTAAATTCGAAAATCATCCATGCCACCTATAAAACTCATTATTCCATAAGCATGCTCTCCGAGTTTGACAATGGGTGGCGTCAAAGGCTTTCCATTGTCCGGTGCAGAAACTACCAATTGTCCATCAACATAAAACTTAAAAGCATTTCCGAACTCGCGAACCATTGTGACAAGTTGCCATTTTTGAGGAGTTAGATTGCCGCCAAAAATTCTACCCCCATCTCCACTTCCAACAGTAGTGCCATCGTCATAGCGCGGCAAAAAATTAAATTGGTTCAGCAATGCCGAATTTTGACCAATCCCAAGACTAACCAACGGAGTCGTTTCGGCTGCTCGATCAAGACACCACCAGCCGGGTGAACTTGGAGTAGTGCTTGCATTAAGCCATAAGGAATAAGTGAATGAGCCTTGTGACGCCAATGGTGGTGGATTGGGGAAAACGATAGACGAAGAACCACCAAAGTAGTATGCAGAATTAACTTCTCCAAACCGATTTTTAGTTAAAACTGCGCCGACTACCGTTCCATTATTTCCATTGCCGCTGGCGTCATTCGCGTTTCCGCTAAACGGATAATAGGCCACAAGACCGTTGCTTACAGTTGATAACGGAATGCCAGTTTGGTATGCAGCGATTGTATAAGCGTTCGTGGTGCTGTGGGAGCCATTGCCAATCGGATACCCATAGACGCGGGCATAATAAATTCCTGTCGTCGAATTGGTCAACGTGATGTTTTCAGAAATTCCCGGCCCGTGATAGGAGCCAGCTTTCCAAGCCGAGTCAGGCCCGTAAAGTTCCAAGTCAAAATCAAGTCCTGCCGGAACGGCCAAAGAGACGGTAATCACACCTGCCGATGTAACCGGAATCCGAAACCAATCCACATCGGTAGGCGTGCAGATGTAGCCATTGATGTTTGTCCCCAAAGGCAGCCAGGTTCCGGTCAAAGAATTGTTGTTTGGCTCGTTTGAGTCATTGCAATCTTCCGGAATGGAATTATTTACACGAACCAGCCGGACAATAGAACCTAAAATATTTGTGCCGGAATAAGCTATCACCTGAATATGCTGAAGCCTATTATTGGTAGCTGTTGTGGTATCCCATGTCCAGATAAATGGAGTGGTTGAAGCAGTATAAACCTTTACAAATAGACCAAGGCTGGCGTCAAAAAGATAGAATTCTACTTTTGTTGCTAAAGGCGCACTTGCGCGGACGTTGCAGATTCCGCTCACCGTTGCAGCCTGTGCTGGTGATCCGATAATAATCGGAGCATTGGAAGGATTTACGGTCAAGGTTGCCAACCGGCTGACAGCCTGCAACTGGTTGGCGTCATAAACGGTCACTTGATATGTGCCAGCTTCCGTGGCGCTGAAACTAGAACCGTAAGGCCCAGATAGGGGGATTCTATTCACACTCCAAACATATTGAAACGGACCAACGCCGTTGACGACCACGGAAAAAACTGCGGTTTGTCCGTCAGTGATGGTTTGGTCACTCAAATCGGTGGTGAATGTTGGGCCGGTGGGTTGAAGCGTTTGACGGAAGGCTTGCCCGATTTGCTGGCTGTCTGCTTGCAGTGCTAATTGATTTTTGTGTTGGAGGTAAAGTTGCTCGGCAATCGCAAAAAATTGCGCGGAAGTATAATTATTCGGAACACCAGCTCTGCTGCTTAACGAAACGGTATCGCTGTAAATGGTGTGTATCCATCCTGAATCGTCGAAAAGCACGCCTTTGTTTTCGTCATTGGCAGTGAGAATGTCGTTTGACGAAAGTTCAACCTGCTCCCGCGCGGCAAAATAGAAACTGCATTGTTCGTTAAACGCATCCTGATCAACCGACCAATTGACATAATCCAAACTCAATCCAATCAGACCGGACGAAAATGAAACGACACCAACGGGTCCGGTTATTTCGAATTCATCATAGATCGCCGCCAAAGAAAGGTCGGTGGCGTAGCCCGTAGCGGTGCGGGCAGCATCATAATAATCTTTGTTCTCCAGTTGCGCCGCCAACTGATTGGCCGTTACCAAGGCGGTGACATAATCCTTGAAGGGTATGCCGTCATATTGAATGTTTAGTTTATCGGCGAAGTATTGCGCGGCATCACTGCCGTCGGATGCCAAGCCCCAGGTTTTTTGGACATAATCTGCCCGTTGATCGTCAGTAACTCCCGCGCGCAAGTTGGAAGGTGAAACCAAAACGCAAAGTGCCAAAACAATCAGTGTTGCAGTTTTCATAATTGCCAACATTTTTCCCCAAGTGAAAACCCAATTTACTGTTTGTTGAAATTTCAACCAAGCACAATTACCGGATTCCATTCTAGCCAAACCTTGAATCATTCCGGCATACAGGACTTTCATGCGCCTATTCACAGAATCGCTGTGCCACCCGAAGCGATGGCGCAAGGCCAGCCACCCGCACCGGTTGAAGTGGAACGCATTCAGGTTTCACTCGGCCAGCAGGAAATGGCATTTTTCGTTCACAGCCCCTTTTTACGAAGGGGCTTTTTCATTTGCCGGTTCCGGCAAGTCCGCACGTCTCCCGCGATTCACCGGCGTGTCCTACGCTTCACAGTGGATTCAAAATTAAAACCAAACACCAGAAAGGAGAATCATCATGGATGTTCATTGCACCACCTGTGGCGAACCGTGGGATGTCTATCACCTGCGGCACGACGCCATTTACGAAACCGACTTGTCTCACGCCGAAGCGAAGGCGTGGTCGCAGTTGTCCCCGCAAGTCAGATTGCTCGACCGCTACCGCGAAAAATTCAAGGCCATCGGCTATGAGTTCGGCGGTTCGGTTCTCAACGTCATCCGCTGCCCGGCGTGTCCCAAGGATGCGAAACCCGACCCTGACCAAGCCGCGCTGAAAGCCGGCATCGTCGAGTTGTTGGGCGACGACGAAGACGGCATCGCGGCCACGCTGGAGGATTTTCGTTTATGAAAAAACCTTCTCCAGCCGGCAGAAAAAATGGCGCGCGCGATCCCAATCAAGTTGAGTTCGTCATCATCTGGGAACTGCATCATTATCCGTTCAAGTTGCGCGCCGGCGATGTTTTCAAATTCAACGAACGTCTCTGCCGCGTCCTGCGGGTGAATTACAGTTCGGCGGCCGTCATCATGAACCGGCCGGTGCGAGCGTTCAAAACCAGGTTTGATAAGCCGGTGAAATTTCAACCGCCGCCTCATCAGTTTTACATCTCACCGAATTCCGAAGTGACCGTGTTAAACCGCAAAGCCCGGCGTTAGTTCACAGGCGATTCTTGGAATCGCCTTTTTTATTGGCCGGTTGATTCCGGCGGCAGGGTGGCCAGCCGTTGCATCCACAGTCGGGCCAGCGGTTGAAAATCTTTTTGGTCACCCGCGCGTAAGGCCGATAAATAAATTTCGGTTTCCGGTTTGTCTCTCGGCACCAGTTGCACCGGCGGCAATTTCAGTCGGCGCAGGATTTCCCATAGCCAGAGCCGCACCAGCCGCCCGTTGAAATCGGCAAACGGATGGACGGTTAACAGCCGGGCTTCGGCAAACGCCAACGTATCGGGCAATGATTCAAATTGGATGGGCGCGGCCAATCGTGCCTGCAAATCCAGACTGTATTCCCGCATCTGGAGCGAAACCAAGTGCGGCGCGGGTGGTTCATGCTGGCCTACCTGAACGGCAATGGTGCGCCATTGGCCGGCCCATTCTGGCACGAGGTCGCCGCAGAAATCCCGGTGCAGGGTGCGGATTAAATTTTCATCCAACGGCGCAATGGCGTAGTCACCCGCCTCAATCCGCTCTTGGATGCGCAGCACGCGTTCCGCGAGCAAGGGGGCTAATTCCGAGTAACGGAGGATTCCCCGGCTGGTTTCAAGCCAGCGGGTGGAGTGAGCGGATGGAGTTTCGTCAGCCATGCGAGGTCAACGGGTTCGCCCTCAAACGCCATGCTGTCGGCCACCTGTTGGGGAATGGCCTGCCAGCGCAACTGTTGTTGCGTGCGGGCTGACAACAATTGCCAGCGTTGAATGGCTTCGACGTAACCCATGCAGGCAAAATAACCGCCTTCGCCAGTTTATCAAACACAATCCTTGCGGAGACAGGCAAGTTCACACGTCTCCACTAAATCGGCGACGAGTCATACGCTTCAACTTGGGTTCACAGAAATCATTCAACACTTAACCAAAAGGAGATTCATCATGGCAGTTCAATGTGCTTCGTTTACCACCGGCATCGTCGTCATCACACCCAACGCCCTCGACCAACTGACGCCCGCTGACATACAACGCGGGTTGCAGCGACATCAAGCGGGCGACTGGGGTGATCTGGGCGAGGAAGATTGGAAAGAAAATGATAATGCACTCCGCACCGGGCTGCGTTTGCTATCCAGTTATCGCAGTGACAGCGGTGTGCCGTTCTGGATCATCACCGAGGCCGACCGCAGTGCGACGACCTTGTTGCTGCCGGACGAGTATTGACCGGCGACACAAAGGCGATCCTTCACGGGTCGCCTTTTTTTATTTTGTCAGTTCTGGCAAGTCCACACGTCTCTCGCAGAACAACACATCGTTTTAATCTTCACGTTGGGTTCACAGGGTTCATCACAAAACAATAACCAACCAAAAGGAAAAACATGAATGCAGTTACAAACGAACGCGTCGCGTTATATTATCGCGAAGGTTCATCCGACAAAGTCTATCAGGCCGCGATTGAACCGGCGGGCAATCAGTTCGTCGTCAACTTCGCCTACGGGCGACGGGGCGCAACTTTGACGACTGGGACAAAAACTTCATCGCCGGTGGATTACGCCGCCGCGAAGAAAATCTACGCCAAACTGGTTAGCGAAAAGAAATCCAAGGGCTACTCCGAAGGTGAGAACGGCACGCCGTATCAGCACGCGGAGAAACAGGCATCCGGCATCTTGCCGCAGTT
>CAISYZ010000207.1 GCA_903889895.1 uncultured Verrucomicrobia subdivision 3 bacterium | reverse complement strand
GTGGACTTGCAAGTTCTCGGCCAACCCTTGCAAGTTTGCTTCGGGGACTGATAAGTTTTCAACCCGCCCGCAAAAGGATGCGTCAGGCCAGGAACGGCTTTGGCGGGGAGCGGGGCGGTCAGGCGCTGGCCTCCGCGCCCTGGCGCGACCAGTTCAACAGCTTGAAGGCGCTCAATGATGCGCAGGCGGCGCAGATTGCGGTTTTGCAGAATCAACTCGCCGCGCAGCAAGCGCGGTGGGATGCCCTGGACAATCAACTGTCCACGATGAGTCCGCTCAACATCTCCGACGCGGATCCCCTGACGCAGGACGAGGTGCAGTCCATCGGCGCGCAGTCAGACCTGTTCCTTCAGGCGCTCAAGGGGACTTAGGCGCAGATGCCGGCCAGGGCCGACAAGATGGATGAAGTCATCACGCAAGGCCAGCGGCCCTAGTTGAGCGGGAGCCGCCGAAGTTCAGATTGCAGCCGGGGTGGCGCGGTGGCTCTTCCACCATTTGAGCGGCAGCAGGCCGAGGCCGATGAAGGCGAGCTGGCTGACCACGAAGAGCACCAGCCATTGGAACGCCGCCTCGGTAAAACCGTAGCTGTGCAGCCCGATGCCCAGCATGTTCACGCCGAACCAGGACCACGCGGTGACGATGTTGCCGAAGATGGCGCAGTTCACGAGGCCGCGTTCGCGGATGAGCCCGCCCCAGCGCAGGTGCAAAATCAGCGCGTTCCACAGCACGATGATGAGCGCGCCGTTTTCCTTGGGGTCCCAGCCCCAGAATCGGCCCCACGATTGGTCGGCCCAGATGCCGCCGAGCACCGTGCCCACAAAGCTGAACAGCGTGGCGAAACAGACAATGCCGTAAATCATCCGCGCGAGGGATTTGCCGGTGGCCGCATCGAGCGTCTTGGTGAAGACGCCGCGCAAGATGTAAATCAGCGCCAGGAAGCCCGCGACGTAGGTGCTCGCGTAGCCGATGGTGACGCTCACGACGTGCGTGGCCAGCCAGAAATTCGTGTCCAGCACCGCGCGCATCATTTCCATGGTGTCGCCTTCGAGCGCGAGGTGATGCGCGATGATGAGCGTGATGAAGCCGATGACGGACGCGACGACGAGGCCGATGCCGTTGCGGTGGAATTTTTCGAGGATCAAACCCAGCAGCACCGCGCCCCAGCCGATGAAGATGGCGGAGGAATAGAGGTTGGTCACGGGCGGCCGGCCTTCGAGCACCATGCGATAGACGAGGCCGGTGGTGTGGATGACAAACGCGAGCCAAACGAGCCAGACGGAGGAGCGGCGCAAGGTTTCGGATAAACTCGGGGCCGCGACGCCTTCATCGCTGGGGGTGGCTGTGCCGCTCCGGCGCGTCTGGTCATCATCCGGGTGGCCAGGCATCGCTGCGAGTTTTGGCGACGAGGGCGTCGCCGCCACTTCACCGGCACCGAACCAGGAGAAGATGGCGAGCAGCCCGGCGAGGATGTAGATGACCATGGCGCCGTAGAACGGCTGCATCTGGTTGAAGAAGACTTCGGCGCGGGCTTTGTCGAGCGCGGCGGATTGCGTGGGGACGAGCAGGGAACGGAGGTCGCGCAGGGCGGCGTTGAACTGGTCAGGCTGGTTGCCCGCGAGCGCGCCGGCCATTTTCGCCCAGTCGTGGATGGCGGCGTCAATGGGCACGCCGTTGGGGCGGGGGGCATCGAGCAGGGCATCGCCCATGCGACGCCATTCGCGCGCGCCGTTGGGCGGCAGGAGGAGCGGCGGTTCGAGATTGGCCATGAACTGAAAGCGTTCGATGGCGGCGACGAAGGCGGTGAAATTGGTCTTGTCGTAAGGCTTGCCGGCCTGCTGCGCCTGCGCGGCGGCGATGCCGTCGGGAATGTGCTGCTCGAACCAGCTGAGTTCCGCCGGCCAGTCCTGCGCATCGGCAGGCTGGACGGAATTTTTCAACTGCGCGTAAAGCGTGAGGCGCTCGTGCATCTTGGCGATGGCGTTCTCGTAGGCGGTGCGGTTGGCGGCCTCAACCTTTTGCACGCGCTCGTTCTCCTTCTCGAAGGTGTCAATGGCGGGCTGGATCTGGTTCCAGGAATAATGTTTGCCGTCGGATTTGTCGCCCTTGTCCGGGAGCTTGAGCAGCGAGACGAGGTCGGGATTGTCCACGCGGAAGACGGGCCAGTTGTCGGCGACGGCGGGATTCATCATCACGTTGGCGAGCCATTCGGTCGCGGGGATGATCTTGGGGTGTTCGTTCCAACCCTTCCACGGCTCGGTGTTGACGGTCTGCTTCTCGCGGATGGCGAGGAGGGAATTGCGCGCGAGGGAATCCAGCGGCACCACGCGGCCGTTGGCGGTGAGTGGCAGCTGGCCAAATTCCGTGAAGGCGAAATCTTTGTCCTTGGGCGCGGCGAGGTTGCCGAGGAACCACAGGGCCATCACGAGCATCAAGCCCGCGGGCAGCCACTTTTGGAGAATCGTTTTCATGGCGGATTATTTCTTCGGGCGTTTGGTGACAAAGCCGGCAAGGTGATACAGGAATTGGATCAACAAGCCCGCGCCCACCATTCCACAGCCAACGTAGGGCGTCAACCAGCCGGGATTGCGCACCACGGACAGCACGGAGGTGGGCGTGCGGCCGGCTTGCTCGGCCATCTGGCCGGCGTCCATCTGGTATTGATAATAGGTGTAGCCGCCGTAGCGCAGGGGATGGTTCATGGAAATCTCCACTTCGCGCTTCTCGCCGGACTTGGCGTTGTCAATGCGCACGCGGCTGCGGAAATCTTTCGGGATGTCGGTGCCGGGATAGGTCGTGTGCGTGGCCTTGAGCAGGGTCAAGGAGAACGGGTGATAAACCCGCGCGGCGCGCAGCGCGAAGGTGAATTTCTTGCC
Source organism: uncultured Verrucomicrobia subdivision 3 bacterium (assembly GCA_903889895.1). Lineage (GTDB taxonomy): Bacteria > Verrucomicrobiota > Verrucomicrobiia > Limisphaerales > UBA11358 > UBA11358. Next base: position 14,046 of record CAISYZ010000207.1, on the reverse strand, counting down.
GTCCACCACGACGCTCTGGGGCACGACGAGCTGGCTGACAATCTTTTGTGCCATGCCCGCGCCCATCTGCGCGTAGCCGTTGCGCACGGCCTCGATGAGCGCGGCGTCGCTGGCCCAGTCGCTGGCCACCCAGGTGCCGAGCGAACCGGCGGGCGTGCGGAGTTCGAACACCACCGTCGGGATGTTGCGCGAATCCATGGCCTTCACGTCGTCGAGCTTGCGGAAATCGAAGTTCACCGCGAGGCCGTTGGTCGTGAGCGCCGGGGCATTCTGCATCATCGGCGCGCGGTAGTTCATGTCGGAATTATGCCAGCGTTGCTGCACGCGGATGGTGAACGGCAGGCTGGAGATCTTCAGCTCGTCGCCGGCGTGCAGGAGTTTCTCCGGGATGGCGGTGACTTCGCCGCCGGCGTTGAAGATCAATTCATAGTCCGTGGCGCTGTCGGAATAATTGAGCGTCTGGCCCTCGGTGAAGTGCATCTGGAGTTCGCGCGAAAGCAAATCCGTGGAGAGCTGGCCGACGAGCAGCACGATGACGCCGGCGTGCGCGAGCTGGATGCCGAGTTTCTTGCGGGAGAATTCAAAACGGAACACGTGCGACGCGACGAGGTTGACCAGCAGCAGCACGCCGAGCAGGTAGCCGCCCGGCAGGATCAGCGGAATCTTGTGGCCGAACATGTGCGCGCCGAGCACAATCCACTGCTTGAAATAATGCGCCTGCGCGCCGTAAAGCCCCTCGTCCGCCTGCGCGATGGTGCCGATGAACACCAGCACGATGGCAAACGCCAGCAGCACGACCGTGAGTTTCAGCGACGTGAAGAATCGGACAAAGAGGTTCATGGGCGCGCAGCGGTAAAGTTATTGGGCCGCCGGATATTTGGCGGATTGCACGAAGGCAATGAACGCGTCTTTCTGTTGGGTGACCACGCCCGCGTCGCCCATCAGTTTGTAGAACCACGTCTGGCTGTTGAGCGGCAGCACCACTCCGACGAGGCTGGCGGGCTGGCCGGAACGCGCATCGGTGCCGCTGATCTCCACGAGCGTCGCCTTGACGCCGGACGCGTCAATCGTCGGCAACTTCGCGATATCGTCTGCGGAGAGCGGCGATTGACCGAGCTGTCCGCGCCAGCGGTTGACGTTGGCGGCGAGCCCGCCGCCGTCGCCGGCAAGCTGGCTGACATTCACCGCCGCCGAGGCAACGCCATTCTGGATGACGAATTTGGCAACGAGAAATTGTGCGAGCTGGCCTGCTTTCCAATCCGCCGGCACCGTCCAAGTCGGCTTGCCCGCGACATCCGCGGCCGCCGCCGCTGGCACAGCGGCATCCATTCCCGGAATCGCCGGATGCGACGGCGGCAACTGGCTCACGTCCAGCGTGGACGGCGGGGAAATTTTACCGAAGTCCACCGATTTGAGGAACGCAGTGAAGTTGGCTTTTTGTTTTTCCACCAGATTGGCGTCACCGGACATCTTGAAATACCACGTCGCCACATCGGTGTGCAGCATGGTGCCGACGATGCGCTCGGCATCGCCGCTGCCGGGGCTGGTGCCCGCGATGTCATAGAGATCTGCCGGCTGGCCGGCGACCTCGACTTTTTCCGCGAGTTTCGCCAGTGCATCCTCGTCGAGCGGCGCTTGGCCGACCTGGCCGCGCCAGCGGTTCACGTTTGCGGCGTCGCCGCCGGACATCGCGCCGAGGGGAATCACACTGACATCAACGGCCTTGCCGTTCTCGGAAATCTCAAAGCTCGCCACGCGCAATTGCGTCAGCGGTTTTTCCTTCCAGCCGTCGGGCAGGGTGTAATTCAACTTCGGCAGCCCGGAATTGTCCGGGGCGGGCAGCCCGGCGGGCATGGCCGATGGCATCGCGGTGGCAGGCGCGGTGGCAGGCGCGGCGGGCACGACGGGTGTGTTATTCGCGTCGTTGGCGTCAACCTTATAGACTTTTACGCTGTCGCGATCGCAACCGGCCAGCAAGGCGGTGGCGAGCAATGCCGCAAGCGGCAGGTGGCGGGCAGAGGCAAGGTGTTTCATTTTCGTGGTGCTAAAATAAAGGCATTAACCAGCGTCGGCGAAACCTACATTGGCTTTCGCACACCAAATATTGTCATACCGCTGACAAAAAATGAAGAGCAGTTATGCGGTATTTCAACCGATGCCCATGTTGAGCAGGAACTCGATGTTGCTCTTGGTCTTCTTGAGCTTGCCGAGCATGAGGTCCATCGCCTCGACCGGCGGCACGCCGGTGAGCGCGCGGCGCAGCACGACCACGCGGCTGCCCTCGTCGGGATGGTAGAGCAATTCTTCCTTGCGGGTGCCGGAGCGCTCGATGTTGATGGACGGGAAAATGCGGCGATCCACGAGTGCGCGATCCAGATGCACCTCCATGTTGCCGGTGCCCTTGAATTCTTCAAAGATGACTTCATCCATGCGGCTGCCGGTGTCCACGAGCGCCGTCGCCATGATGGTGAGCGAGCCGCCCTCCTCGATGTTGCGCGCCGCGCCGAAAAACCGTTTCGGTTTATGCAGTGCATTGGCGTCCACACCGCCGGAAAGAATTTTGCCGGAATGCGGCTGCACCGTGTTGTAAGCGCGGGCCAGGCGCGTGATGGAATCCAGTAAAATGATGACATCGCGCTTCTGCTCGACCATGCGGCGGGCTTTCTCAATGACCATTTCGGCGACCTGCACATGGCGCTCCGGCGGTTCGTCGAACGTGGATGAAATCACTTCTGCGCCTTTGCAACTGCGCTCCATGTCCGTGACTTCTTCGGGCCGCTCGTCAATCAGCAGGATGAAGAGATACGTTTCGGGGTTGTTCTTCAACACCGCGTTGGCAATCTTCTGCATCAATACCGTTTTGCCCGTGCGCGGCGGCGCGACGATGAGGCCGCGTGTGCCTTTGCCGATGGGGCAAACCAAATCCAGAACGCGCGTGCTCAATTCATCCGCGGCCGTCTCCAAAATAAATCGCTTGTTCGGGAACAACGGCGTCAGGTTGTCAAAATGCGTTTTGTTCTTCGCTTTTTCTGGGTCTTCGCCGTCCACGGCCTCGACCTTGAGCAGCGCGAAGAACTTTTCCTTTTCCTTTGGCGGGCGGATCTGGCCGGTAATCAAATTACCAGTCTGCAAATCAAACCGGCGAATCTGCGACGGCGAGACATAAATGTCTTCCGGGCACGGCAGATAATTGAAGCTCTGCGATCGCAAAAAGCCGAAGCCTTCCGGCAGCACTTCGATGACGCCTTCGGAAAACAGCACGCCCGCGCGCTCGGCGTTTTTGGAGAGGATGTGGTAGATGACCTCGTGCTTGCGCATCGTGCCGAAATTCTCCACGCCGTAATCCTTCGCCATCTTGTTCAACTCCGTCATGTTCATCCCCTGAAGCTTGGCGATGTTCAAGGAGGTCGCGATGCGGTCGCGCTGGAAACCCGGACGGCGTTCCGGAAAGCGTGGCTCGTCACGGCCGTCATCGTTCGACGGCTCCATGGGTGCGGACGGCGGGCGCAATTTGGGGGATGACTCGTTTGCAATTCGCGACGTATCTCGCCGGGCATCCTCCGTGGCGGCAGCCTTGATGGAATCCACCGTGCGTTCGGCCGGCAATTCCGGTTCCGCCGGCAGCGGCAGCGGCGGGGGCTGGGCTGGTTCCACCGCCGGTTTGACGGGGGCCGACGGCGTGACCGCTTCAAACATCGGTTCTGGCACAGGCGCCGGCGCGGCGGCTTCCACCGGCGCGTCGGAAACGACAGCCTTGGCGGGCTTTTTGACAGTTTTCTTCGTTGGGGCTTTGGCCATAAAATATGTTGGTTAAGCTGACCGGGACTTCGCTGGCAGCCGGTTACAAATCGGGGTAATTCGTCCCGCATTGGACGGGCTGCATCAGGAATGGTTCAATTTGAATTTACCTCCGATGAGAAATTAGCTTCCTCAAATCGGCGAGGGGAATTTCGCAGTCAACGGGGTTCAGCATCGCGCACCGGGCCAGCCAAGTCAAACCCGATTTTGCGCAACGGTGGCACCCGGTTGTTCGTCCGGATTTTCTCCCGCTTGTTTCCGCCGCCGGTTGGGTCTAACGTGTCGCCATGAGCAACGGCAATGGATTCATTCAAGAAGACCCCTGGCGCATTTTCCGCATCATGGCGGAATTTGTGGATTCCTTCCAAACGATGTCGCACGTCGGCCCGGCGGTGACCATCTTCGGTTCGGCGCGGACGAAGCCCGCCGATAAATATTACAAGGCCGCCGTGGAAATCGCCAAGGGCCTGGCGAAACATAATCTCGCCACGGTGACGGGCGGCGGTCCCGGCATCATGGAAGCCGCCAACCGCGGGGCGGCGCAGGCCGGCGGCAAATCCGTGGGCCTGAACATCGAGTTGCCGCATGAGCAGAACGGAAATAAATACGCCAACGTGCCGATTCATTTTCATTACTTCTTTGCGCGCAAGGTTTGCTTCGTGAAATACAGCCTCGGCTTCGTGTTCATGCCCGGCGGCTTCGGGACGCTGGACGAATTCTTTGAAGTGCTCACGCTGGTCCAGACGGAGCGCATCCCGCAGTTCCCGCTGATCCTCTTCGGCCGCGAACATTGGGCCGGTCTGCTGGCGTGGATGAAGAAGGAGTTGGAAGTGAAAAATAAATACATCTCGCCCGGCGACCTCGACTTGGTGTGCGTGACGGACAGCCCGGAGGAAGTGGTGCAGATCATCCGGGATTACGAACGCCGCCTCGGAGCCCCCGGCGTAACGCCCACGGCGTTTGCGTGAAACCAGCCACAGATGCCCACCGATGAAACACAGATAGGGCCGGAGCCGATGGACAAAATAATTTTTCAGCCGCAGAATGCTTTGCTTAATCTGTGTCCATCTATGTCCATCTGTGGCTAAATAAAAATGTGCCCGTTGCTTCAGGAAATCCCGACAGCTCACACGCCGGAATCGCTGGTGGAAACGCTGCGCGGCGAGGCCGGCGTCGTTTTGCTGCGGACGGGGCAGTTTGATTTGCCGTCCGCGCGTTATTCCTTCGTGACGGCGCGGCCGTTCCTGACGTTCCGCAGTTTCGGCTCCCGGTGTGAAGTAACGCGTCATGCAGTTTGCCCCAACTCCCAACTGCCAACTCCTATCTCCTACGAGCAATTCGGCAATCCCTGGCAGTTGCTCGATGCGCTCATGGCGCGCTGCGAGCTGCTCGACGAAATCGATTCGCAGTTCCCACTGGGCGGTGCGTTCGGCTGCTGGGGCTACGACCTGAAAAACTTTACCGAGCCGAAACTCCCCCGGCGCGCGGCCAATGACCTGGAGTTGCCCGACTGCCACGTCGGGTTCTACGACAGCGTCGTGGTGTTCGACCATCAAACCTGCCTGGTCACGGTGATTTCCACGGGATTGGAGGCCGACGGCGCGCGGAACGAAGCGCACGCTGCCGAGAAAATGAAATTTTGGCGGGAGAAATTAGAAAAAGAATTGCCACAGTGGCACAGGGACACAGAGAAGGATGATGTTTCTCTCAATCAAAATGCTCTGTGCCTTTGTGCCTCGGTGGCAGAAATCAGTTCCAACGTCCAGCGCGCGGAGTTCATCGCCGCCGTCGAGCAGGCGCAGCGTTACATCCGCCAGGGCGATATTTATCAGGTCAATCTGTCGCACCGGCTCACGGCGCCATGCGACTCGGCCTGGCAGTTGTTTCAAAAACTTGCCATGGTTTCGCCCGCGCCTTTCAGCGCGTTTCTCGATGCCGGCGATTTCCAACTGGCTTCTTCGTCGCCCGAACAGTTTTTAAGGATGAGCGGTTTGCACATCGTCACGCGCCCCATCAAAGGCACGCGGCCGCGCGCCGCCGACAGCAATCGCGACGCGCAGCTCGCGTATGAATTGCAGACGTCGGCCAAGGAACTCGCCGAACTCGTGATGATCACGGATTTGCTCCGGAATGATCTGGGGCGGATCTGCCAGTTCGGTTCCGTCGCCGTGCCGGAACTGGCCAAGCTTGAGAAGTTCGCGCAGGTGCAACACCTGGTTTCCACCGTGGAAGGGCGGTTGCGAAACGACGTCACGCATTTCGCCGCGCTGGCTGCCAGTTTTCCCGGCGGCAGTATCACGGGCGCGCCAAAATTCCGCGCGATGGAGATTATTGACGAGCTGGAACTGATTTCGCGTGGACTGTATTGCGGCTGCATTGGTTATTTGGGCTTCAATCGCGAAAGCCAGTTGAGCATCGCTATCCGCACAGCAGTCTGCAAAAACGGTCGCGCACACTTCAACGTCGGCGCCGGCATCGTCGCCGACTCGAATCCCGCAGCGGAATACGAGGAGACGCTCGCGAAGGCGCGGGGATTTCTTGCGGCTTTGGAGCTGAACCTGCCAGCGGCCAAGGAAAAGTTGGCGACCTGAATTTATTTGCTCGCCGAAGCCGGTTGGCTCGCGTAAATCTTCGGATATAAGGATAAGCAAATCATGTTCGCATTTCTCAATGGAAATTTTTTGCCCGAAGCGGACGCCGTTGTGCCTTTGAACGACCGCGGATTTCTGCTTGGTGACGGTCTGTTCGAGACGGTGCGCGTCGCGGGCGGCAAACCGTTCCGATTCGCACAACATCTGGAAAGATTGTCGCGCGGTGCGGATTTTCTGAAAATCAAATTACCGTTCGAGCCGAAGGAAATCCAGAAGTTCGTCGCGCAGCTCATCGAGAAAAATATTTTACCGGAAGCTGTCTTGCGCCTGACGCTAACGCGCGGAGTCGGCACACGTGGCTACTCGGTGAAAAATTGCGGAACCCCGACGCTGGCGATGACGCTGCATCCGCTGCCGCCGCAAAATCCGAAAGAGCCGTTGCAGTGGAGTTTGATCACATCCTCCTATCGAATTCCGGCGGGCGATGCGCAGGCGTCGTTCAAAACTACGAGCAAAATTCTGAACGTCCTCGCGCGCGCTGAGGCGCAAGACCAGGGCGCGGACGAAGCGCTGCTGCTGAACACAAACGGGGAAGTTGCCGAGACGGCGGGCGGAAATTTGTTTTGGATTTATCACGACAGCGTTTGCACGGTGCCGACCGGTCGCGGCGTGTTGCCGGGCATCACGCGGGCGGTGGTTTTGGAAATCTGCCAGTCACTTGGCCTCGCGTCGAGCAAGCGAGTCATCAAGCCGGAACAACTGCGGAACGCCGAGGGGATTTTTGTCACACAAAGTGCGCTGGGCATCATTCCCGTCGCGGCGTTCGACGGACAGCCGGTCGCGCCATCACCGTTGGTGGACCAACTTGCCGGTGCCTACGACGAGTTGCTGCGGCGCGAGGCGCTTTAATACTTTGCATTAGCTATCTGCAAATCGTTCCTTGGGACTTGATATTTAGGGAAAAACGGGCGTAAGGTTAATCAGAACCAAAGGTAATTTATGATTAACGCATCATTGGAACGCTGTCTCTCCTTCATCAATAGCCAGAGCGCCCCCACCAGTCGTGTGGTCACGCCGGTGGGCTTGCGTCGGGCCGTGACCATTTCCCGCCAGGCGGGTTGTGGCGCGGTGCATGTCGCCGAAAAACTTGCCGCGTATCTTCAGCAACACGCGCCGCCACAGAACGCGCCGTGGACCATCTTTGACCGTAACCTGATGGATCAGGTGCTGGCCGATCACAACCTGCCGGCGTATCTCGCTAAGATGCTGCCGGAGGACCGCATGTCGGCGCTGGAAGACATGATTGCGGAAATCGTTGGCGCGCGGCCGTCGGTGCAAAAGCTGGTGGTGCAAACCTCGGAAACGGTTTTGCAACTCGCCGATTTGGGTGGCGTCATCATCATTGGTCGTGGCGGAAATATCATCACGGCCAAATTGCCGCACGTCCTGCACGTCCGGCTGGTCGCTCCGCTGGATGATCGGGTTGAGCGCATTTGCCGCGACGATAATAAATCGCCGGCGGCGGCGCGGAAATTCTGCACCGAGGAAGAACAGTCGCGGGCGCGTTACATCAAGACGTATTTCAACGCCGACATCAGCGACCCGATGGGTTATCACCTGACCGTTAATACCAGCCTCGTTGGATATGAAAACACGGCGAAGCTGATTGGTGACGCGGTGCTGCGGCTCTGACGCGAAATCAAACTTGGGTCGGCGGGCGCGGCGCGGTAGATTGGCCGCGTGCCGATTTTGGAAAAAACCTCAGCGCGCCGCCGTCGCAGTCGTCTCGGCGATTTTCTGGCCGTGATGCTGTTGTTGTCCATGACGGGCGCTTTGCTTTGGCTGTGGTGGCACGCAAAACATCCGGCAAAAACCTCTAAGCACAAACCGGCGGCTTCTGTCGTCGCCTCTTCTTCCGCTGCCAAGGCGGAACGCAAAAAGGAAATCAAGCCCATCATCATCGCGCCGCAAACGGCGGCGGAATTTCCGCGCCCGGTGCGCGACGCGTTCGAAGCGCAGGTGGCGCTGGCGCGGCGGGCGATTTCGCCCGGCTCGCTGGACGCGGCCATTGGCTCGCAGACGCGCGCGGCCATCGCGGCGTTTCAGCGCACGAAGAATTTATTCGAGACGGATTTACTCGACACGAACACGCGGCCGGTGCTGACGCTGGACGCGCCGCTGCTGACGACTTACACAGTGACGACGAACGACCTGGCGCGCTTGCAGCCAATTGGCAAAACGTGGCTCGCCAAGTCGCAGCAGAGCGCGCTGGACTACGAGACGATTCTGGAGCTCGTTGCGGAGACGGCGCATTCGCATCCGCTGTTGATTCAAAAACTCAATCCCGAAGTGAGCTGGACGAATGTCGTCGCCGGCGCGGTTTTGAAAATTCCCGACGTGACTTATCCCGAACCGGCGGAGCAGGCGGCCTTCGTCGTTATTCATTTGTCCGAGAAATATCTGGAGGCGTTCGGCGCGACGACCAACCTGCTGCTGCATTGCCCGTGCAGCATCGCCGCGAAAGTCGAGAAGCGTCCGGTTGGTGAGCTGCACGTTGTCGTCGTCGCGCCTAATCCAAATTACACGGTGAATCCGGAGCTGTTTCCTGAATCGCAGGAATTGCAGACGCTTGGTCACAAATTGATTCTGCCGCCCGGGCCGAACAATCCGGTCGGCGTGGCATGGATCGGTTTGGACAAGCCCGGCTACGGCATGCACGGCACGCCGGTGCCGGAGCAGGTTGGGCGCACGGAATCGCACGGCTGTTTCCGGTTGGCGAACTGGGATGCGGAATATCTGGTGAAGCTCGTCTGGATCGGCATGCCGGTGGAAGTCTTGCCGTGAACGGTGGCCGTCGGCGAGGGCTTCCAAATTTCCTCGCAAATTATCATTGCCCGGCGGCGCGGTTCGGTAAAAGCTGTCACCGAACTTAACCAAAGGAATATTATGACAACTGGAATCATGCTGGCGGAACCAACAACCCTGGTGCTCGGCGCACTTGGCCTACTGGGCGTTTTGTTGCTCCTGGCCATCATTCTCGCCGTATTCGTCATCGGCGTTTACAACAAGCTCGTGACGATGCGCAACCGCTACAAGAACGCCTACGCGCAGATTGATGTGCAGCTCAAGCGCCGCTACGACCTTATTCCGAATCTTGTCGAGACTGCCAAGGGATACATGGCACACGAACGCGGCACGCTCGAAGCCGTCACTGCCGCTCGCAACATCGCTTACGCCGCCTCGAAGGCCGCCGCCTCGAATCCCGGCGACGCCACCGCCATGAAAAATCTGACCGCCGCTGAATCCGGTCTCGGCGGCACGCTGAGCCGTTTGATGATGGTGAGCGAACAATACCCCGACCTGAAGGCGAATCAGAACATGATGCAGCTCACTGAGGAATTGACTTCCACGGAAAATAAAATCTCCTTCGCGCGCCAGGCCTACAACGATGCCGTGATGACCTACAACACCGACCGCGAAGTGTTTCCGAGCAACCTCATTGCCAACACCTTCAACTTCACGGCCGCGGAACTGTTCGTCGTGGACAAACCGGAGCAGAAGGACGCGCCCAAAGTTCAATTTTGAATTTCCAATATCCAATTGCCAATTGAAGGCGGCGGAAAGCCTGCGAGTAAATTGGCGATTGGAAATTGAAATTTGGAAATTTCGGAAATGGATTTCTTCGCCCGCCAAGATCAGGCCCGCCGCAAGACCAAGTGGCTTGTCATCTATTTTGCCGCCGCCGTTGCCGGGCTGACCGTGGCGGTTTATTTCCTCGCGCTCGTCGCGTTTGCCGGCGTGCAGGCCAAAACGCATCACGGCTATTACAACAATGACGGCGCTGTGCCCATCCAGCTTACCTTGTGGAATCCGAAAATCTTTTTCGTCTCCACTCTCGGTGTGCTCGCGGTGATTTTTCTCGGCAGCGCCTACAAGACCAATGAGCTCGCCGCCGGCGGCAGCGCCGTGGCCACCTTGATGGGCGGCCGGCTGGTCAATCAAAACACCACCGACGCCAACGAACGCAAGCTCCTCAATGTCGTCGAGGAAATGTCCATCGCCGCCGGCGTGCCGATGCCGCAGGTTTACGTTTTGGAAAACGAGCGCGGCATCAACGCTTTCGCCGCCGGCCACAGCACCGGCGATGCTGCCGTCGGCGTGACGCGCGGCTGCATCGAACTGCTTTCGCGCGACGAATTGCAGGGCGTCATCGGCCACGAGTTCAGCCACATCTTGAACGGCGACATGCGGCTTAACCTCCGGCTCATCGGCATCATCTTCGGTCTGCTGTGCATCGCCACCATCGGGAGGATCATGCTCTACGCGCGCAGCAGCAACAGCCGCGACAAGAATCCGCTGCCCATCCTCGGCCTTGCGCTCATCATCCTCGGTTCCATCGGCGTGTTTTTTGGTCGGCTGATTCAGGCCGCCGTCAGCCGCCAGCGCGAATTTCTCGCCGACGCTTCGTCCGTGCAATTCACGCGCAATCCCGCCGGGCTTTCCGGAGCGTTGCAAAAAATCGGCGCTTACGGTTACGGCTCCAAGTTGGAATCCGAGCACGCGCCCGATCTGTGCCACATGTTTTTCGGCAACGGTCTCGGCGAATCCCTCTTCGGCGCGATGGCCACGCATCCGCCCATTCCCGAGCGCATCCAGGCGATTGACCCCGCGTGGGACGGCAAGTTTCCGCCGCTCAAGCCGCAGTTGGTGGAAACTGTCAAACGCGCCGCGCTCGACGAATTGTCCCACCGCTCGCCCATGCCGGGAATCCTACGCGGCGTCGGCACGGCGCTCACCGGCGCGGCGGTGATGGAAGATGCGCTCACGCCGCCCGTCATCCGCACGCAATCGGTCATGGCCGGCGTGGGCACCGTTTCCACCCAGCATCTGCGTTACGCCGAACAGTTGCGCGATGCGCTCCCGGAAAATCTCCGCACCGCCGCGCGCGATCCGCTGGACGCCACCGCGCTGGTTTATGCGCTCATTCTGGATGCCGACGAAAAATTACGTGCGACGCAGCTCGCGGAAATTTCCAAGCGAGTTGCCAACCCCATCGCCGCCAAAACCGCCGCGCTGTATCCGGACGTCGCCGCCGTGGCCAAACGCGCGCGCCTGCCGCTCGTCAACCTCGCCATCGGTTCACTGCGCAACCTGACGGCGGCGCAGTTCAAGCAATTCGCCGACATGCTGGAATGGCTCGCGGGCAGCGACGGGGAAATCCAGTTGTTCGAGTTCGTCCTCCAAAAAATTATCCTCCGGCACCTCGCGTCGAAATTCGGCAGCGCGCCGCTGGCCACGGTGCAGTATTACACGCTCAAGCCGCTCGTGTCGGATTGCGCGGTGATTTTGTCCGCCTTCGCCAACGTGGGCAGCAACGATGCCGGCGAAATCCAAAAAGCCTTCGCCACCGGCGCGCCGTATCTCCGCGCGCCGATGGACGTGACGCCGTCCTTGCTGCCGCGCGAACAATGCGGTTTGGAAGCCTTGGACGCCGCGCTGAACCGCCTGGCCATCGCCGCGCCCATCATCAAAAAGAATCTGCTGGAAGCCGCCGCCCGTGTGGTGGGCGCGGACGGCGTGATACTGGAAGCCGAGGCCGAACTACTGCGCGCCGTGGCCGACACGCTGGATTGCCCCATGCCGCCGCTCGGCGTGGAGGCGTAAGCGAAATCCTTCAACTCAACTACCGGGGAAACGGCACGGCGAGGGCAGTGTTTAATTTAACGCTACCTTATCCCGAACCGCGCCCTCGACTAACGATGGCAGAGCAGGAGGGGACGTCGGTTGGTCCTGCGTTGGGGATGCATGGCTTTCGATTCGTTTGTGCACGAGTCTTTCAGCTGCTTTTGCAAAGATCGCTGAAGGGATTGAAACGGTCACTATTTCAACACGGTGACCGGGACACATTCCTTGGCACCGTTTGTGTCAGGGAATTGTCCGCAGCAAGACTGCTTGATTCATTGACTCCTAGGGTGCATTTGATATTTTGGGCGCTCGTTTTCACGAATCAATAAACCGAACATAACTGAATTTATGGCCAAAGCTAAATCCACCAAATACGTCTATACCTGGGGCAACAAAAAAGCCGACGGCGACGGCTCGATGAAGCCGCTGCTCGGCGGCAAAGGCGCGAACCTCGCGGAAATGACCCGCATCGGTTTGCCCGTGCCTCCCGGTTTCACCATCACCACGGAAGTCTGCACTTATTTTTACGCGCACAAGAAAACTTACCCGAAGGAACTCCAGGGCCAGATGGAAGCCGGCGTCGCCAACATGGAAAAAATTATGGGCACGAAGTTTGGTGCCACCACCGGCATGCCGTTGCTTGTCGCGGTGCGCTCCGGTGCGCGTGATTCGATGCCGGGCATGATGGACACGATTTTGAATCTCGGCCTCAACGACCAGTCGGTCATCGCACTCGCGAACGCCACCAAGAATCCGCGCTTCGCGTGGGATTGCTACCGCCGCTTCATCCAGATGTATGGCGACGTCGTCATCGGTGTGCAGAAGCGCGCGGGCGAAGATCATGAGCCGTTTGAAACGGTCATCCACGAATTCAAGCACGAGAAATATCACCAGGACATCGTGGACTCCGAGTTGACCGCCGAAGACCAGGCCGAACTCGTCAAGCGCTTCAAGGCGCTCGTCAAGGAACGCACCGGCAAAGATTTCCCGACGAATCCGTGGGATCAGCTGCGCGGTGCCGCCGGCGCCGTGTTTGGTTCCTGGATGAACGACCGCGCGATTGTCTATCGCCGCAAATATAATATTCCCGCTGAATGGGGCACGGCCGTCAACGTGCAGGCCATGGTGTTCGGCAACACCGGCAATGATTCCGGTTCCGGCGTGGCGTTCACGCGCAATCCCGCGAACGGCACGAACGAATTCTACGGCGAATTCCTCATCAACGCCCAGGGCGAAGACGTGGTCGCTGGCGTCCGCACGCCCGAGCCCGTGCTCACGCTCAAGGACGAGATGCCCAAGAGCTACGCGGAACTCATGGACGTGCGCAAGACATTGGAAAAACATTTTAAGGACGTGCAGGACATCGAATTCACCGTTCAGAGCGGCAAGTTGTTCATGCTCCAGACGCGCAACGGCAAGCGCACCGCGGCTGCCGCGCTGAAGTTCGCCGCCGACATGGTGAAGGAAAAATTGATTGATGCCGAAACCGCCGTGATGCGCAATCCGGCTGACCAGCTCGACCAATTGCTCGCGCCGATCTTTGATTTGGCCGAGGTCAAGAAAGCCACCATCATCGCCACCGGTTTGCCCGCCGGCCCCGGTGCCGCTTCCGGCAAAATTTATCTCAACGCCGAGCGCGCCGTTGAGGCCGAGAAGAAGGGCGAGAAGGTTCTCCTCGTCCGCGTCGAAACTTCCCCGGAAGATTTGCGCGGCATGATTGCGGCGGAAGGCATTCTCACCGCACGCGGTGGTGTCTCCTCCCACGCGGCGCTCGTCGCCCGCCAAATGGGCAAAGTCTGCGTGTGCGGCGCGGCCGCCGTCCATGTGGATTACGACAAGCAGATCGTCAACATCGGCAGCCAGTCGTTCAAGGAAGGGGATTACCTTTCCATTGACGGAACCGCCGGCACGGTTTACGCGGGCGAAGTCAAGACCGCGCCGTCCGAAATCATCGCCGGCCTCATCCACGGCG
>CAISYZ010000206.1 GCA_903889895.1 uncultured Verrucomicrobia subdivision 3 bacterium | reverse complement strand
CACCCTTTATCCGCTGGCCAATGACACCGATCCCGATGGCAATCCGCTCACCATCACGGTCGTCACCACGACCAATGGCACGGTGGATTTCGCGAACGGAACGAACGTGATCTTCACGCCGGACACGAATTTTCTCGGCACGCTCACGCTGAATTACAGCATCAGCGACGGCCACGGCGGCACCGCCAGCGCCAGCATTTTTGTCACGGTGACCAATGTGCCGCCGGCCGCAAACCCGGATTTTTACCGGGTGGCGGAGAACACGACGAACACGTTGAGCCCGCTGACGAATGACGTGGTGCTGACGCCGGGCGGCAGCCTGACGATCCTCGGCGTCAGCGCGACGAACGGCGTGGCGACGATTTCCGGAACGAATGTCATTTTCACGCCGCCATTGAACTTTGTCGGCATTGCCACCATCGGCTACGTGATCACGGACCATGTGGGCGGCACCAACAACTCGCTGATCACGGTGACGGTGACGAACCTGCCGCCAACGGCCTTTGGCCAGGCGGTGGCGACAACGGAGAACACGGCGAAGGGAATCGCGTTGACCGGCAGCGATCCGACGAGCCTGCCGCTGACGTTCATCATCGTGGCCGGGCCGACGAATGGCACCCTAACTTCCATCAACACGAACACCGGCGCGGTGACTTACACGCCGAACGTGAATTACACGGGCGCGGACACGTTCACGTTCCAGGTGAACAATGGTTACAACAGCAGCCCAGTGGTTTCAGTCGGCATCACGGTGGCGAACATTCCGCCGCTGGCGAATCCGGACAGCGTCACAGTTCTGGAAAATTCCACAAACACGTTTGCGCCGCTGACGAATGATCTGGTGCGGACGCCCGGCGGCACGTTGCAAATCATCGGCGTCAGCCCGACAAACGGCACGGCGACGATTTTAAATTTGACGAACGTGGTCTTCACGCCGTCGTCCAACTTTGTCGGCACGGCGACGATTGGTTACATGATCACCGACGGCATTGGCGGCACAAATTCATCCGTCATCACGGTCACGGTGCAATCGGTGGCCGACTTGGCCGTGAGCAAATCCGGTCCGGCGGGCGTTTATGCCGCGGCGAATTTTAATTACACGATCACGGTCACAAACCTTGGGCCGGGTGCGGCGGTGAATTTGTCGGTGACGGACAATCTGCCGGCGACGGCGGCGTTGGTGAGTTCAACCGCCGGCGCGACGCTGAATGGCGGCCAGTTGGTTTGGACCAATCTCGGTTCGCTCGCGGCGAACGCGGCGACGAATCTGACCGTGACCGTGACCGCGCCGGTGACCGGCATCAGCCTGACCAACCTCGCCAGCGCGGGCAGTCCGACGAGTGATCCGACCCCGACGAACAACATCAGCTTGCCGGTCATCACATCGGTCACACCGATTGCGGATTTGATCATCGCCAAGACCGGACCGGGGTTCGTGCTGGCGACGAGCAATGTGCTTTACACGATTTCCGTGACGAACCTCGGCCCGTCCAGCGCGAGCGGCGTGGTGGTGACGGATGCGCTGCCGACCGGCGTGACGTTTGTGAACGCAAGCGGTAGCGGCGTGAATAATTCCGGCGTGGTTAATTGGAACTTGGGCGCGCTGGCTTCCGGCCAGGCGACCAATTTGACCGTGACCGTGATCGCGCCGGCGAGCGGTTCGCTGACGAACATTGCCAGCGTCAATTCGCCGACGACGGACACAAATCTTCTGAACAACGTGACGCCACCAGTGGTGACCACCGTGGGCAGCGTGGCGGATTTGGCGATTGGCAAAACGGCGGCAACGTCTGTGTTTGCGGTGAGCAATCTGACCTACACGATTTCGGTGACGAACTTCGGTCCGTCAACGGCGAGCAGCGTGACGGTGACCGACAGCATTCCGAATGGCGCAAGTTTTGTCAGCGCAAGTGGCGGCGGCGCGAATAATTCCGGCATTGTGATTTGGAATCTTGGCAATCTGGCGAATAGTGCGGCGAGCAATGTGACGCTGACGGTGACGGCGCCGGCGAGCGGCACGCTGACGAACTTCGCGACGGCGGGTTCGCCGACGGGTGATCCGAACCCGACGAACAATGTGACGCCGCCGGTTTTGACTTCGGTGACGCTGCTGGCAGATTTGGTAATCGCGAAAACCGGCCCGGCAAATGTGTTTGCCGCGAGCAATTGCAGCTACACAATCAGCGTGACGAACCTCGGCCCATCTAGCGCCAGCGCTGTCGTGGTGACGGACAGTTTGCCGATTGGCGTCACGTTTGTGAATGCCAGCGGCAACGGCTCGAATAATGCCGGGGTGGTGAACTGGAACCTCGGCGCGCTGACCGCCGGCCAGGCGAGCAATCTGACGGTGACGGTGACGGCCCCGGCGAGCGGGACATTGACGAACCTTGCCAGCGTGAGTTCGCCGACGGGGGACACGAATATTTTGAACAACACCACGCCGCCGGTCATTACTTCCGTGACGCAACTGGCGGATGTGAGCGTCTTGAAGACCGGTCCGGCGGGAATTGTTTTCGGAACGAATTTTAATTACACCATCACTGTCAGCAATGCCGGTCCGTCCACCGCTGCCAGCTTGAGCGTGACGGACAGTCTGCCGACCGGATTGGTATATGTCAGCGCGGTGCCCGCCACGACGACCAATGCCAGCAACCAGGTGATTTGGAATCTCGGCAATTTCGCCGCCGGAACCGGCAGCAATCTGACGCTGACCGTGATTTCGACGGTGCGCGGCAGCGTGACCAATGTTGCCACCGGCGGCAGCCCGACGCCCGACCCGGTGCCCACGAATAACGCTGCGCCGCCGGTGGTCACGGCGGTGACCAACAATCCGCCCAGCGCGAACCCGGACAGCTATGCCGTCACGGAAAACACGACGAACCTTTTCAGCCCGCTGCTCAATGACGTGGTGCAAACGCCGGGCGGCAGCCTGACAATTGTTTTCGTCAGTTCGACGAACGGCAGCGTGAGCATTCTCAACGGCACGAACATCGTCTTCACGCCGGCCAATAATTTCCTGGGCACCGCGACGCTCGGTTATACGATCACCGATAATGTCGGCGGCACCAGCAGCTCGTTCATCAGCGTGCTGGTGACGAACATCCCGCCGGTCGCGAACCCCGACAGCTATGCCGTCACCGAAAACATGACGAACGCGTTCGCGGTTTTGGTGAACGACTTGGTCCAGACGCCCGGCGGCAGCCTGACGCTGCTTTCCGTTACCACGACGAACGGCGTGGCGACCGTCAGCGGCACGAATATCGTGTTCACGCCGTCGGTAAATTATCGCGGCAATCTGACTTTAAATTATTTCGTCACTGACAAGATTGGCGGCACGAATAATTCCTTTGTCACCGTGCTCGTAACCAACATTCCGCCGTTGGCGAATCCGGACGCTTACACCGTGGCGGAAAATACAACGAACACTTTTGCACCGCTGGTGAATGATTCGGCGCAGACGCCGGGCGGCGTGTTGCAAATCATCGGTGTCAGTCCGACGAACGGCACGGCGACGATTTTGAATCTGACGAACGTGGTCTTCACGCCGGCGTCCAACTTTGTCGGCACGGCGACGATTGGCTATACGATTACCGACGGCATTGGCGGCACCAATTCCTCGCTCATCACGGTGACGGTGACGAATCTGCCGCCGACCGCGTTCGGCCAGTCCGTGGCCACGACGGAAAACATCGCGCTGCCAATCACGCTCGCGGGCAGCGACCCGGCGGGACGACCGCTGACGTTCGCCATCGTGAACGGACCGGTGGGCGGCACGTTGACCGGCTTGAACACCAACACCGGCGGAGTGACTTACACGCCGACGAATAATTTCACCGGCACCGACACGTTCACCTTCCGCGTGAACGACGGCTATAGCGACAGCGCCACCGCGACCATCAGCATCGCGGTCACGCCGACGGCGGATTTGCTCGTGGCGCAATCCGGTCCGGCCAGCGGCGTCGCCGGCGCGAACCTCGTGTTCACCGTCGCGGTGACCAACCTCGGTTCGGCCAGCGCGACGAATGTGATCGTGACGAATCAAATTGCCGGCGGCTACACCTTCGTCAGCGCTTCGTCAGCGGGCGTCAGCAATGGAAATCTGGTGATGTGGACGATTCCGGTTCTGCCCGCGAACGGCGCGACGAATCTCACCGTGACGTTGTTTGCGGTGGAAGGCGGCACGTTCACAAACACGGCGTCCGGCATTTCGCTCACGCCGGATTTGAACGCGGCAAACAACAACGGCTCGCAGACGAATGCGCAGGTCATCACGTCCGTTTCGGCACTCGCAGATGTCGCGGTGTTCAAGTCGGGCAACACGAGCGTGCTGGCCGACGGCACGGTCAATTATTCCATCCTCGCGACCAACTTCGGTCCGTCCACCGCGAGCAACGTCGTGGTCAGCGACAGTCTGCCGGCGGGCACGACGCTGGTGAACGCGTCCGGAAATTATTCCGTGAACAACGGCGTCATCACCTGGCCGGCGGGGAATTTGCCGGGCGGAGCCGCGACGAATTTCACCGTCACGCTCACCGCGCCGGCCAGCGGCACGCTGACGAACATCGCTGCCAGCAGAGCGGGCACGGCCGATCCGAATCCGGGCAACAACGACGGTTCCTCACCGAATTCAGCCGTAATCACGCTGGTGACGCCGGTGGCTGATTTGTCCCTCGGCAAATCGGCTGCCGCGTCCGCGCTGGCAACGAGCAATCTGGTTTACACGATTTCGGTGACGAACTTTGGTCCGTCCACCGCGAGCAGCGTGACGGTGACGGACGCCATTCCGAACGGCGCGAGCTACGTTCGTGCGAGCGGCGGCGGCGTGAATAATTCCGGCGTGGTGATTTGGAATCTGGGTGATTTGGCAAACGGTGTCGTGAGCAACGTGACGTTGACCGTCACCGCTCCCGCCAGTGGTTCGCTGACGAACATCGCCACCGTGGGTTCGCCGACGAGTGATCCGAGTTTGACAAACAATGTAACGCCGCCGGTCATCACGGCGGTGACATCGTTGGCCGATCTGCAAATCACCAAGACCGCGCCGGCCTCGGTGCTGGCGATGAGCAATCTGACTTACGCAATTGCGGTGACGAATTTTGGTCCGTCCAGCGCGAGCAGCGTGGTGGTGACGGACAGCCTGCCGACCGGCGTGACGTTTGTGAACGCCAGCGGCAACGGCGCGAATAATTCCGGCGTCGTGAGTTGGAACCTGGGTTCGCTGGCGGCCGGCCAATCGAGCAATCTGACGGTGACGGTCACCGCATCGGCGAGCGGCGGGCTGACC
This sequence comes from uncultured Verrucomicrobia subdivision 3 bacterium, assembly GCA_903889895.1. Classification (GTDB taxonomy): domain Bacteria; phylum Verrucomicrobiota; class Verrucomicrobiia; order Limisphaerales; family UBA11358; genus UBA11358. Next base: position 1,782 of record CAISYZ010000206.1, on the reverse strand, counting down.
AACGTGGCCACGGTGGGGTCGCCGACGAGCGATCCGAATCCGACGAACAACACCACGCCGCCGGTCATCACATCAGTCACGCCGCTGGCAGATTTGGTAATCGCGAAAACCGGCCCGGCAAATGTGTTTGCCGCGAGCAATTGCAGCTACACGATCAGCGTGACGAACCTGGGTCCATCGAGCGCGAGCGGCGTGGTGGTGACGGACAGCTTGCCGGCGGGCGTGACGTTTGTGACCGCCAGCGGCAACGGCTCGAATAATGCCGGGGTGGTAAGCTGGAACCTCGGTGTGCTGGCCTCCGGCCAATCGAGCAATCTGACGGTGACGGTGACGGCACCGGCCAGCGGGACATTGACGAACCTCGCCAGCGTGAGTTCGCCGACGGCGGACACGAATATTTTGAACAACACCACGCCGCCGGTCATCACCGCGGTGACGCCGGTCGCGGATTTGGCGATTGGTAAATCGGCGGCCGGATCGGTATTGGCAACGAGCAATTTGGTTTACACCATTTCGGTGACGAACTTTGGTCCGTCCACGGCCAGCAGCGTCACGGTGACGGACAACATTCCGAACGGCGCGAGCTTCATCAATGCGAGCGGCAGTGGTTTGAATAGTGCCGGCATGGTGATCTGGTCGCTCGGCAATCTGCCCAGCGGCACGGTGAGCAATGTGACATTGACTGTCTCTGCTCCCGCCAGCGGTTCGCTGACGAACATCGCCACGGCGGGTTCGCCGACCAGTGATCCGGTGCCGACGAACAACTTCACCCCGCCGGTGTTCACCGCGGTGACGCCGGTGGCCGATGTGGCCGTGGGCAAAAGCGGTCCGGCGGGTGCCACGTTCAACACGAATTTCAGCTACACGATTTCCGTGACGAACTTCGGCCCGTCCGTCGCGTCCGGCATTTTGGTGACGGACTCACTGCCGGCCGGTGTGGTTTTTGCCGGCGCGGTGCCGGCCACGACGACCAATGCAACTGGCCAGGTGATTTGGAGTGTCAATAATCTCGCGGCCAATGCGACGACGAATCTGACGCTGACCGTAATTTCCACCGCGCGCGGCGCGTTGACGAATTTTGCAACCGTCGGCGGATCGACGTTTGACCCGTCGCCCACGAACAATGTGAGCCCGCCGGTCGTCACGCTGGTGACGAACATTCCGCCGGTGGCGAATGCCGACAGCTATGTCATCGCCGAAAACAGCGGCACGAATACATTCACGCCGTTGGTGAACGACGTGTTGCGCAATCCGGGCGGCGTGCTGCAAATTATTTCCGTCAGCACCACGAACGGTTCGGCGGTCGTCAGCGGCACCAACGTGCTGTTCGTCCCGGGCACCAATTATTTTGGTTCGCTGACGCTCAACTATTCCATTACTGACAACGTCGGCGGCACGAACAGCTCGTTCATCATCGTGCTCGTCACAAACATTCCGCCGGTGGCGAATCCGGACAGCTACACCATCGGAGAAAATAGCGGCACCAACACATTCAGTCCGTTGATCAACGACTCGGTCCGCACGCTGGGCGGTGGGTTGCAAATCATCGGAGTGAATTCGACTAACGGCACGGCGACAATTTCCGGCACGAATATTTTGTTTGCGCCGAACGCGAATTTCTTCGGCGTGGCGACGATTGGCTACACGATCACCGACGGCATTGGTGGCACCAATAATTCACTCATCACGGTGAACGTCACGAATGTTCCACCGGTGGCGAACAGCCAATCGGTCGGCACTTCTGAAAATACGCCGAAGTCCATCACGCTGACCGGCATCGAT
>CAISYZ010000205.1 GCA_903889895.1 uncultured Verrucomicrobia subdivision 3 bacterium | reverse complement strand
CTGACGCTGGGAGTCGTTGAAATACGCGGGCACGGTGATGACGGCCTGCGAAATCTTTTCGCCAAGGCGCGTTTCGGCGTCGGCCTTGAGCTTGGCGAGAATCATCGCGGAAATTTCCGGCGGCGAAAACTGTTTGGTCTTGCCTTCGACTTCGACTTCCACGGCGCAATCGCCATTGGACGCCTTCACAACCTTGTAGGGCATGCGCTTAATTTCTTCGCCAACTTCGTCAAACTTGCGACCCATGAATCGCTTGATGGAATAAATCGTGTTGCGCGAGTTGGTGACGGCCTGGCGCTTGGCGGCGTCGCCGACCACGCGTTCGCCGGATTTCGTGAACGCCACGACGCTGGGCGTGGTGCGTTTGCCTTCGGAATTTTCGAGCACGAGCGGTTCGCCGCCGTCCATGACGGCCATGCAGGAGTTCGTCGTGCCGAGGTCAATGCCTAATACTTTTGCCATAAAATGATGTGTGTAAAATTGGTTTGCTGGTTTAACTGCTGATGGTTCCAATGCAATAAAGGTGCCGAAGTGTGCCAAACGGCGAGAAAGTCGCGGAGTAATTGGAAACAAAGGACGGAACTGACTATTGCTCAATTGCGCTGAAGCTTGGAAGTTGTGCCAAAAGCGCATTTTGGCACAGTTGGCCGGCAGCTGGCGCAGATTTTATGGCGCAGCTTGATTTCGCCGGAATAACAAAAAAGCACACAGAAAATCTCTGTGTGCTCTGTGCCTCGGTGGCAAAATTATTTGCTGCCCGGTTTCACGGCGGGAATTTTTTGCAAGTCTGGCGGCAGATTATTCGGGTCGAAGGTCTCGACTTGCAGCGCGATGAGGCTGAAGGTCGGCACGCCGAACTGTCCCGGCACCACGCCATTCGAACGATCCACTACCATCGCAATCCCCACGACATTACCGCCATGCGCGCGCACAATGTCGAGCGTCTCCTGCACGCGGCCGCCCTTGGTCACGACATCCTCGACGACGAGAATTTTTTCGCCCGGCGCAATTTTGAAACCGCGGCGCAGAACCAATTTGCCCTCCTCTTTTTCCACGAAGATGAAGCGCACGCCAAGCTGCCGCGCTACTTCCTGGCCGATGACGAGTCCGCCCATTGCCGGCGCCACGACGGTGACCGCGCCGAGCGGTTTTAATTTGGCGGCGAGCGCCGCGCCGAGTTTTTCGACGGCGGGCATCTGTTGGAGCGCGAGGGCGCATTGGAAAAACTGCCGGCTGTGCAAACCGCTGCGGAGGATGAAATGGCCTTCGAGCAGCGCGCCGCTGTCGCGGAAAACCTGGAGAACTTGATCTTGTGTCATCGGCACAGTTTCAAGTTTCGGATTTCAAGTTTCAAACTTTTTTGCAAACTTCGTGCGTGCCGAAGTGGATCAAGTTTCTCATCGCCGTCCTGCTGTTGCCGGTTTGCGCCGGCGCGGCACGGGCGCTGTGGTTGGTGCTGCGCGCGGCCGGCAACGCGGACACCACCTGGGTGCCGTTCCTGGGCGGCGCGGCATGCTGGTGTGTGATTTTCTTTCTGCTGCCGAAGCCGATGTGGATATACGTCTTTGGCCACGAGCTGACGCACGCGCTGTGGACCTGGTTGTTCGGCGGCGAGGTCAAAAAGATGAAGGTCACTTCCAAGGGCGGCCATGTTCTAATTTCCAAGACGAATTTCCTCATCGCGCTCGCGCCGTATTTTTTTCCGCTCTATGCCGTCATCGTCATCGGCGGATTCGCGCTTGGCCGATTTATTTGGGGCTGGCCGCTGGTCGGGTTCCACCTGCTGCTCGGCGCGGCGTATGCGTTTCACGTCACATTGACCTTCCACGTTTTGCAGACGCGGCAGTCGGACATCACGTCACAGGGCTATTTGTTTTCCGCCGTGGTGATTTTTCTCGGCAACGTCATGGTCTTGCTGTTCGGAATTCCGCTGCTGGCGCACCGTCCGGAAATTTTCAAAATCTGCGGTTTATGGTTTGCGGAGACCGGAAAAGCTTTCAACTGGCTACACCAGCTATTCTGACCTGCAAAAATTGTCAGTAATTCGGACTTGAAATGCTGGCGGCTTTGGATTCATCCTGCACGCATGGATTTAGCCGACATCTTGGGACGCGAGCAGATCGTCTCCGAACTCAAAGCGACGAACCGCTGGGAAGCCATTGATGAACTCATTGGCAACCTCGTGGCCACCGGCAAAATCCAGCCAGGTGACCGCGACGCCGTGACCGCCGCCGTCAAGAAGCGCGAAACCTCCATGTCCACCGGCATTGGTTTTGGCATCGGCATCCCGCACGCCTCCACCGATTTGATTTACGAAGTCGTCGGCGCGCTCGGCCGCTCCACCAAGGGCGTGAACTTTGACGCGCTTGACAACCAGCCAGTGAAGCTCGTCATGCTTTTCCTCGTTCCGCAAGGTCAATTTCAGAAGCACCTCCACACGCTCGCCAACATCGCCAAACTTTTGCACAAGGCCGATTTCCGCGAAGCCCTAGAAAAATCTCCCAGTGCCGACGCGATGCTTGCCGTTATCAAGGAACACGGGAAAAAGTAAGTTAGTGCCGGCGTCTTGCTCGGGAATTGTCGGCCTTTTCGGTTCCGCGCAGAAAATCTGTGTTTCATCTGTGAGTATCTGTGGCTAAAATTTCTTCGTGCTGCCACACAAACAAATCGAATCCGCCCTGCAATTCGCCGTCCGTGCCGTTTTGCCGGACGCCGATGTCTCCACCGTTTTAGTCCGTCCGTGCGATCCGAAATTTGGCGACTACCAGAGTAATGCGCTGATGGCGCTCGCCAAAACGCGCAAGCTGAATCCGCGCCAGCTTGCGACGGATGTCCTCGCCAAACTGGACGTTTCCGAGATTTGCGAAAAAGTGGAGATCGCCGGTGCCGGCTTCCTGAATTTCCGGTTGAAAAACTCCCGGCTCGTTCACAGCCTTGAATCTGCCGCGCGCGGTGAACATTTGTTTTTTGAAAAGTGTGGTGGCGACGCCTCGTCGCAGCCACGCACCATCGTCATCGATTTCAGTTCGCCAAACGTCGCCAAGCCGATGCACGTTGGCCACATCCGCTCTACCGGCATCGGCGATGCGCTCCAGCGCACGCTGCGCCTGCTCGGCCACCGCGTCATCAGCGACAACCACATCGGCGACTGGGGCACGCAGTTCGGAAAATTGCTCCTCGGCTGGAAACAGATTTTGAACCGCGCCGAACTCGAACGCGACGCCATCGCCGAGCTGGAACGGCTTTACAAAGTCATCAACGCCGAGTGCGACGCGAATCCGACGCGGCTCGAAGAAGCCAAGATGGAACTGGTTAAACTCCAGGCCGGCGACGCAGAAAATATTGCCATCTGGAAGGAAATGATTCGCCTCTCGCAAATCCAGTTCGACACCATTTACGCGCGGCTCGGCGTGAAGTTTGATTTTGCACTTGGCGAAAGCTTTTACAACCCGTGGCTCGGCGAAGTCGTGAATGATTTGCTCGCCAAAGAAATCGCGCGCGAAAGCGAAGGCGCGGTCGGTGTGTTCAGCGACGGCTCGCTGCCGCCGAAGGAAGATCCGTTTCTCGTCAACCGCGATGGCGAATGGGTGGCCGATCCCGCGCTCGTGCGCAAGAGCGACGGCGGTTTTAATTACACCACCACCGACCTCGCCACCGTGGATTACCGGCTCAAGACTTGGGCGCCACAGGAAATCATTTATGTCGTGGATGACCGGCAGTCGGGGCATTTCAAAAAACTGTTTCTCATTTTAATGCGCTGGAAATCGGAAGACGTGAAAAAAACCAAGCTGGTTCACGTCGGCTTCGGCAAAATCATGGGTGACGACGGCAAACCGTTCAAAACACGCAGCGGCGACACCGTGAAACTCGGCGAGTTGCTCGACGAAGCCGAGGAGCGCGCCTACAAAATTGTTTCCGAAAAAAGCGCGGAATTGCCCGAGGCGCAGCGCAAGGATATCGCCCGTGTCATCGGTCTCGGTGCAGTGAAATATGCCGACCTGCTGCCGAACCGCCAGAGTGATTATATTTTCAGCTGGGACAAGATGCTCGCGCTGCAAGGCAACACCGCGCCGTATCTGGTTTATGCGTATGCGCGGATCAAGAGTATTTTCCGCAAATCTGAAGCTGAATCCGCAATCCGCAATCCGCAATCCGCAATCGTGCTGGTTGCGCCGGAAGAACTCACGCTCGCCAAGCATCTGCTTAATTTCGGCATTACGCTGGAAGCCGTCGCTGAGGAATTGCGCCCGAATTACCTGTGTAATTATCTTTTTGAGTTGGCCGGCAAGTTCACTTCGTTTTACGAAAATTGTCCGGTGCTGAAAGCGGATGACGCGGTTACAAAGAATTCCCGCCTCGCGCTGTGTGATTTGACTGCGCGCGTTTTGAAGCAGGGCTTGGAAACACTCGGCATTGAAACCGTCGAGCAGATGTGATTCGTGAAATCGCTCACCGAACAGCTTTGGTTTGAGGTGCCGGGCCGGCGCGGTTTTGTGAATATCACCGAAACTATCGCCGAACTGGTCCGCAAGAGTGGCGTGCAGGAGGGGCTGTGCCTAGTCAACGCCATGCACATCACCGCCTCCGTCTTCATCAACGATGCCGAGGACGGGCTGCTGCACGATTACGAAGTCTGGCTGGAAAAGCTCGCGCCGCACGCGCCTACCGGCCAATACCAGCACAACCGCACCGGCGAAGACAATGCTGACGCGCACCTGAAACGACAGATCATGGGTCGCGAAGTTGTCGTCGCCATCACGAAGGGCAAGCTGGACTTCGGGCCGTGGGAACAAATTTTCTACGGCGAATTCGACGGCAACCGCCGCAAGCGTGTCCTTGTGAAAATCATCGGCGAGTGACTCCGTCCGAAACATTTTCCGCGCTGCTACGCGGCAACGCACTGCTCACTGCGCTCGCGCCGATGCAGGACGTGACGACGCTCCAATTCATGCGCGTCGTTGACCGCTACGGCGGGCCGGAAATTTATTGGACGGAATATTTTCGCGTGCACGGCGATTCGCGGCCGGAGAAATGGATTCTCGATTCCATCACCAAAAATCCCACCGGTAAGCCCGTCGTCGCGCAAATGATCGGCAACGACATTCCTGCGCTCGTCCGCAACGCGAAGCTTCTCCAAAAATTTCCCGTCGCTGCGATTGACCTGAACCTCGGCTGTCCCGCGCCCATCGTCTATCGTAAATGTGCGGGCGGCGGACTGTTGCGCGAGCCGCAAAAAATTGACGCCATTCTCGGTGCGCTGCGCGACGCGGTGTCGATCCCGTTCACGGTAAAAACGCGCATCGGTTTTGAATCGCCGGAAGAATTTGATTTGCTGTTGCCGATTTTTGCAAAGCACGCGATTGACCTGCTCACCGTCCACGCGCGCACGGTCAAACAAATGTATCGGCCGGGAGTGCGCTACGATTTGATTGCGCACGCGGCTCGCGAATTAAAATGTCCGGTGCTGGCGAACGGCAATGTTTTCAGCGCGGCGCAGGCGCAGCAGTTGCTGGCCGAGACCGGCGCGCGCGGCCTGATGATCGGGCGCGGCGCGATCCGCAACCCGTGGTTGTTTGAACAGATTCGCGTGCAGATGCGCGGGGAAAACATAAAATTGCCGGTCGGTCGTGATGTGCTGAATTACGTTCACGAACTGTGGGACAACGAAATCACGCCCGGCGTGCGCGAGTCGGCGCAGGTGCAGCGGATGAAGAAGTTCACCAACTTCATCGGCGAAGGCATCGGCGAGAAATTTCTGCACGACATTCGTCGCGTGGCGACGACGGCGGATTTCTGGCGTGTGTGCGAAGAGTATCTGAATCACGGCGAACCGATGGCGCTTGCGCCTAAATAGTAATTACACCCGACCCAATTATAAAATTACATACCGATTCAAACCGGAGCCCAAAGCGCCTCGCGCAAGCCCGACCGGCGGCTGGTTTTGCGCTGGACGGCGGTGCTGAAAATGCCCGGGTCGGCCCAAAGTTCAACACCGCTGCTGGCGCGCGTCAGCCCGGTGTAAATCAATTCACGCGTCAGCACGGCGCTGTCGTCCCTGGGCAAAATCAGAAGCACAGTCTCAAACTCCGAGCCTTGGCTCTTGTGGACGGTCATGGCGTAGGCGGTTTCGTGCGCGGGCAGCCGCAGCGGCATGATTTCGCGCAGGGTTTGTTCCGGGCCGGCGAAATACGCGCGGAACTCGTGCGTTTCGTTCGTGCAGACAAGGCCGATGTCGCCGTTAAACAATTTAAGGTTGTAATCATTGCGGACAACCATCACCGGCCGGCCCGCGTAAAAACGTCCGCTGGCATGGATCAACCCGGCCTCCGTCAAAATTTCCTCAACCAGCCGGTTTAAATTTTCCACGCCATACGGACCATTCCGCAGCGCGCAAAGAATGCGGAACCGGCCAAACGCGGCGAGGGCTTCGGCCGGATTTGCCGCCGAGAGATAAGCTTGGTAACGGGACAGCACATACGGCTTCAGCGCCGACTTCAGGGCTGCCGGGGGCGGCAAGGCTTTCCACGAGACTTGGGCACCAGTCGCCTTGCTGGATTCGCGAAGCGTCGCCAAAGCCTTTTCGGAATTTCCTTCGTTCACCGCGTGACTGAGCCCGTAGATGCCGCTTCGGTCGCCGAACCGGTAATTTTTTCGCAGTTCCACAATGCAATCAGCCAGCTTCGAAGTGGTGCCTGATTCGGAAGGCAGCGTCTGTCCGGTAATTACTTTGAACTCCCGGGCGAACTCGTCGGAAAACCGGCGCGGTTCGGCGCCGTTGCACAAGTCGGCGATCACCGCGCCGGCTTCCACGGAAGCCAGTTGGTCTTTGTCGCCGAGTAGAATGAGCCGGCCCGACAGCGGGATGGCTGCCGCCAGTTTCGCCATCAGCGCCAAGTCCACCATGCTGGCTTCGTCAACAACGACGGCATCGAATGGCAGCGGATTTTCAGCGTGGTGCCGAAAATTAGCGGAATCAGGAATGGAACCGAGCAGCCGATGAATCGTGCTGGCTTCCGTCGGCAACCGGTCTTTGGTGGCTGGATTGCAGGGCAGCGTGGCCTTAGCATTTTTCAGGGCATCTTGCAGCCGGGCGGCGGCTTTGCCAGTTGGCGCTGCGAGGCCAATTCTCATGGCGGGATCTTGTTCGAGCAACAGCGCCAGCACCACCACCACCGTGCGAGTTTTTCCCGTGCCGGGTCCGCCGGAAATAATGCACAGCCGCCGGCGCATCGCGGCAAAGGCGGCGACCAACTGCCAGTCAATTTTCCCTTCGCCCGCTTCGGGAAACAGCCGGCGTAAGCCGGCGCCGAATTTCTGCGGATCAACCGTCGGAATTTTTTCATTGGCCAGTTGCAGAATGGCCGCCGCCAGCTCCGTTTCATATTTCCAATAGCGCTGAAGATAAAGCCGGTTCTGCGCATCCAAAATCAACGGCTTGAACTCGCCGGGCGCACCGACGACCGGAGAATTTTTCAACCGTTGGAGCAAAATAGATTTTGTTGGCCAGCCGGCGCAGCCAAGTTCGGCGGCCAGTTCCACCGGCGGCGGATTGATTTGGTAATCGTCCAAGTCCACGCAGATGTTGCCGAGCCGGCGTTGCTGGCTCACCAGTGCGGCCGCCAGTTTCACTTCCGGCGAACCGGCGGACAACCGCGCCATCAAATTCGCGAAGTGCCGGTCAATCGGTGCCAGTGATTCGGCGGGTTGCGCCGGATGAAAAGTTTTGCGGTTCATTTGCCCTCCAGTAAGGCGGAAAGTTGTTCGATGGCGCTGCGCGACGGTTGGTCACGAAACGCGCCGTGATCCGGATGCGTCGGATCGAGGCCGCGCAGGAAAAGATAAATCACGCCGCCAAAGTGCCGCTCGTAATCGTAGCCCGGCAGGCGCAGGGCCAGATATTTGTGCAGCGCCACGGTGTAAAGATGATACTGGACGAAATAATGTTGCCGCCGCATTTCGTCCTTCATGGCGTCCGGCGAATAATCTTCCAACCGGTTGCCGAGCCAGTTGGATTTCCAGTCCACGATATAAAACCGCTCTTCGAATCGGAATACGAGGTCAATGAAACCTTTGAGAAAACCTTGGATCGGCTCAAGCACCAGCCGTTCCAGCGACGCGGGCGCGGCGGACGCCCAGCCGAATTGGCATAACAATTCCTGCAACCGCACCGGCGAAACATTTTGAATCGGAAAATAAAATTCTAGCTCGTTGAGCCGATCGGCTGCAGCGATTTTCGATAGCGTGAAATTTTTTCGCTTTGGGTCGAGCGGGAATTTCAGCAGCGCCGCCAACATTTGCTCGACCGCTTCGCTGTTGCCGGCCCCGGTCAAACCGTGGGCGGACAAATGCTGGTTGACCAGTTGGCGGATTTCCTCGCCGGCGGCATTGAACGGAAGTTTCTCCAAAATTTCGTGGAGGCAGGTGCCAGCCTTCGCGCCTCGGGGAAACGCAAGCATCCCTTGGCCGGGAGCCTCGTCTTTTGGTGACGCGGCGACGGCGTCGCGGTCGGGCAGTTCCTCGTGCAGACCGGCCTTGAAATAAGTAAAGCTAGAGATGACCCAATCGCAGCGGATGTGGCCCGCGAACTGGCGGCATTCCAAAATTGCACCGCTGTCGGCTTCAGGCTGGTAAACCGTGGTGGCCAATGCGGGCAAATCGGTGACAGTGAGATTTCCCTGCGACTGCTTATTCAGCACCGCCAAATCGCTGCGCATTGACGTGTCGTTGAGAGATTTGAAATGTGTGTTCAGCGTTTCCAGAAGCGGAGCGGTGGCGACTTGCGGACGATGCAGCAGCCACGCCGGCGCGGAAGTTCCGGCATCACGCACGCCGCCCCAGGCGAAATAACACCGGTGACTCGCGCGTGTCAGCGCGACGTAAAACAAGCGCACATTTTCCGCCAGCTTTTCCTGCCGGGCTTGTTGTCGATGCGCGTCGGCAATATCCGGCCCCAGATCGCGCACCAGCCGTTGTTCCCGCGTGGCGTCGTGGAAGAAAACCAATTCCTCGGCATCGCGCTTGTTTTTGATGTCCGAATCTTTCCACGCGAAGAGACAGAACGTCACCGGATATTCCAGCCCTTTGCTTTTATGAACGGTGACAATGCGCACGGCGTTGTCGTCCCGCTCCAACCGCAATTGATGTTCCTCCGTCGCTTCCTCGGATTGACCGATTTGTTCGGTCAGCCATTTTTGGAGGCCGGTCACGCCGAGCCGCCGTTCGGTTTCGGCCTGATGCAACACTTCACCGAGATGCAGGAGGTTGGTGAGCCGGCGTTCGCCGTCCGGAAAAGCGAGCAGCCGCTGTCGCACCTGCTGGCGCTGCAGCCAAAGCCGGAACATCCGGAAAAAGCCGTCGCGATTCCAGCTTTCGGAATAATCATGAAAACGCTGCAGCCACTCGTGCCATTGCGCTTCGGGACATTCTGCTAGCTCGCAACCATTCAGCCCGAACAGGTCGGTGGCCAGGGCGGATTTCACGAGCCGCTCGTCGCCCGGCAACGCGATGCCAGCCAGCACCCGGCGAACTTCCGCCGCCTCGCGGGAGGCAAACAAACTGCCGGAGGTGTGCAGCACGCTCGGAATTTTCAATTTGCTCAAGGCGGCTTGCACCGTGGTCGCCTGCCGGTTGGTCAGCACCAAAACGGCGATGTCTTCTGGCTGCAGCCGGCGCATGCCGATTTTGGTGTCGCCGTTGAGCAGCCGGACGATTTCACCCGCGACCACGCGTGGCAGCGTCTCGGTGGCAAAGCTTTTGGAAACTTCCTTCGCGCCATCGCGCGGTATGAACCAGAGTTGAAACGGCGATTCGTGCTGGCCTGCTAATGTCAGCGGCTCGGCATCGGCTTTGCCTTTCGGCACCGCTTCCTGAAACGCGATGCGGTCGAACACGAAACTGCTGGGCGCGGCGCTGAAAATCTTGTTCACCGCCGTGACCAAGCCTGATTCGGAGCGCCAGTTTTCGCCGAGCGTGTAGCGGTGCGTGGCTTCGCCAGACGCCGCGAGATAGGTGAAAATATCCGCGCCGCGAAAACCGTATATCGCCTGTTTGGGATCGCCAATTAGGAAAACAAAATTGTTCCCGCCGGCAAACGCGCGGCGAAAAACCGAATACTGCACCGGATCCGTGTCTTGAAATTCATCTATCAAAGCCGCGCGATAGCGCGCTTGCAAATCAGCCGCCAGAACCTTGCCGCCTGGGCCCGACAGCGTGTCATCCAGCCGCGTCAGCAGGTCATCGAAGTATTGAACCTTGCGCTCCGTTTTGCGGCGCGGCAGTTCCGCTTTCGCGTAGCCGATGAATCCAAGCTGCAATCCGACCAGCCATAATTGTTCGGCCTGACAAATGGCTTCACAAAAATCAAAAAACGGATGCGTTGGAACTGGCGGCGGTGATTTGGATTTTTTATTCCGCCTTTCCTGCAACCGGCTGGCGCAGAACTCTTCCAACGCCGAGAACGATTCAACTGCCGTATCGCTGGTGGAAAAACAATTATCAAGCTGATCGAACAACACAGCCATTTTTTCGTCGTCGTTGTAAGGCTGGTTTCCCCATTTGATCGCCGAGCCGAAGCAAGCTTTGATTGTTCGCACTTCTGCGAGCCAGATTTTTTTCGCCGCCAAGAAATTGTTTCCCAAATCTGCCGCCAACGATTCGAGCGGATGATTTTTCGCCGGCGACAAAAATTCGATCTGCGGGAAGTTGGTGCAGGTGCGCAGCAGGCTGAGAAACCGCTCCGGCCCGAACTTATTCTTGAGCGCGAAGTTCACCAGCGTCGGTTCAGCCGCATAAAAAGTTTTGCGCCAGAAATCGTCGGCAATCTCCTGTAAAAATTCCGCCGGGTCAGTGGCCAGCTCGGTGTCAAACAACAGGCCGCTTTCGAAGGCGCGGTCGCGCAGCGTGCGTTGGCAGAAGCCGTGAATCGTGAAGATGGGCGCCTCGTCAAAATCGCCCAGCGCATTTTGCAAACGCGCTTTCATTTCCGTGGCTTGCCCGCAAAATCTGGCCACCAAAGCTTTGAGAAAGGGAACGTCGCTGTCGCTAGTGGCAAAAGCCTGCGCGGCCTGCACCAGCGCCTGCCGCACGCGATGCCGCAATTCCTCGGTCGCCGCCTCGGTGTAAGTGACGGCGAGAATTTCCCGCACCGGCAGGTTTTCCTCGACGATCAGCCGCACGAACAGCGCGGTGATGGCGTAGGTTTTGCCCGTGCCGGCGCTGGCTTCGATAAGGCTCACGCCGCGCGTCAACGGCGTATCCGTCAGATGAAAGGGCGTGGGCGCGTTCATTCGCCAGCCTCCGATAATTTTTCCAGCAGCGGGCCAAACACGGCGCGGGCGGTGGTTTCAAAGTCCGCGTCCAGCGGATTCTCGTCTTTGAAAAACAGCGAAATATATTTGTCCTCATGCTCGCCTTTTTGCCCGAAGTCGCTCCCGTTCCATTTTTCTCCGGCGCTGACGATTGGATTTTTGGTGGTCTTGCCTGACGTGCTGGTTGCAATTTTGTAATCCGCTTCCGCGAAGGCGAACGAACTTTCTGGGAAGAATTTCGCGGGTTGCCGCAAGCCGGCCCAATAAATTGCCAGCAGTTTTTCCAGCACCGGCCGCGGCTCAGCCACCGGCGTGAGTTGCAAAATGGAATCTTTGCCAACGATGATGGTTTCCGCCATTTTGCTTTCGGCGCACGTGACGTGAAACAGCAGATGCTCCAGCCACGCCCGCAGGAGATCTTTGGGTCTGACGCTCGCAAGCCGATAACAGAGCAGCCCGCCGGCCGGCGTGGCGTGGCTGATGTTGCCGCCCACCACGAAATCGCCGATGGCCAGTTCAAATGGCGCCGGCGGCAAAATTTTGTCTGGCTGGAAGGGCTGCAGCCGTTTGCTAAACACTTCCACGTCGCGGCGGATTTGCGCGAAGTGGACGTTGCCGGCGATGCCGGCCGGAAGCCGGCCTGAAGCCCGGACGAGTTCGACGGAATCTTTCAGGCTCGTGCCGGCCAGTTTCAATTCCATCAATTCCTGCTGGAGCTGGTAGCGGTCCAGCCCCGCGATGGCGAAAGCCTCGCGTTCATCCATCGCCGCCGCTTCGTCGGGCAGCCGCAGGTCGAGACGTTTTTCCGCCAGAAATTTCGCGGGGTTGGCAAAAAATTTCGCCAGCGATTCCAGCGTCACGCGCCGCCATTCCGGTTCCGGTTCGGGCAGCGGCTGGGGAACAAAAACGCCGGGCGGTTTGCGTTCCGGCATGATGACTTGGCTGGCTTTCAGATTCTCGCGCGAGTAACTGAAAAGTTTTCCGCCTTGAAAATAGGCGGTGCTGAAAGCCTGCAAACGCTGCCGCGTCAAGACGTGGTTCTCGATAATATCTTTTCCATCAGACAGCGCGAAGCGTTGCGCCACATAATCAAACAGTTCGCTGACCAGCACAGACGGCGGCGCTTCGCGGTTGTCCTGGATGGACTGGCCGACGTAGCTGATATAAAGCCGTTCGCGCGCGGAGATGAGCGTTTCAAGAAACAGGTAGCGGTCATCCGCCCGGCTGGAGCGGTCGCCGAGCCGGGGCTTTTGGCTCATGAGGTCGAAGCTCAATTGCGGCGACGTGCGCGGGAAGGAACGGTCGTTCATACCGAGCAGACAAATAACCTTGGCCGGAATGCTGCGCATCGGTTTCAAAGCGCAGAAGGTGACACCGCCAGTCAAATAACCGGACCCGAAATAATCCCGCGCCAGATCGCGGTTCAATTGTTCCAGCACGACCGCCAGCGTGACCGGCTGATCAAATCCCGCGCGCACGACGGCTGCCGTGAGTTTTTCAAAGCAGGTATTGAGGATCTGCAATTCCTGCGACTCTTCATCGCCGGTGGCAAAAAGATTTTCCAAGATGGAATGAAAGGTCGCCGCCCACGCGTTCAGCGGTCGCGCGGTTTTAAATGTTTCAAGCGCGGCAAACAGTTGCTCGATGAATTCTGCGAGCGAGCCCAGGACTTCGCTCGGGTTGCCTTCGATGTCATCGCCGGGAAGAATATTTTCAAACAGCTCCGCGCCCTTTCCGGTCAAGGCGTAGCCCAAAAGCAGCCGGTCCAAGCCGTGTCGCCAGGTATTTTCGGACCACGCGGGCAGGCCGAGGCTCACGCGCTGCTGTTCGTCCTGTCCCCACCGGATGCGAACTTCCTCGATCCAAAACCGCACGAGCTTCAGTTCCGTTTCATCCAGCTCAAACTTGCGGCGGACGGGAGCGGATTCCAGCAATTTCAAAACCTGGCTGGCGCCGAGGCGCGAGTCCGCCAGCTTGAGCAACGATATAAATGTATCTATCAAATGACTCTGCGTCCGCGCCGTGCGGTCGGCCACGCTGAACGGAATGCGGAGCGAATCCGATTCCGGCGAACCGAACACTGCCTGAATGTAAGGCGCATACAATTCGATGTCGGGAATCATTACCAGAATGTCGCGCGGGGCGAGTGCGGCATCGCGCTCAAACCAGTCGAGCAGATGATTGTGGAGCACTTCCAATTCGCGCAGCGGACTGTGGCAGGAATGGACCTGAATCGAATCATCTTTGTCCGCGATGATTTTTTTTGCGCCATCGCCGGCCGCGTTGTCCTCCAAATTCAGGATGTCGGTCTGGATGCAGGCCAGGAGATTTTTCTCACCAGCGGGTGTAAATCGCGACGGCTCTGATTCCTGCCAATCGCCGGTTTCCTGCAACAGCAGCAGAAAATCCCGGCCGAGCTGGCCCATCGAGGCGAGCAGACGATTGCCCCGCTCTAGATGAAGCTGGCCAGCATCGGCAGCGCCTTTGCCGGACTGTCGCAAAACTTTTTCCTGCTCGCGCACGGAACTGATGTAGCCCCAAAATTGTTCGCAAGGCTGAAGCAAATAGAGGCTAACCTCAACGTGTCGGGCCAGCGCCGCAAAAATGTGCAGGTAAAACGGCGGCAATGCCGAGACGCCGAAAATGGCCACGCGTTCCGGCAAGCCGGTGATGGAAACACCTGGTTTTTCCAAATGCTTGATGAGCCGGGCTTGCAATGCTGCCGGATGCTGATTGCGAAAGGGCGTGCTGACTTCGCGCCACAACTTTGCCTGCCAGCCCTGGTCCTCGCCGGCTTCCCATTCGCGGATCATTTCGGGCCGGAAGACCAGATACTGATCGAACACATTGGCGATGCGGTCGGCCAGTTGATACCGCTTGCGATCATCCGCCGCTACGCCCAGATAATTTTTCACTGGTTTAAAACCAGGCTGATCCAGAAAGGCTGGCAGCTTGGCCATGACCTGCCAGATCAACATTTCCGGATCGTAGGCTGCTACCGTCGGCAGGTCGCCCAGCACCGTTTTGAAAACCTCGTCGCTGAAAGCGCGCGGAAACGGAAACCGGCAGTTGCTGCAAATGCCATGCTGCCGCGCCAGTTGCAACTTGAGCCAGCGCGCCATGCCCTGGCTCTGCACCAGGATGGTTTCCGACGCCAGCGGCGAACGTAGCGGATGGCGGACGCACTCGGCGAGTGCCTCCGCCAATTTTTCCAGCCGGTTGCTGGTGTATAATCTCAAGTCCGACATGGCTGTTTCAGCAATTCCCGATTGGGAGCGGGAGTTGATTTTGGGTTGAAACAATGCGTTGCGCAAGTTTCGGTGGAAGGCGGGCTGCTGGAAGCTGGATGGAAATTTGTCCAGGGACTGATCGGAGAATTTAACTGAAAACTAGCCTTCCGCTTCGGCCTCCAGTTCGAAGAGCAAATCGTCACGGCAGACATCGCATTGCGCGGAGACGACTGGCATTTGTTCAAGCCGGTTAACCGTAAGCCATTCAGAAAAAATCCCCATATCCGCCGCGCGCCGAAAATAAGCTGTAGCTCGCGTTAGGTTGGCCAGAGTCAATCCGCGCGAGCGCAATATTGCTTCGACCACATCCATGCTCAGTTCAACCTGTTTGCGCGTGTCGCCAGTCCAAAGAGTCTTGCCGCCGGGCGCGATGCTGGCCGTGCCGGAGATGAAGAGACGTTTGCCGCAGTCTGAAGAAATTTCCATCGCGCGGCTGAACGAACTGCCGTAAGCCGGCGCCGGACATTGCAGCGGCGAGGCAATTTCTTTGGCTCCAGCCGAATTTTTCTGCGGTCGAAAAGCCCACGCCGCCAGCGCCAAGGCGGTGCCGGCGGGATTTTTCGCGCCAACGCCGGTGCTGGCCGGCAGCGAGCCGGTGCGGAATTTTACGCCGGAATAAATCTTCGTCCGCGCGCGGTTGAAGTTGTCATACCACTGCAAAATATTTTCCAGAAAAAACCAGGTCCGCACCGTGTCCGCCAGTTCAAATCCGGCCAGTGCCAGCACAATTTGCAGTTCTTCCAGCGTTTGGCGCGTTTGCTCCGCCGCCGGCAACGCCTTGTCGGAGTGCATCAGACCACCAATGAAACATTGGCGGGCCCCGCCTTCGGTGAAGACGGAGCCGACCACTTGCCCGTGCCGCTCAATCCGCTCAACGTTGCCGGTGAAAGCGTAAAGCTGAACACCCGCGACGGGCTGACCGCCGCAGTCCGCGCCTTCTATCCAAGTCAGCGGAAAATCCATGCGACCAAAACTTTTCTTCAGGGCATCCCTTCCGGCGGGAGCGGAATTGATGTTTCCAAAAATTAGAAAATGCAACGGTGTTGCTCCACGCTTGCGCAGCAGAATCGCGATCCGACGGCAGAAGTCGGGGAGTTGCTCGCCGGGCTGCGGCGTGAAAGTCAGCGAGAAGGAAGTGCCTGTTTGGCCGTTCACCGTTTTTGGTGTGACTGCGCCCGTGTTGGCAACGAGGAATGACATCACCTTTAACGACGGATTCCGCGCGGAATGGTTACAAGACAAACTTAAATTAGATATAACCATATTTTGTCATGCGAATGACAAAATAGGTGTCGTTTTTTCTGAAGCTTTTGGGCGTAGCCTGTCGTCTGGACATTTGCATGAGCACCCTCGCCCGAAAAACTGCAACAAGCCAGCTGGGCTGGCTGGGTGTGTTTTTGTTTCTTGCGACAACCCTCTTTGCCGTCTCGCCGTATGAAAGTCTGTCGCCGTTTCCGCCCCAAAACAAAATTGATGAACTGGTTTTTGCGCGGCTAAAAGAGTTGAACATGCCGCCGGCGCAGCTTTGCTCCGATGCGGTGTTTGTGCGGCGCGCGTATCTCGATGTGACCGGCACGCTGCCCAGCGCGACCGAGGCGCAGAGCTTCATTCTTGACCAAAATTCCGGCAAACGTGCCGCGCTGATTGACCGGCTGCTCGCGAGTGACGGGTTCGCCGATTATTTCGCGATGAAATGGGGCGACGCGCTGCGCATCAAGGCCGAGTTTCCCATCAATCTTTGGCCGAATGCCGCGCAGGCTTATCACCGCTGGATTCACGATGCCATCCGCGACAACGAACCGTGGAATAAAATTGCCACGGAAATGCTCACCGCCAGCGGCAGCAATTATGAAAAACCGCCGGTGAATTTTTATCGCGCAATGCAAAACCGCACGCCATCCGGCATCGCCCAGGCTGTCGCGCTGACGTTCCTCGGCGAGCGCGCCGACCACTGGCCGGCGAAAGATTTGGCGAACTTCGCGGTGTTCTTCGCGAACGTCGGCTACAAATCCACCGCCGAGTGGAAAGAGGAAATTGTGTTTTTCAATCTCGCCTCGACGAACAACGGCGCGCTGAACAGCTCGCCAAAAGTGGCGATTTTTCCCGACGGTGAAAAAGTCACGTTGTCGCCGGACAAAGACCCGCGCACGGTTTTTGCCGCGTGGCTGGTGAAAAATCCGCAGTTCGCCCGCAGCCTCGCCAACCGCACTTGGTCATGGCTGCTCGGGTGCGGCCTTGTGCAGGAGCCGGATGATTTCCGCGCGGACAATCCGCCGAGCAATCCGGCGCTGCTGGATTTTTTGGCGGAGGATTTCGCCGCGTCCGGTTTCGATTTCAAGCATCTCTGCCGCGAGATTTTGAATTCCAAAACCTATCAGCTCGCGGCGATTCCGCAGAGTCAGAGCCAAGAAGCGGCGGCAAACTTCGCGTTTTATCCGCTGCGCCGGCTGGACGCAGAGGTGCTGATTGACGCAGTAGATCAAATCACCGGCACAAACGAAAATTATTCTAGCGCGATTCCTGAGCCCTACACGTTCATTCCCGGCGACCTGCGTTCCATCGCGTTGCCAGACGGCAGCATCACGAGCGGATTTCTGGAGCAATTTGGCCGGCCGCCGCGCGACACCGGGCAGGAATCTGAACGCAATGATAAGATTTCCGCCGGGCAGAAGCTGACGCTGCTCAACTCCAGCTTAATGCAGCGGAAAATCGAGTCGTCACGGATGATTTCTTTTCAAACATCCGCCGGCCGCATGCCGGGGGAAATCGTGAACGGGATGTATCTCGGAATTCTGTCGCGTTTTCCCACGGCGGCGGAGCAGTCGGCGGCGCAGGAATATTTCAAGAAGTTTGGCACCAGCCGCCGCCAGCCCGCCGTGGATCTGGCGTGGGCGTTGATGAACAGCACGGAATTTCTCTACCGGCACTAAACCAAAATTATGAGCGCATTTTATTTCAACTTTGAAAATCAGCGCCCGCGCATCAGCCGGCGCGAGGCCATCCGCCGCACGCTGCTCGCTGGGAGCGGCTTGTTGCTGGCCAACCACATATCGTTCCGTGCCTTCGCCGCCGCGCCCGCCGCACGCGCCAAGGCAGTCATTCAGATTTGGATGTGGGGCGGACCGTCGCACACGGATATTTTTGATCCCAAGCCGGACGCGGGCTACGATTATTGCGGGCCGCTGAAGTCGCCGATCGAAACAAATGTCTCCGGTATCCGGATTGGCGAACTGCTGCCGCTGCTGGCAAAACAGGCGGACAAATATTCCATCATCCGCAGCATGACGCACGGCAATTTCGGCCATGAAACCGCTTCGTATCTCGTGCAAACCGGTCGCCAACCCGGCGGACGCACGGTGTTTCCTTGCGTTGGTTCCGTGGTGTCGCTGGCGAAAGGCTACGATGCCGGTTACAAGGGTTTGATTCCGCCTTACGTCGTGTTGACCGAACCGCAGGGACGTTTTGACGAAGCGGGTTTTCTCGGCGCGAAATACAAACCGTTCGCCACCGGCGGTGATCCGTCGAAAACGCCGTTTGCTGTCGAAGGCATCATCGCGCCGGGCATCACCGACCAGCGCCAGAAAGACCGGCGCGAATTGCTGCATCACCTCGACACGCTGGCGCAGGCGTTGCCGGAAAATCCGCAAGTCACCGAGAATCGGCAGGCGGAGAACATGGCTTACGACATGATTCTTGGCGACGGCGCGAAGGTGTTTGATCTCTCGCAGGAGAAGCCGGAATTGCGCGACCGCTACGGCAAAAGCAAGTTCGGCCAGTCGTGCCTCGTCGCGCGGCGGCTCGTGGAGCGCGGCATTCCGTATGTGACGATCAACTACGGCGGCTGGGACACGCACAAAAACAATTTTCCGGCGATGCAGCGTCAGTTGCCGGAGATGGACAAGGGCTTCGCCACGCTGTTGCAGGATTTGGGTGAACGCGGCCTGCTCGACAGCACCATCGTTTGGTGGGGCGGCGAATTTGGCCGCACGCCGAAAGTCATGTGGGAGGAACCGTGGAACGGCGGGCGCAATCACTGGGGCAAGGTATTTTCCGCCGTGCTCGCCGGCGGCGGTTTCAAGGGCGGCCAAATCGTCGGATCGTCCGACGCGAAAGGTGAGGAAGTCAAAGACCGGCCGGTCTATCCGGTGGATTTGATTGGCAGCATCTACGCGCAGCTCGGCATTTCGCCGGCCACGAAATTGCCGAATCCCGACGGTCTGCCGACCTTCGTCATGCCGCAGCCCGCCGATGGCATCAAATCCGCCGGGCTGCTCAAGGAAATCATGTCCGCATGAAATTTTTTTATCGCGTCGGTCTATTTCTGCTGCTGGCCGGAACCGCTTTTGCCCAGCAAGGCCCGCATCTGGCCTACGTTTATCCGGCCGGCGGAAAAGCCGGCACCACTTTTCAGGTGGTGGTCGGCGGACAATTTTTACTGACGGCTTCCAATGCCTTTGTCACCGGTTCGGGCATCACCGCGACGGTTTTGGAAGCCACCCGGCCGATGAATTTTCAGGACTTCAACAAGCTGCGCGACCGGCTGAAGGAATTGCAGGACAAATTTCAGGACACGCGCCGGGGCGACCCCGGAACCAATGTCTGGACGCCTGCGGATGCGAAAGAGCGCGAGGAAATCCGCCTGAAAATTCTCAAGAATCCGCCGAACCGCACAGCCAACATGGCGATGGTGGACACGGTCGTGCTGCGCCTTTCCATCGCCACCAACGCCGCACCGGGCGAGCGAGAAATCCGCCTCGCCTCGCCGAACGCGCTGTCCAATCCGATGAAATTCTGCGTCGGCGATTTGCCGGAAATCACCAAGCCTGCCGCCAAAGCCGCGAATCCGGACCTCGACAAATTTCTGGAAAAAATCGGCGGACGGCCCGCGCCGAACGGCACGCCGAAATATGACGCGCACATCAGTTTGCCGGCGACCATCAACGGCCAGATCATGCCCGGCGGCGTGGATCGCTACCGGTTTTCTGCCGCGCGCGGCCAGCAGCTCATCATCGCCGCCAGCGCGCGGTCGCTGATTCCGTATCTCGCCGACGCGGTGCCGGGCTGGTTCGAGCTGACGCTGGCGATTTTCGACGCGAAGGCCAAGGAACTCGCCAGCGCGGAACGCTTCCGCTTCAAACCCGACCCGGTGCTGCGCTTTGAAGTGCCGCGCGACGGCGAATACACCGTGGAAATTCACGACTCGATTTTTCGCGGCCGCGAAGATTTTGTCTATCGGATTGCGATTGGCGAATTGCCCTACGTCACCGGCATTTATCCGCTGGGCGGCAAGGCCGGTGAAAAAACATCTGTCGCGCTCACTGGTTGGAATTTGCCGGCGAAAAAACTGACGCTCGATGAAACCGCCGCCGAGCCGGGCGTCATTTCGGTTCAGGAAAATTTTTTCAACCCCGTGCCGTTTGCAGTGGATGACTTGCCGGAAATTTCCGCCAGCGGAAACAACCATTCCGGCGAAACCGCGCAGGCGGTCACGCTGCCGGTCATCGTAAACGGCCGCGTCAGCCAGCCGGATGAAGCGGAGGTATTCAAGTTCGCCGGTCAGGCCGGCCAGTCAATCGTGGCCGAAGTTTATGCGCGCCGGCTGGATTCGCCGCTCGATTCGTTTTTGCGGTTGACTGATTCGGCCGGCAAGCAGCTTGCCTTCAACGACGACTTTGAAGACAAGGGCACCGGCTTGAACACCTTTCACGCCGACTCGTATCTCACCGCCACCTTGCCGGCGGATGGCACGTATTTCCTCCACCTCACCGACACGCAAGGCCAGGGCGGGCCGGAGTTCGCGTATCGTCTCCGCATCAGCGGACCGCAACCGGATTTCGCGCTGCGCATCGTGCCCTCCAGCTTGAGCCTGCGCGCCGGTCTGAGCGCGCCGGTGACGGTGTTTGCGCTGCGCCGTGACGGCTTCACCAACGCGATTGATTTGGAATTGAAGGACGCCCCGTTTGGTTTTTCATTGAGCGGCGCGAAAATTCCCGCCGGGCAGGACAAGGCGCAGTTCACCTTGAAAGCGCCGCCGGAGCCGACCAAAAAGCCGGTCGCCATCGTGCTCGCCGGTCACGCCGTCATCGGCGGCCAGCTCGTGGCGCATGACGCCGCGCCGGCGGAGGACATGATGCAGGCATTTTTCTACCGGCACCTCGTGCCATCGCGGGAACTCGCGGTGATGGTGAACGGCCAGCAGCGGGCGTTTATGCGCGACGCCTTCAAAATCATCAGCGCGACGCCGGTGAAATTTTCACCCGGCGGAACGGCGCGGGTGAAAGTCAGCGCGCCGGCCTTCGCGTTTGCCGACCGGTTCAAGCTGGAACTGGACAACCCGCCGGAAGGAATGTCGCTGGCAAGCGTTACGCCGGTGGCGGGCGGGCTGGAACTGACGTTTGCCTGCGATGCGGAAAAGATGAAAGCGGGCGCGTCCGGCAATCTGATTTGCGCCGTGGTGCCAAAAATCCTGGCGGGTGAAACGGATAAACAAAAGAAAAAGCCGGCCAATCAGGCGAAACGCATGGTGGCCGCCACGCTGCCGGCCATTCCGTTCACAATCGCGGCGGAATGATTACAGCGGGAATTCGCGGTTCTCCTCCGGCATCACCACTTCGCGGCGCGCGGCGGCAACCGGCGCCGGTTCAGGCGCTGTGGCAATGGCAGCGGTTTTCTCTTCGGCGGGAACCGGAACTTTTTCCACGGGCGGAATTTCCTTCTCTGTTTTGATTTTCGGGACTTCCCTTACCGGCGCGGCGGCAAGTTGCGGTTGCGGCTCGATGATTTTTGGCGCGGCGATTTCCGTGCGCGGCGGCATGCGGTTGGCCAGCGCCAGCAGCGAGATGGACGACGCGGTTTCGCGCTCCGCCTGTTCGATGCGCGCAAACTCGCCGTAGATCTCCGTGAGCGCCGGATTGTCCGGGAGCGGCAGTTCCTGGCCGCCGCCGGTGCGCAGCGCGAGCAGGATATCGTAGGCGTTGATGGTTTCGAGCGGGCGGGCGGGCACGAACGCGGCCTCGCCGCCGGCGGTTTCCGTGACGAGCTGCATCTGCGCCAGCGTGCGCAGGACGGATTGCGTGAGCCGGCTGGGGATGCCGAGCTCCGCCGAAATCTGCGGCACAGTCGCCGGGCGTTCGGCGTTGCGGAAGCGCTGGCCGAGACAGGTCATGATGCGCAGCGCGACGAATTCCCGACCACGCTGGTTCACGTTTTCCGCCAGCCGGTCCTGCAGATACGCGGCGCGGTTTTGGTAGGCGTAGGCGATCTGCGCGCCGAAGAGCAGGATGAGCCAGACGATGTAAAGGCCGCCCATGACGAGCACGATGAGGAAAAGATTTCCGTAAAACAGGTTGGCGCTGAATGCGCGTTGCGCGAGCAGGAAACCCAGCTGGTTGTAAAAATGCCACGCCACGCCGGCCACCACGCCGCCGACGAGCGCCGCGCTGAACTCCACCTTGGTATTGGGCGTGAGCTTGTAAAACAGCGCCAGCAGGAAGCTGATGATGGCGATGGGCAGCACGTGGGCGTAGAGCGGCGCCAGCAGCGGCGAAGCTTCCAGCAGGCTGCGCGTTTGCTGCCAGTGCAGCCGGCCCGTGAAACCGAGCGCGCCCACCAGCAGCAGCGGGCCGAGCGTAAGGATGGCCCAGTAAAGCATGATCTGCAGCCGCCAGTTGCGGCCGCGCGTCACGCCCCAGATGTCATTAAACGTTTCCTCGATGCCGCGCAGCAGCGAGATGGCGGTGAACACCAAGAAGACAATGCCGGTGAAGCCGAGGGTCCGCGCGGCGCTGCTCGTCTTCTGGATCAAATCGTGAATCCCGCGGGCGACCTCCAACTGGATGTCGGCGGTCGGCGCCGGATTGGCCGCCACCGTCGCGGCCGCGTTCGTGGTGGCGTCACCGTTGGTGGCCACATTTTCGGCGACCTCATTGGTGGTGGCCGGCAGCACCCCGTTGGTGGCCGGGCTGATGGCATTCGGCGGGAGGTTGGCCGGCGGGGCGAGGCTGGCCACCGTTTTTTCGACAAACTGGTCCAGTTGTTCCACGTCCGTATCCTTGAGCAGCGTGCTGACCACGCTGAAGGCCACGACGAGCAGCGGGATGAGCGCCAGCAAGGTGGAGTAAGACAGCGCCGACGCGCGCACGAGGCAGCGGTGGCGGACAAACTGCCGGATGACCAGCACCCAGAAATGCACGAACCGTTCCAGCCGGCCTTCCAGCAGGAAAATTTCATCTTCCGCGTTGGCGGCGGCACCGGAAACAATCTTGATGAGGCGGGAAAACCGTTTGCTGGCCATGTTGCCGACACGCTAACAAAGTGCGCGGACAAGTCAACGGCGCGTCACCCCGGGCGGGGTCTGGCATGGCGCTGCGCCGCCCCATGATTTGGGCCGAAAGTCTGCTACTGGTCGCAGCCTATCATCAGATTAGGCCACGGTGCCATATTTTTTAAGACATCGAATTCCCGCTTACATATCTCACGGTTCTTATCCTCTTGTTGCTTTTGTCATAAATTAAAACATGACGCCAGTTTGTGTGGTTCAAACCTATCGTGACTTTGACGGCGTGCTGTCCTGTTCCATCTTCAAAAAACTCAATGTAGGCAACATACTTCTGCTCGTCTGGCGAAAGTGTATGAATGTAAGCTTGGTAGTCTTCGCTGATTGCTTTGTTGCTATCAAGATTTCCCAAGCTGGACCTGTGAAACCCCGCTAATGGGTCTGGAGTCGGCATTGACGGTGCGCATCCAGTAATTATGAGGCACGTCGCCAGCAATATTATGAATCGAAAGTTCTTCATGAGGTGATGTAGCCTAACGTAGAAATCTGAGCCACCACCGACTCTCGGCGTGAACCGCGACAGCGGAACTGACCGCGCCAACGGCGGTTGGCTCCGGCGACTTCTGGTTAGGCGGCAATTTCATATCCTTTCAAACTGGCCTGCTCGCGACGACTCAAAGCCTCACCAATAGCTATGCCAACAAAAGCGGCCAATGTGCCAAGCAGAATGTCAATCGGACGATGCTGCCAAATCAGTGCGATGGAGGGAAGGCCCAACGCCACAACGACTGCCAATGGCCAACGCCACGTCGGATGGTCGCGACCGGCAAACCAGGCCGCCACCACCGGCCCAATTCCGTGGGCGCAGGGAAATACGTTGTATGGCTGGTCGCAGACCCAAAGCAATTCGAATGACTGTGTCCACGGCTCACTTGGCAATGGTGGGCGTGCCATGATGGTCGGGGTCAACCACCACCACGGCATAACCAGCAGCCAGGCGCAAACGTTGGCTCGCAGGCAGGCGCGAAACAACCCGGGGTTACGGATGACCGAAGGCAACCACCAAGTGACAAGCAACAGCCCGATGTAGGGAATAAAAAAAACCGGATAGAACGGCACCCATGCTGGCATCAGAACCGGGCTTGGTGATGCAGGCTGGTGGTGGTCAATGAACATATAAACTCCCAGCATGGACCAGACAACCATGCTGTTTGCGGCAAACCGCCAAAACGGTTTGATAAACCAATCGTCGAATCTGGAATTTGAAGGGTGCATGGCTTTGCCGCCTAACGTAGAAAGCTGCGCCACCGCCGACTCGTGGCGTGAACCGCGATAGCGGAACAGAACCGGCCATCCCGCGTTGCCTGCAGCGATTTGTAAGACCACGAAATCGTCATAAACTATTTGGGCTCGAATAGCCGGAAATAAATAATCAGAAAACCCAAAAGGGCTCCTCCGCCACAACCAACCAATCCCCACCATGCCCCAGGAAACGAGAAATCAGGACTGTGAGTTAACATGCCAAAGGCAACGTAAAGCGTCATAATGGAACCGAGGATGAGAAACCAAAATCCGCCGATGCGCCAAGCCAAATAACGTATGCGCCGGAATAATGATATGGAATCTTTCATAATCGGCTCGTGGTCTAACGAAAAAAGCTGAGCCGCCGCCGACTCGCGGCGTGAACCGCGACAGCGGAACGGGAAGCGCCAACGGCGGTGTAGCCTATCCTCATATTAGGCCACGTCTGGAAAAATATCATCGTAGCCAGCCTTTCCAAACCCAAATGCGATTGAGTGCCTCCCAAAAGCGATCACCAAGAAAAACAGCCGCCAATGCGCAAACGCCGACCGTAGCAAGAACAAGTAACAAACCTGTAATAAAGGAATCGCTGAATTGCAGTGCAAGAGAAACACCGGAAAGAACGCCCAGCACTACACCGCAACTGAGCTGCATCCAGAAACTCCCGCGACCATGTTTATGTTCTTTAGTTGTCATAGCGTGTAAGTGGCCTAACTATGTATTCGGACACCAAACGGGGGCATATGCCATTTGGGTGTCGCGCGGGGTTTGGTTGCAATTCAGCCGGTGGTGGTAACCTGATTGGGACCCTCTGAACTAGGCCATTGAGGATGGGATGGTTTTCGGGTAACGAAAGGAAAACCATCATGAAGAAGACACATCATACGACCGAGCAAATCATCCGGATCCTGCGGGAGGCGGAGACCAGCGGGCAGAG
>CAISYZ010000204.1 GCA_903889895.1 uncultured Verrucomicrobia subdivision 3 bacterium | reverse complement strand
ACTGTCAGCAATTGAGAACCAAATTGAATTTTCCCATCATCAGTCTCAATCCGCACCAGTTCACCTCTAAATAAAATTTCTGTCCCAACCCTCCATTCAATCGCGATTTTTGGCTGCGTTTCCAACCTCTGAATTTGTTGTTCCAGCCAACCGATGTTTCTTAATGCAAATTCCGTGGCAGCTTTAATTGAACCTCTGCGCGGAACGGTGACTCTTGCAACACCATCCTGACGTAAGCGTAAAAGATAACGACGAGCGCGAGGATGATGCACAAACAAAAGCGGCACCGATCTTGAGCCGACTTGTAATGTGTCAGGCTTCGGCTCTGGTTTTAATCTAAACAGTTGGTCAAACATCATTCATGTAACGATCAGGCTGCACTCAAAATAGCCCGCCAAATCCATCAAGTTTCGATACACCTGTTCTTTGGCGCTGGTCTTAGGTGCTTCCGTGTGCAGTTCTTCCGGTTCGCCCAAAGCCCGCCAGCAACCGACTCTGATATCATTGAGAATCTGCAGTAGTGTCTCCCGCTCATCCAAACTCAAAGTCATCAATAAACCTTTTTCCTGGCGCTTGAATTTTTCAGGCCTGATCAAATTCATCGCCTGCATCTTCAAATCTTTCCGATGTTCAGCCAGCGATTCGTTCAACAGCTTTTCCCGTTCTTTAGCTTTTGGATCTTTATCCGTCTCGGAGATTTTGACCGGATCAATCTTGGTGAATGGGAATTTGTTCAACAGTCCGATTAAAATATCAGCCTCATTTTGGGCGAGGTGATACTGCCAAGCCGTATCTTTTTGCTCAACGAGTTTCATTCCGCCGGCTCCATCGTTGCCTGAAGTTTATAATTCTGAAGTTGGTGGACGTAAAATTCAGCCTTCTCCGCACCTTCCCGAATCAACACGCTCTTGCCTTTTTCATGCACTTCCATCATGTGCTTTTCCGCCTTCTGTTTATTCCACCCAAAGATTTTCATGAAGACGTGCGTGACATAAACCATCAAGTTCACCGGGTCATTCCAACAGACAACGTAAAAGGTTGGAGCGTGTTCATTCTCGGATTTAGCTACCGGGGCAATGAAAGGCTTGGTCTTCTTGGCTGGGGCTACGACTGGCATTTTAGTTCAAAGGCAGATTGAGGGATTTGCTCCAGTATCCGGTTAAATTTGTAGTTGCTATCCTGATTCTGCGGCTAGGCAACCCCCATCGACAATCATTTTTGATTTTTATTCAGCGCCGCCGTGAACCAATCCACCGGCGCGGGTTTGGCGGGTTGCGTGGGGCGATTGAAACCGCCGCCCGGACGTAGAGCCGCCGGCGAAGTGCGGGTGCCGCTGGTGCTCGCGCCCAACTCCGGCGCGGCTTTCATCGAAAGGGCGATGCGTTTGCGCGGCAAATCCACTTCCGTCACCGTCACCGTGACGCGCTGGGAAACTTTCACCACTTCCGACGGGTCTTTCACGAAGCGGTCGGATAGTTGGCTGACGTGAATCAATCCGTCCTGATGCACGCCGATGTCCACGAACGCGCCGAACGCCGTGACATTGGTGACGATGCCGGGCAGCTTCATGCCCGGTTTCAAATCTTCCATTTTTTCCACGCCCGCTTGAAACGAGAACACTTCAAATTTCTGGCGCGGGTCGCGGCCCGGCTTGGCCAGTTCACCGAGGATGTCAGTCAACGTGGGGAGACCAACGGTTTCAGTGACATATTTTGGCAATTGAATTTTCTGGCGCAAAGCCGCATCGCGCGTCAGGTCGTGGACGGAACAATTCAAATCCTTCGCCATCCGGTCCACGAGTTCGTAGCGCTCCGGATGCACCGCGCTGGCATCCAGCACTTGCCCGCCCGCGCGGATGCGGAGAAAGCCAGCCGCTTGCTCAAAGGCTTTTTCACCCAGCCGGGGAACTTTCTTTAATTCTGCCCGCGACTTGAACGGCCCGTTTTCATTTCGGTAACTCACGATGTTCGCCGCCAACGCCGGCCCCAGCCCGGAGACATAGGCCAGCAATTGTTTGCTGGCGGTGTTGAGTTCCACACCGACGCCGTTGACGCAACTGATAACCACATCATCGAGGCTGTGCTTGAGCGCAGCTTGATCCACATCGTGCTGATATTGGCCAACGCCAATGGACTTAGGATCCAACTTCACGAGTTCCACCAGCGGATCCATCAGCCGCCGGCCAATGGAAACCGCGCCGCGCACCGTGAGGTCGTGGTTCGGAAATTCTTCCCGCGCCGCTTCCGAAGCCGAATAAATCGAGGCGCCGCTTTCGTTGACCATCACAATGGGGATCGCCAGCTTGAGCAGCTTCACGAACGTTTCCGTTTCGCGGCCGGCGGTGCCGTTGCCGATGGCGATGGCTTCGATCTGATACTTTTTCACCAAGCTTACCAGAGCTTCGGCGGCTTCACGAATTTCGGCGGTCGAGGACGCGGTGGGATAAATCACGTCGTTGTGCAGCAACTTTCCCTGGCGGTCGAGGCACACAACTTTGCAGCCGGTGCGGAAACCGGGGTCAATCGCCAGAACATTTTTGTTGCCCAGCGGCGAGACGAGGAGCAGTTCACGCAAATTTTCGGCAAAGACCCGGATGGCCTCGGCATCGGCGCGCTTCTTGGTTTCCAGGCGCAATTCAACTTCGATGGCCGAACCGAGCAGGCGCTTGTAGCTGTCCTGCACCGCGAGACGGACTTGGTCCGCGGCGGCGCTGCGACCAGTTACAAAAAGCGGTTCGAGTAGCGCCAGTGCGGAATTTTCCTCGACGGCAATTCGCATCATCAAGAAACCTTCGCTTTCCCCGCGCCGGATGGCCAGCAGCCGGTGGCTGGGAATTTTACCAACCGGTTCGCTCCAATCGAAATAGTCCTTAAACTTCGCACCCGCCTCCTGTTTGTCCGACATCACTTTGGATTTCACCACGGCCTCCTGCCAGAAAAGCGCCCGGAGCTTGGCGCGGGCGCTGGCGTCATCACTCACCCGCTCGGCAAGGATGTCGCGCGCACCCGCCAACGCCGTGGCTACGTCCGTCACGCCTTTTTCTGGACTCACATATTTGGCCGCCTCGGCGGGCGGATCAAAAGTGGGTTGCTGTTGGAACATCAAATCCGCCAACGGTTCCAAACCTTGTTCCTTGGCAATCATCGCGCGGGTGCGGCGCTTGGGGCGGAACGGCTGGTAAATATCCTCAAGCTGCGTCACGGAATCCGCCTGCGTTACCGCCTGCTTGAGTTCATCGGACAGGAGGTTCCGTTCCGCCAGAGATTTGAGAATGCTGTCACGGCGTTGATCCAGCTCCGCGAGACTCACCAACCGTTCGCGGATGCTGGTGATGGCGACTTCATCCAGCGAACCGGTGACCTCCTTGCGATAGCGGGCGATGAACGGCACCGTGGCTCCTTCGGCGAACAACTTCGCCGTGGCGAGAATCTGGCGCGGCGGGAGCTTGAGTTCGCCGGCGATTTTAAGGATGTGCGTTTCGTTCATGCAAAAGGGCAGATGGTTTACCGGAGCGGATATGCCTTGTAAAATGGAAACTAAGAAATTTTTATCGCAACTATGCCCTTTGGCTCATTTCCATTCATGGAGAGCCATAGCCGCAAAATTCAAATCTCCCCAACTTGCTTTAATAAATATAGCACTCTAACCGCGCATCGGTGGCGGAGTTGGTGGCTTTAATGGTTGCGGTATTTTTTCGGCCCGCCGGTCAGCACCATTTTTCACGCTGAGCATGGCGTTGTTAGGATTGTTCGTATTTAATGGCTGTGCGTTGTTCACCACCACCGAATCTTGCCTGCCGCCACGCTGAACCAATTCCCACCCGGTGAGTGCATTCCACTCCGGGCGATCCGCCGCCGAGTATTCAAACGAACCGTTCTGCACCAGTTCAGCGTAAAGCCCGCCGTCGGCCACGTAATTCAAATCCTCGAAGAAAATTCCAAATAGGT
>CAISYZ010000203.1 GCA_903889895.1 uncultured Verrucomicrobia subdivision 3 bacterium | reverse complement strand
TCCACCAACACTCTTCTGCGAATCTCGGCCCAGTCATTCATATTGCGATACATGCTTCATTGTTAATGAAGATGCCGCACTTTTGAACCGCCGCGTCACACACATGACCCCGCCGCACTTTTCAGCCGCCGTTTACAAGATGTTTGATAAAATCAGGAAATCGCTGGTCGGCGAAGCCAGATAAGTATCGGCGCGGGCGGTGAGCGCCAGCAGCAGCAGACTTCCAACGAACCAATGGGTGTTTTTCATAATTTTTTTAAGCGCGCTACGTTGATAGATGACCACGGCCACCGCCAACGGGCATTTTTCCCACGCGGGCGGTTTCCGTCATTTTCAAGGGCTCGCCGCAGGCGAGGTAAAGACGGGCTGCGTGTGATTATCGCCGCGCCAAGTGGTGGGAGCGCTAGTCGGAGAATGGTTGAGGTCCGAGGCGAATGGTCCGCTGGTGCAGCCGGCAAAACCAATAACCGCGATGACCAGAGCCAGTCCCGTTCCCCACCGGCGCAACCAGCAAAAGGTTTTCGGCTTCATAAATTTTTAATGCCGGGCCAGCATCTTTTGCAAAATGTCCTGCGCCTCGGCGCGGTTGTCCGTGTCAGCCACGGTGCCGATGGTGATTTCCACGGCGGTCTGGAAACGGTTTCGCTGGAACAATTGCACGACGACCTCCTGATTCCGCGCATCGGCGCCTTCCAGACGGGCTTGCTTCAGGTCTTTGTTATTCATAGACACAGGAATTTTCAGCTCCTGCAGCGCGGCACTCGCCGCCGCCCAAACGTCGGTCAATGACCGCCCGTCATTTGACTCCAAAGTGTTGTTCACAAAAATAACCGCCGCCCCGGCGGTCGGCGAATCGTTGTGGGCCGGCAACCAAGAGCAGCCAGCGACCAAGGCCGCGCCCAAGCCGACGATGATGAACGATGATTTAGTGAGATTCATAATTTTCCGGTGATTCAGCGTAGGCGCAATCCTTTGCCGGGTCTATGGGGTGAACACCCTATGGCAGCGGGAAAATATGCGGACGCAGCCGGACGACTGGCCCGCAGGCTTGATATGGTTCGCACCCGAAATTTGACCTCGTCCTATTTGCCACGCTTGCGAATGCGCTTGCCCCGCACCTTATTAAAGGCTGAAACTTGAATGCATTGTTGATGGTGCAAAGCGCAAACCATGAGCGCTGGGCAAATTAGAAGCGGACGGAAGTCCGGGGTGCCCGACACTTTCAACGCCAATGCCGATACCCGCCGCCACGATAGTAGCCGCCATAGTAATTCGGCCCCCACCAGAACCAAGGCCATGGGTCAACATATACATACGGATAAACATAAGGACCTTGCTCAACAGTGGTGGTGGTTTTAGCCGGGGCTTTGCTGGCTGAATTGATCATCGCATTGAGCACTGAATCCCCGACACCGGCGGTCTTCAGAGCAATGATTTGACTGGCCGTCAAATGATAAACTGTGCTGGAATTTTGGATTTGGCTGACAATGACCGAATCGCTGACACGTGCCTGCGCCATGGCTTGAATTTCCGCCACGGTCGGTCCAGACGGACGCTCGGCAACCGTATATGTCCGCGTAACACAACCGGTCAGCAGCAAAACCGCCAAAGGTAACAGAAAGATGATTTTCATGACTTAATTTAACGCAATCCGGTTTTGGTGCAACTCCGCCACGCCAGATAGCTAGTTGCTGGTGACAGATGAATAATTTGGATTTAGTGATGGTCGCCACCAAGGCGATTTTCAACTTGCCACGGGAGCCGTCAGGCTGGCCTGCAATTATCAGGCAGATTTGATTCCCTGCTGCCTCACCAACGATGGTGCCTGGCGGTATCGTATGTTTATAGACCGGCCCGTGCCGGGGAACATTTGACGGGGGGCGGCGGCGACAGACTCCATATTGGCAGGCATTTGATGACGGAAATGCTTCCCAATTTCAAGCCCGGCACACCAATGCCTAGATGCAATGAACCGCCGATTCGTCAAAAAACAGTGAAGCCAGAAAACTCGATCGCGTAAACCAACCCGGCTTTTCCGACGGCACATTCCGCGTGCTGGCATCACTTCACAATGTGCTCCCTGATGCATTAACCGATAAGCTTTCTCGGCGTTACCGAGCCGCACTTGAGTCAGTGCCTCGCACCAAGGATCGTGCCTGCGTAAAAATGACTTCGTTCTCCGGTGTGTAGCCGGTCTTACTTGAGCGTGAAGTTAGCGTGCCCATCATAGTCCGGGTTGCTGCCAAATGCGGGCGTGGTGTAGTAGTTTCCCACGCCGTAACCGCCCTTGGCCGAACTAAAATCCATAAAGATATAGCCGATGGCTCCGGCTTCGTCGCCGGTGAAAACCTGGTCAATCACCCCGACAGTCGGGCTGAACTGGGTGAAGGTGTAGGTGCCAGTGTGGGTAAGGCCATGCTGGGTGGAAGAATAATTGCCAGCATTGTCGAAGGTCATCACCGGGCCACCGTTGCCACCGAGGTGCAAGATCTTTCCCGCCAGTGTGTCAGGCACGAGATTTTTTTTCAGTGCGGAAAGCTTGAATGTGCCCGAGCCGTAATTCGCGTTATTGGTCCAAGTGTAGCTGCCGGCCGAGGTGCTTTTGAACGTCACATAAACCGCCACGACGTTGGTGGTGCCAAGGTCTTCCATGAAGCTGACATCGGTGTTGGTGATGACGCCGGTGGTCGGGCTGGTCGGGAGATAGGTATAATCGCCGGCAGTGAAGTCGTTCAAATTGGTGTCACTGCTGGAGCCGGCTTGAGCAAAGGTGTTCGCGCCATAGGTAAATGTGATTGTGCCCTTGCTGCCCGTCTCCTTCGTGCTGATTTCGTAGCCGGCCAGTGAAACCGGCGCCAAGTTGGCCGGCGGTTTGGCCAAGCCGTTCTGCAAACCGACGAGAGTGGCGATGAGCGCGAGGGTGCTGATGGCTAATTTCATGAGGTTTCCTTTGGTGGTATTGACCAAGATTTCCAATTTGACCTGATGTTCATGGTGCAAATTGAGTTTCTTGGTCGTTTTCGCGATTATCCTCCTGTCACTTGGCTTTGCAAGCCATTTCGCGATTGTGGGTTTTAGCCAGAAAACGAGATTTAAATTAGCTTCCTGAATTTTGCGAGAATGCATCAATTTGAACTGAGTTTGAGGTGAAGACCCCATGCAGGAGCCGTTCCGCGTAGCCCATGACGTTGAAAAGTGCGCGGGAAACAGAAAGCCAAAACGGCTGCGCGTTGGCATGACAGCAGACCGTTTTTGATTTCTGTTCAGATTTTGGTAGCCTCAAAAGATGTCGAACAA
The DNA here is from genome assembly GCA_903889895.1 of uncultured Verrucomicrobia subdivision 3 bacterium. Taxonomy (GTDB): domain Bacteria; phylum Verrucomicrobiota; class Verrucomicrobiia; order Limisphaerales; family UBA11358; genus UBA11358. Next base: position 12,573 of record CAISYZ010000203.1, on the reverse strand, counting down.
TTCAAATTTACAAGCAGCCAGCACACCCACTTTGCATTCTCCCATCCGCATTGGCGCATGGGATCTGCCCAACCGCATCATCATGGCTCCCTTGACCCGTTCACGAGCTGGCAAGGAACGGATTCCCAATGCGCTGATGGCTGAATATTACGTCCAGCGCTCCACTGCCGGCATGATTCTTTCTGAAGCCACTTGCGTCGATCCCATGGGCGTGGGCTATGCCGACACTCCGGGTATTTGGTCGGAGGAACAGGTAGCGGGCTGGAAACTGGTGACTCAAGCCGTCCATAAAGCGGGTGGACGCATTCTGCTTCAACTGTGGCATGTCGGGCGGATTTCCCATCCCATGTTTTTGAATGGCGCTTTGCCGGTGGCTCCCAGTGCCATTACACCCGCCGGTCATGTCAGCCTCGTCAGACCATTGACGCCGTTTGTCACGCCCCGGGCATTGGCATTAAACGAAATTCCCGGGATTGTGGCGGCCTATCGCAAAGGGGCCGAAAACGCCCAACGCGCCGGCTTTGACGGTGTGGAGATCCACGGTGCCAACGGCTATTTGCTGGACCAATTTCTGCAGGACAAAACGAACCAGCGCACGGATGAATATGGGGGGCCGATTGAGAACCGGGCGCGACTGATGCTGGAAGTAACCGATGCGGTCGTTTCGGTCTGGGGTGCTGATCGCGTTGGTATGCACCTGGCCCCGCGCGGTGATGCACATGACATCGGTGACTCGAACCCGCTGGCGACCTTTGGTTATGTGGCCAAGGAATTGGGTCGTCGCCGGATCGCCTTCATTTGCGCTCGTGAATCGCTGGGCGACAAGCGCATCGGCCCTCAGTTGAAAGCTGCTTTTGGCGGGACCTACATCGCCAACGAAAAATTTACACAAGCCACGGGCAATCAGGTGTTGGCCGCTGGCGAAGCCGATGCAGTGGCCTACGGAGTTCCCTTTATTGCCAATCCGGATTTGCCGGAACGTTTCAAACAGAACGCTCCATTAAACGCTCCGGACCAGGCCACCTTTTACGCACCGGGAGCCAAAGGCTATACGGACTATCCCTTCTGGAAGCACTAAACAAAAAAGGCGGAGGATTTGTCCTCCGCCTCGGTTCTAAATTTTAGCCGGCAAGGTGCTCCTCAAAATAACCGGCCAGATTCATAATGGTCCAAAGACGAATGTGGTTTGGGGAATCTTTCGGCGGTTCATGGATTTCTTCCGGCTCGCCCAAGGCCCGCCAGCAGCCCACGCGAATGTCGTTGAGCACTTGCAACAGTTTCTCCTTTGCCGCCGCATCCAAGGTCAGATGCCAGACGCCCTCGGACTGGTGCAGGGACGTTTCCAGCAATTGCTGCGCACTCCGCTTCAGTTCTTCCCGGTGCTGCGCCAGCGCCTGATTCAGCAAAATCTCACGATCTAGGGATTCAGCGTCAGGATGTCCCTTGGACATTTTCACCGGATTCAATTCGGTGATTGGGAACTGTTTCAACAACGATTGCAAAATTGCCTTTTCTTTGGTTGCCAACTCGTATTGCCAGTTGTTCTCCCGCTGTTTGACCGGTTTCATTCCGCCGGCTCCATGGTAGCCTGCAATTTGTATTTGTGGAGCTGGTGAACCAGATGCTCGGCCTTCTCCACACCTTCCCTGGCCAGCACGCTTTTTCCCTTTTCGTGCACCTCCAGCATGTGCTTTTCCGCTTTCTGCTTGTTCCAACCAAAGACTTTCATGAAGACATGGGTGACGTAGCACATCAAATTGATTGGGTCATTCCAGCAAACGACGTAAAAGGTTGGCGCAAGTTCACGCTCAGATGTGGCAGCCGGAGCAATGAGCGGCTTCGTCTTCTTGGCTGGGGCGACGGCGGGCATTTTTGTTTAGTAATTCACTGAAAGGCTAACGGCATTTATCTTGGTGACGAGAATAAATTCTGCGTCATCGATTCCCGACTTAATCCCGGGTTTGTGAAGTAATCAAATCTCTCCAATCTTCGTCCGCAAAGGCTCAATATCCAGGTGCTCCATGGCCATCAGCCGAATGTCTTTTTACCTGCCAAATCAATCGCCTTTACCAACCACTGCATTGATTCTTTGAGATTACTTGTCATTTAGCTGGAAAAAACAAAAAGCGCGCGTAGCCGTATGCAATCATCTCATCAATCACCGTGCGAAAGCCGAAACTAGAAATCCGTAAACAGGGATTAATAATTATTTGCGCAATTTGTTCCATATTTGCGCAAAAGAGCGATAGGCGCGAAGCGTTCGTGGGGTTATCTTTTGGGGTAACACGCTATGCTTAATGCCAAGCTATCCGCCATTGACCTCGTCGTCATGGTGATTTATCTGGTCGCCATTGTTTCCTGGGGATTGTTCAATTCCAAGCGCAAGAATGCGGAGGATTACTTTCTGGGCGGCCGCGGAATGCCGTGGTTTGTGGTGGGGTTGTCAATGTTTGCCACGGTGGTTTCCAGCTCGTCGCTGGTTGGCTGGTCTGGGGATGCTTACAGCACGGGCATTGCCGTTTTTAACTACGGCATTTCGGCGGCAATTCTGCCGATCGTTTTTTTTCTCGTCTTCTTTCTTCCGTTTTATCTGCGGAATAAAATCTACACGCTACCGGAATTTCTGGAGGGACGTTTTGATGCGCGCAGTCGCACCTACCTGTCGGTGCTGACGGTGATCGGATATATGTTCGCCGACCTGGCGGTGACGCTGTATGCCGGATCGCTGATGCTGCACATGGTGTTTCCGCAGTTCAGCCTACCGGTGCTGATCTGGGGGTTGGCGATTCTCGGCGCTTCCTATACGCTTGTCGGCGGACTTTCGGCGGTAATGCGGGTGGAACTGATTCAGGCCTTCGTGCTGATGGGCGGATCGGCGATTTTGACCGTGACCGCGTTTACCAAGGCGGGCGGATGGTCGGCGGTCATGCACGCCGCGCCACCGGGTCACTTGAGCCTGATTCGTCCGCTGAACGATCCCTCCGTGCCGTGGCCAGCGCTGTTCATCAGCCTGCCGCTAGCCGGGTTTTACTTTTGGGGATTGAGCCAGACGATGGTGCAACGCACCTTGAGCGCCCGCAACACCAACCACGGCCGCTGGGGCAACCTGCTCGCCGGCGCACTCAACTTCGTGATTTTTTTCCTCATGGTTTTGCCGGGTATTGCCGGGCGCGTGCTGTATCCGAATCTTGAAAAAGGCGATCAGGTTTATCCCAAGCTCGTTTTCGAAATGCTACCGCCGGGCATTTTGGGCCTGGTTTTGATTGGCTTTGTCGCAGCGATGACTTCAGTGCTGACATCCACACTGAACTCCGCGCAAACCCTTGTGACGATGGATTTGGTGAGTAAATTGCGCCCGGGAATGACTGGCCGGCAGCAAGTTGTCGCTGGCAGCACGGCGGGAATCATCATCATTACTGTCGCAGCGATTTGGGCGCCACACATCCAGCGGTTTGATTCCATCGTAAAATATTTTCAGCAAGTTCTCGCTTACATGGCGCCGCCGGTGGTGGCGGTGTTTCTCACGGGTCTGTTCTGGAAACGTGCCACTGCCACCGGCGCTTTTGTCGGTTTGCTGTCCGGCTTGGCAATTGGCGTCAGCTTGTTGCTCGGCATCAAATACACACCGTTGGCGACCTGGAATTTTCTCTACGTAGCGCCCGTTGTTTTGATTTTGTCGCTGATCATCATCACCGTCGTCAGCCTGCTGACCACGCCTCCGAGCGCGGCGGCCGTCGAGCGGTTTGTATGGAACTCGGAATATTTCCGAGGCGAATCGAAGGAGCTAACGGCCTTGCCGTGGTTCAAAAACTTCCGCGTGCTCTCGGCGCTGTTGCTCATTTGTGCGGCCATTTTTGTTTACATCTGGCGATAAAACTATTTCTATGAAACTCGAAAAATTTTCCGGAAATCCGATCCTCTCACCGAATCCCAAGCAGTCGTGGGAAAGCCTCGTGGTCTGCAACCCCGGTGTGATTTACGACAAAGGCGCGTTCAAAATGCTCTATCGCGCGGCGGGCAACGACACAAATCACGTCATCCGATTTGGTCTTGCCACGAGCAAAGACGGTTTTAACTTCAGACGCGCCCAAACCGACCCTGTGCTCTCGCCGAGCGCAGATGGCGAAGACGCCGGCTGCATCGAGGATCCGCGCATCGTGAAGACGAACGGCCATTTTCTCATCACTTACGCGTATCGCCCGTATTTTCCACAGCAATATTGGCTCGCACCGAACAACGCCGCTTTCAATCCGCGAGACAAAAATCAGCCGGCGGCTTTCGGTCAAAATCTTACGTCGTCAGGCTTGCTGATGTCTGAAGATTTGAAAACCTTTCGTCGCCTGGGCCGCATCACGGATCCGACACTCGACGATCGCGACGTGATTTTGTTCCCCGAAAAGGTCAATGGTAAATTTGCGCTGCTACGCCGTCCGATGCAATGGATCGGAAAGAAATACGGCACGAAATACCCGGCAATCTGGATTTGTTTCGGCGATGATCCGCTCAAGTGGGGTAAGGACATGTTGCTCGCGAAAGCAAAATTTCCATGGGAAACAAAAATTGGTGGTTCGACTCCACCGCTAAAACACAAGAAAGGCTGGTTTGTTATTTATCATGCGGTGGACGCGAACGGTGTTTATCACGTCGGTGCGATGATACTGGATTTGCGCGACCCGCGCAAAGTGCTCGCTCGCACACCGGAGCCAATCATGTCACCGGAAGCGAAGTATGAATGGGAAGGTTTGTATCCGCACGGTGTCGTCTTCCCAACCGCAAATGTAGTAGTGGATGGCAAACTCTTCGTTTATTACGGTTGTGCAGATAAATACATTGGCGTCGCTACGGCGAACTTCGAAAAGCTGGTGAATTTTGTCTTGAAATTTCCCGCGTAAAAAATGTCATGAAAGAATTGTTACTCTCGCTTGCGGCGGGCGCAGCGATGTTCGCACTTCAGCCGTCTGCTGAGCCCATACAAATCACCGTGGACACGAGCGCGCCGCTCTGCACGAATTTTCTTGGCTACGGCGTGCAATGGAGTGCGTATCCGTGGTTCGACCTCACCGACGCCGCGTGGCAGAAGATGTTTGAGCGGCTCGATTATATGCGCGTGCCGATTGTCCGGCTGATGACACGTTCCTACACTTATTGCGGCGGCTTTGATGCGGACGGCAAGCCCATTTATCAATGGGACAACAACCGCATGAAAAAAATGTATCGCCTCCTCGACTATTGCCAGGCGCACCACGTCAAAGTGATCCTCGGCGAATGGGATCATCCCTCCTCGCAGCAGGATCGCCCGGACATCGAGACCGACAAACTCCAGCAATACCACATGGACGAAAATGATCCGCGCTGGCATCGCATCATCGCGGACGAGGTGGAATACTTGCGCAACACGAAGCACTACACCTGCATCGTCTATTTCAATTTGCTGAACGAGCCAAACAGCAATTCCTCCGGCCACATCCCGTTTGAAAAATGGAAGGACGCCATCACGGCGCTGAATATCGAGTTTGCCAAACGCGGTCTCGCCAAAGACGTAAAAATCATCGGGCCGGACGTTTGCTTTCTACCACGCGACGGTTTTTGGATTGACCTCACCGTGCAGCAATGCCCAAAGGAAGTTGCGGCATATGACTTTCATTATTACGCGCCTGCCGCCGAGATTGAATCCGACTATCTCGAAAAATATTGTTGGATGAAGAAAGATTACATTGACCGATTCGATCCGCAGGGCAGGTCCAAACCGTTTTTCATGGGCGAGGCCGGTATGACCGGCGGCCCGGTGCAGCCACAAGGCGGCAACGACAGCCAGCCGCACATTTACGAGCACAACTACGGCGTGTGGATGGCGGATTACAACATCCAGTGTGCCCGTGCCGGTATGGCCGGCACCATCGCGTGGGATTTGGACGACGCCATGCACATCAATAAAAACAAGGACAATGCCTGGCCGGATGTCACTAAAACCCTGTTCAAGAAATGGGGCTTTTGGAACAGCCTCGCCAATGAAATCGGCCATCCCGAGGATATGAATTTGCGTCCGTGGTTTTACACTTGGTCGCTGCTGTCACGCAGTTTTCCGCCGGGCTGCACGACGCTGAAGACGTCCGAGACATTCGTGCCGGGCCTACGCACACTCGCGGCGATGGCGGGCAATGATTTTTCGCTCGCGCTTGTGAATGACTCAGACACGCCGCAGGAAATTCACGTCGCCGTGCCGGGCGGTAAGAAAATTCCGCAACTGGCACGCTATGATTATTTTCCCGGTGACAAACTCACGGATAGAAACGGTTTTCCGCTGCCGGAAAAAACACTTGCACATGCGGACTTGGCGGCTGGTTTGGATTTGAATTTGCCTGCGCGCGGTGTGGTTGTTTTCACGTCAATAAAATAGCGGAAAAATGAATAAAAAATCTCGAAGTGTCCGGACACTGTTCAGGGTTGCGGCGCTGCTGCTTGCAAGCGCCTTTTTTTGCGTCGCTGATACCAACGACAGTGCTGTTTTCATTCTAACGCCACCAGTGCCGGCCACGCCGCACATCTGCGGTCCCAATGTTTTTGGCGTGCGTCCCGGTTCGCCGTTTCTTTATGCCATTCCTGCGACTGGCGACCGGCCGATGAAATTCAGTGCGGAAAATCTGCCAAAAGGATTAGTGGTGGATCCATATTCGGGGCAGATCACTGGCTCGCTGAAAAAGAACGGCGAGTATCAAGTCGTGCTGCGCGCGAAAAATTCGCTCGGTGCCGATGAAAAGAAGTTCCGCATCGCCGTCGGCGAAACGATTTCGTTGACGCCGCCGATGGGCTGGAACGATTGGAACTGCTGGGGCGGTTCCGTGGATCAGCGAAAGATTTTACGTTCCGCGCGGGCGATGGTGGCTTCCGGTTTGAACCAGCACGGCTGGACTTACATCAACATTGACGATACCTGGCAAGGCCAACGCACCGGCAAGGATCGCGCGTTGCAGGGCAATGAAAAATTTCCAGATTTGAAAGGCTTGTGCAATGAACTGCACGCGCTGGGTTTGAAGGCAGGGATTTATTCGACGCCGTGGATCACCTCCTACGCGAAATTTCCCGGCGGCGCGAGCGCACAGCCAGATGGCGCGTGGTCAAAAGCTCTGGCAAATGCAAAAAATCAGGCGCTGGGAAAATATTCGTTTGCCGAAGCGGACGCAAAGCAATGGGCGGATTACGGTTTTGATTATTTGAAATATGACTGGTATCCGAACGACGTGCCGCACACCGCCGAAATGAGCAAGGCGTTGCGGGCTTCTGGTCGCGACATCCTGTTTAGTTTGTCTAACACCGCGCCGTTTGAGCACGTGAGAGACTGGCAGCGATGGGCCAACTGCTGGCGCACCACCGGGGACATTCGCGACACTTGGGCGTCCGCTCCGAAATCTTGGGCGAACAGCGTTTCTGAAATTGCCTTTTCGCAAGATCGTTGGGCACCGTTTGCCGGCCCCGGACATTGGAACGATTTGGATATGTTGGTGGTCGGACAAGTTGGCTGGGGACCCAAATTGCATCCGACGGCGCTGACGCCGGACGAGCAATACACGCATTTCACTATGTGGTGCATGTTGTCCGCGCCGCTGCTCCTCGGATGCGACCTCGAACAGCTTGATGAATTCACCAAAAATTTGTTGAGCAATGACGAGGTGATTGCACTAGATCAAGACGCATTAGGCAAACAAGCCACGCGCGCGGCGACGGTCGGCGCGGTGGATGTTTATCTTAAACCTTTGGAAGACGGTTCGGCGGCGCTCGGCTTTTTCAATCGCGATTCCAATGAAGCGAAAATTAACTTCGACAAATTGAAATACATCGGCTTCAAGAACGGCCTGCATATTCGCGATCTCTGGCGGCAGATAAATTTGCCCGACTTGGAAAACATTGAAATTGAGAAACTGAGCATAACGATTCCGGCGCACGGTGTGCAGCTCTATAAATTGACACCGATAGAAACCAAATAAGCCGCTCCTATTCCATAAAAGTTGTTAAACTGATGGATCGTGAACCTACCATTCTCGCGAGTGACATCGGCGGCACACGGATAAAAATCGGTGTCGTCCGGGGAAAGCGCTTGCTGGCGCGAGCTGAAATTGACGCCCGCAGGCACGAAGGCTTGGCGGCGGCGCTGGAACGGATTTCTCAAGTCGGGAAAAAATTGTGCCTGAACAATGATCTGACATGGCGCAGCTTAACCGGCTTTGGACTTTCGTTTCCCGGCATCATCGAACCGAAGACGGGGAAAATTCTTTCCACGCCGGCGGGAAAATTTGACGACGCTAGGCATCTGAACGTGCCGAAAATGACCGAGGCATTGTTGGGTTTGCCGACACGCATTTGCAACGACGCCAATGCGGCCCTCGCTGCCGAATGGTGCTTCGGCGCGGCGCGTGGTCAGCGCAGCGCGGTGATGATGACGCTCGGCACGGGCATTGGCTCGGCGGCAATCATTGATGGCGTGCCGTTGCGCGGTCAGCATGGACAGGCCGGCTGTTTGGGCGGCCACTTTACAGTAAGCTTGTCTGGCCAGGAATGTCTCTGTGGAAATATCGGTTGTGCCGAATCTGAGGCTTCAACCTGGGCGTTGCCGGCAAAAGCGCGGGCGCATCCGGCTTTCGCCTCAAGCAAGCTGGCGCGGGAAAACGTTTTGGACTTCGCCATTGTGTTTCGTGCGGCGGCGCGCGGTGACCGGGTGGCCACTGAATTACGCCACCATGCCATTCGCGTCTGGGCGGTGGCCTTGGTAAATTTGATTCACGCCTACGATCCGGAATGTGCCGTCATCGGCGGCGGCGTCATGAAAAGCTGTTCTGTCATTCTGCCGCAGTTGCGCCGCTATGCTGCCAAACATGCGTGGACACCGTGGGGTAAAGTGAAAATCAAATCCGCCGCACTTGGCAACGACGCCGGAATGTTCGGTGTCGCCAGCTTGTTCAGCGAACCATGATGAAAAAATCCAACTACGACAAATATCCCTTCGTCCCCGTGCCGGACGCGGCGGATGCTTGCGTGATCGGCTGGGACGTCATCGGCGCGCGTTTGCAGAAATTCATCACGCAACGTCACACACCGAAAACCATCGTCATCGTCGAGTGCTATCCCGGTGTGGACGAGCCGGCTGTGCTGAACGAATTGAAAGCGCGGCTGAATCCCGTGCTCACGGTTCACGCGGCCGAGGCAATGTATAAGCCGGATAAAATTGATACTCTCGTCGCGCCGTTTCTCGGCGGCGAAGACCCGTTGTTTGGATTCCTTTCCGGCCTGTCGCTCGCCAATTTTTTTGACATCGAACGCCTCTGGCATTTTCGCAATGCGATTGCCGATGTGAAAAAAGGCGTCGTGCTCGTCGTCGGCTGTGGCGCATCGCTGATTGCGTGGGGCGGCATTTTGATTTACGCCGACCTCGCGCGCTGGGAGGCGCAACTGCGTTTTCGTCGTAACGAAAGCAGCAACCTCGGCGTGGAAAACCGCACGCTCGCCGCGAGTCTGCAATACAAGCGCGCGTTTTTCGTGGACTGGCGCGTGGCCGACCGTTGGAAACGTCCGCTTATTCGCTACTGGGACTTCGTGCTCGATACGAACAATCCGTGCGAACCTAAGCTGGCCGAGGGCGAAGCGGTGCGACAAGGCTTGCGTCAGGCCGTGAAACAACCGTTTCGCGTCGTGCCGTTCTTCGATCCCGCGCCGTGGGGCGGACAATGGATGAAAAAGGTTTGCGACCTTGACCGCAGCGCGAAAAACTACGGCTGGTGTTTTGATTGTGTGCCGGAGGAAAACAGCTTGCTGCTCGGCTTCGGAGAGACACGATTTGAAATTCCAGCGCTGGACGTCGTGTTCCATCAGCCGCGCGCGTTGCTCGGCGACAAGGTTCACGCGCGGTTCGGCGATGAATTTCCGATTCGCTTTGATTTTCTCGACACGATGGGCGGTGGCAATTTGTCATTCCAAGTGCATCCGCTCACGGAATACATCCAGCAAAATTTCGGGATGCACTACACACAGGACGAGAGCTACTACCTGCTTGATGCCGGACCGGGCGCGAGCGTCTATCTCGGCATGAGTGATGGCGTGGATCCAGAAGCAATGGCGCGCGATTTGGAAGCCGCACAGTCAGGTGTTACCCCGTTTCCAGCGGAGAAATACGCGAACCAATTTCCCGCGAAGAAGCACGACCACTTTTTGATTCCCGCCGGCACGGTGCATTGCAGCGGCGCGGAAAACATGGTGCTGGAAATCAGCGCCACGCCTTACATTTTTACGTTCAAAATGTGGGACTGGGGCCGGCTTGGTCTCGACGGTCAGCCGCGCCCGATTCATTTGCAACACGGACTTGCCAATGTGGAGTGGGATTGCACGACGGAGTGGACTAAAAAAAATCTCGTGAACTGTTTCGAGCCTATCGCGAACGGCGACGGCTGGCTCGAGGAACGAACCGGTTTGCACGAACGCGAATTCATCGAGACGCGGCGGCATTGGTTCACGGAAAAAGTCCCGCATCACACGAACGGCGGCGTGAATGTGCTGAACCTCGTCGAAGGAGAAGAAGCTATTGTCGAAAGTCCGAGCGGCGCGTTCGCACCATTTATCGTTCACTACGCCGAGACGTTCATTGTGCCGGCGGCGGTGGGCGAATACACGATTCGTCCGCACGGCGCATCTGTCGGCAAAGAGTGCGCGACGATGAAGGCCTTTGTCCGATGAGAGACATTTTTCAAATCACAACATCAAAAATCCAGTCATCATGGAAATGAACCTTCACGATAGCCAAACCGCTCGCTCTTCCGGCGGCACCAGCCGGTTGTTGATCAAGAGCACCATCGTGGCCGCGCTGGGATCGCTGCTCTTCGGTTTCGACACGGCGGTGATTTCCGGCACCACCGGAGCGCTCCGCGCCGTTTTTGGCCTGAATGACAACCTGCTTGGCTTCACGGTTTCGATCGCCTTGATCGGCACGTTGTTTGGCGCGCTGCTGGTCGGTCGTCCGGCCGACCGGTGGGGGCGCCGGCCCGTGCTGACGGTGCTGGCGGTTTTGTTTGTCGTGTCGTCGTTCGGTTGCGCCTTGGCGTGGAACTGGTATGCCTTGCTTTTTTTCCGCTGGCTCGGCGGCGTGGCGGTTGGGGCCGCATCGGTGGTTTCGCCAATGTATATCACTGAAATTGCCCCGCCCAAGCAACGTGGCGTCCTGGTGGCTATCAGTCAGTTGAACATCGTGCTGGGCATCCTGGCCGCCTACTTTTCAAATTACCTCGTGGCCTGGTTTCTCGGCTCGGAATCCGCCAACGTCTGGCGCTGGATGTTTGGCGTGATGGCGCTGCCGTCGCTGGCGTTTTTGGTGACGGTGCTAATCATCCCCGAAAGTCCGCGCTGGCTCGTCAAACAAAACCGTCTGGCGGATGCGGAAAAAGTGCTGACGCGCTTTGGTCACGAAAATCCTGCCGGCGAAGTCCGCGAAATTGCTGCCTCGATGCGCAGCGATATGACCGGGCAGCATCCGCGTTTGTGGCAGAAAAAGCACCTAAAGCCGTTTTTGCTGGCGTTGATGATTGCAGTTTTCAACCAACTCGACGGCATCAACGCGGTGATTTATTACACGGCGGACATTTTTCGCATGGCTGGCGCTTCCCAAACCAGCGCCTTGTTGCAGTCCGTGATTGTGGGGCTGACCAATTTGATCATGACCTTGGTGGCAATGTTCGTTATAGACCGGGTCGGCCGCAAACCCCTGCTGCTGATCGGTTCGGTGACGTTCATCTTTTTTCATCTGCTTGCGGCGTGGGTGTTTCACACGCACGCGCAAGGCTGGATTGTCATTGCCGCGATGATGGGCGTGGTCGGCTCGCACGCGTATTCGCAGGGTGCAGTGGTCTGGGTTTACATCAATGAAATATTACCCAACGCAATCCGCGCCTCCGGTTCGGCGACGGCGTGCTTCAGCATGTGGGCGCTTTGCGCAATCGTAAGCTGGTCATTTCCCGTGCTGGCGGCAAAATCCGCCGCCGCGCCATTCCTTTTCTTTGCCGCAATGATGGTGCTGCAATTTTTCCTCGTCTGGATTTACCTGCCTGAAACCAAAGGGGCCTCATTGGAAGCGCTACAGCGGCGTCTGAAAATCGAAGATTAAAACAAACTGAGACTGATATAATTGAATATGAAACTAGCAAACTTAATTTTGGCAGTGGCTCTGTCGGCACCGCTTAGTGCCCTGGCCTTGAACCTGCCAATCACGCCTGGGCCTTACACCGGCACGATGGATTCACTGACCAATTATACTTGCCCGGAATGGTTTCGCGATGCCAAGTTTGGCATTTGGGCGCATTGGGGACCGCAGGCCGTGCCGGAGGAGGGCGACTGGTATGCGCGCTTGATGTATGTCTCCGACGAGGTGGATCGCAAGACCGGCGAGCACAAAGGCCCCAGCAAGGATTACAAGGATCATTTAGCACGGTTTGGTCATCCATTGTAAACGGCGGTTGAAAAGTGCGGCGGGCGGCGCTCGAAAAGTGCTGCACCTTCCGGGCAAAGAAGACTGTTTTTTCAGGGTTTCGTCAAGCTGTT
>CAISYZ010000202.1 GCA_903889895.1 uncultured Verrucomicrobia subdivision 3 bacterium | reverse complement strand
TGGCTGGCGACAATTAAAATTTTCCAGTGACGATTATTAGTTTGGCGGTGGTTTGGGATGATGGCGCAGTGGTTTTGGCCGGGACCGGAAGGTCTGGGTTGGCACTGCTGCGAATGATCACCAAACAACAATACCGAAAACTGATGAACGAATATCAAGCCACAGGCAATGTAACGAACAGCGCACTGAAGGCGGCCATGAGCCGACCGACGGCCCGGAAGTATGTGACAGCGGCGCAGCCGCCGCCGGAACTGCAAGCCAAGCACAACTGGCGAACGCGGAAAGACCCGCTGGTGGAGATTTGGCCGCACGCCGAAGCCATGCTGGCGGAAGCCCCGGATTTGGAGGCCAAGACGCTGTTTGAACATTTGTGGGAGCGTTCGCCGTGGGCCGTGCAGGAAAAGCATCTGCGGACGTTTCAACGGCGGGTCAAGCTGTGGCGGTTGGCGCATGGGGCGGATCTGGAGGTGTTCTTTGCTCAGGACTGGGAGGCGGGGCGGGCGTTGCAGTTGGACTGGACCAACGCCGACGAGCTGGGCATTACGATTGCGGGCGAGCCATACGCGCATTTGCTCTGTCACTGTGTCCTGCCGCATTCCAACTGGGAATGGGCGACCCGCTGTCGCTCCGAATCGTTATTGTCGTTGCGGCAGGGTTTGCAGGCTGGTTTGCACCGCTTGGGCAAGGTGACGCGGGAGCTGCGGGTGGACAACAGTAGCGCGGCCACGCATCGGATCGGCGGCGGCGAGACGGCGCGGACGTTCAACGAGCCGTTCGCCTCGTTGTGCGCGCATTACGGCTTGTTGCCCCAGACCATCGGCATCGCTTGTCCCAATGAGAACGGCGATGTGGAATCGAGCAACGGCCATTTGAAGCGCCGCCTGCGCCAGCACTTGTTGTTGCGGGGCAGCCGAGACTTCGATACGGAAGCGGCTTATGAGGGTTTTTTGGAAAAGATGCTGGAGCGCAGCAATCAAGGTCGGCAGGAGAAGTTGGCGGCGGAACTGGCGGTGATGCAGGCGTTGCCGCCCACGCGGTTGAGCGAATACGACGAGGTGATTTGCCGGGTCGGGTCGGGCAGCACGATCCGGATCAAGAAAGTGGGCTACTCGGTGCCAGCCCGGCTGATTGGTCAGGAACTCAAAGTAGAAGTTTACGAACGGGAACTCAAACTCTACAGCGGTCGGGAACTGTTGCTGTGTTTGCCCAGGCACACGGGCAACCAAGGAATGGTGCTGGATTACCGGCATGTGATTGATCACCTGTTGCGCAAGCCCGGAGCATTTGAAAGGTATCGGTATCGGGAGCAGATGTTTCCCAGCCGGTTGTTGCGGTCAGCTTACGATCACTTGATCACCCAGCAGGGACAGCGGCGCGGCACGGTGGAATATCTACGGCTGCTCAAGCTGGTCAGCGAGGTGGACGCGAGCCGCGTTGAAGTGATGCTGGCCGATTACTTGAGCCCGCCGTATCCAGCGTGGAGCGTGGCCGAGTTGCGGGACGTGCTGCAACCTCGCCCGCAGTCGCCGGTAGATCTGGCGGAGTTGCAGCCGGAGTGGCGGTCGTATGACGCGTTGCTGAGTCAGGAGGTGGCTTATGCCAACTGATGGACTGGCTGGGATGTTGCGTTCGTTCCGGCTGCCGACCATGGCTGGAATGTGGGCGGAGAGTGTCGCGCGCGCCGAACTGGAGAACTGGGGCTACAAACGACTGCTCCAGCACTTGTGCGAAAGCGAGGAGCAGGATCGGCGCGAACGTAAGATGCAGCGACTCCTCAAAGCCGCCGGCCTGCCGGACGGCAAGACGCTGGGGAACCTCGATGAAAAACTCTTGCCGACCAAAATCCGGCGGTTGCTGCCGACGTTGCTGGAAGGCCACTTCGTTGGGCGGGCGGAAAACCTTTTAGCGTTTGGACTGCCGGGGCGTGGAAAAACCCATTTTCTGGCCGCATTGGGCCGCGAGTTGATCCTGAGGCACAGTTACCCAGTGCTGTTTACGCCGACGTTCAAACTGGTGCAACAGCTGTTGGTCGCCAAGCAGCAACTGCGTTTGGAAAGTGAACTCAAGCGATTGGACCGCTATCCAGTGATCATTTTGGACGATTTGGGATACGTCCAGCAGGATCGTCAGGAGATGGAAGTGTTGTTCACGTTCTTGGCGGAGCGCTACGAGCGGCGCAGCGTGCTCATCAGCAGTAATCTGGTGTTCTCAAAATGGGACCAGATTTTCAAAGACCCGATGACAACGATGGCCGCGATTGACCGGTTGGTGCACCACGCCATGATCTTGGAGTTTAACGGCGAGAGCGTGCGCGCCCAGAAAGCGCAGGGGCGGGAAAAAGGCCGGGGCAACTCGCCCGTAGACACCTTCGGTTCCACTCCGTCTTTGCCACCTGACGGTGTCAAAGACTCCGTTCCACCAAAGGTGTCTACCCAATAAGAATAATCCCGAAGCACAAATGAAGAAATTAATCCCGAGCTACTGGCAAATTATAATTGTCGCTGAAGAAAGGAATAATTGTCGTTGACCACCTGCCAGTCACCGAGTTCCAACCAGCCCTCGGCACATGATAGATAAATGCTATCGGGCCGTTCTAGAGGTTTAATTTTAATATTCACAAGTTTTTGCGGTTTGCCTTTACCCCGCCGAATTTGCATCCCCGTTCAACCGCTGCCACATAAAAATTCAAAGTGTCACAAGAGCGCAATCTGGGAAGTAGACTGCTCCCGATCGCGTCGGTTGGCGATAAATTCTTGAATCAACTCCACGTCAGCCATGACTGCCGCCTGCTCGAAGGCGGGGGCATCTGATCGAATCGCGGTTGCCACCCAGACCAGAAATGATTCAGGGTGGCCCCAAAATAAATCTTTTAGGATGTTTCGGATTTCACCCGCCCGTTCTCGACAATTCAGCGCGGGCGCATCAACAAATTTGCCGTTGGCCCAGCCATGCGGCAGTCGGCCAAATCCGGCTTCCGGATTCATCACCAACCAGATCAAACGCAGGAGGGAGGCGTGCAATCTTGGTGCCACAAATCCCAGCGGGCCATAGCGTTCCCAGCCAATAGGGGGAACTTCCTGGATGGCCAATTCGATTTTTTCACCACCGAATCGCCACGTTAAGAATTGGGGCTGACCCTGCCAGACTCCGGCGCGGTTGTATTTCGGTTTCAGTTCCCGTATCAGCTTGGCTTCGTGCTTCAGCGCCGCCGCTTCACTCGGACAGAAATCTAGTTCAATGCGAACCACTTCCTGCACCATCCGCAGATGCCGACGGGCCATGGTTTCAGGATTGGCGACCCGATAATTGCGGAGCCGCTGGCGGAGATTTTTGGCCTTGCCGACGTAAACAATGTTGTCCCGCGCATCGCGTAGTTTGTAAACCCCCGCCCGCTTGGGCAGCTTGTGGAAAAACTTTTTACCCAACCGTTTTACCAACGGTTTTTCGGGAGCAATTAAAAATTGCTGGCCGGACGCCATGGTGGGGAAAATACTCTTATCCAATTCCGAGGCAATAGATTTTTGGATATAATTACCTGGTCGGCGGATGTCCAGCTCTCGCCATAAGGTTTGCGGAATTCTCAAATTTCATTCACGGGCACAACCGCGTCGCCCAAGAATCATCCGTTGGCTACACCCGCGTCGTCGAACCCGGCTACAAAATCCAGATGCTGACGGAGGTGGGTGAAGCGCCGAGCGATTGGGGAAATCGCCTTTTGTCCGAACCAGGAAGCAAATCTGGCTGGGGGAGATCCGCGAGGTGGTGACCGCATGCGGTTTCCGGCACGGGCTTTGCTATTTATTGGCCAGTCCGGCGACGATAAATCAAATGGGTGGGGGCATTAAATCGCCAAGGGAACCCTCGTCGCCGGACTCATTTTTTATCACTGCCAAATCCGGCTCACCATGAATCTGTGCCGCGCAACTCTGGTTGGTTGAAAATCCGGCGGCAGACGCCAAGGAGGTGGGGGTGAGGAACCCCGCTGAAGAAACGACCACCGCCGGACTTCGGTCGTTTATCTCACAGGGTTGCCGTTGGCCTCCAACCATTTATTGGCAATTTGCAACCCCACATTTTGCTGCGCGAAGCGAAGGCGGGCCGCTTCAGATTTCAAAACTCGGCTTGTCCTTCTTCGGTTCCTTGACGCGTCCGAATGAAAGATTTTCCCAGATGCGTTCGTGGACGTAATACAGGCCGATTTTGGTGAAGAGTTCCACGCCGCTAATGGTGAACGCCCATTTCAATTTCCCCGTGATGAGAAAAGTAATGATGAGCGTGTCGATGCTGCCGGTGATCCGCCAGGAGACGGCTTTGATGAGACTGCGATGATGTTGGTCGGCCATGCGCAAAACGATAGACAGGCGGACGGCGGACTCAAAGAAAGTAATCCCGCAAAATTTAAATCGAATAATCGTCCGAGAAGATCTTTACATTTTTCAATTCCACAAAGACCGTCTCACCCGGTTTGGGCGAAAGCTCCACAAACAACTCCTTGCTCAACTGCACGGTGAAAATTTCGCCGCTGTCCAGCCGTTTCAATTCCAAGTTTGCCACCGGCCCGGCGGCATTGGAGCGGACGACCAGCGCGGCCAGGGCGGGGCCGTTCGCCTGCCGGGTCACGCGGATATCGTGGGGGCGCACAAACGCGACCGCCGCGGAATCCGGTTCGCCCGCCGCGTCCGGGGCGGCAAATTCCGTCCCGCCGATGACCATGGCGCCGTCTTTCACGCGTCCACTGAACAAGTTTACATTGCCCAGAAAGTCATAGACGAACGGCGATGCGGGATGATCGTAAATCTCCTCCGGCGTGCCGATCTGCTCGATTTTGCCGTCGCGCAAAATCGCCACGCGGTCGGAAACTTCCAGCGCCTCTTCCTGGTCGTGCGTCACAAACAAAGTCGTGACGTGGATTTCGTCATGCAACTGCCGCAGCCAGCGGCGCAGTTCCTTGCGCACCTTCGCGTCGAGCGCGCCGAACGGTTCGTCGAGCAGGAGAACTTTTGGCTCGCCCGCGAGCGCGCGGGCGAGCGCGACGCGCTGCCGCTGGCCGCCGGACAGCTGCGACGGAAAG
>CAISYZ010000201.1 GCA_903889895.1 uncultured Verrucomicrobia subdivision 3 bacterium | reverse complement strand
GCAGTTCGCGCCCGCGAAGTGATGTCAGGCAGCGCCGTCGCCCGGAGGCCGCGCTTGGTTGCTTCCGTGACGACGGCTTGATCAATTTGAATGGCGGTGAGGCGACCAGTCAGGGCGTCGCGTTCCGCGACCACGACGTTACGGTGTAGGTTTTTGATTTGAAACTGCCCCCGTCGGATGAATTATCGCGGCTGACATATTTTTCTTCGCGGGTGACGACAAAGCCGTCGGCTTCCAGCGAATCCCGTTTCCCGTTGCCGGCATTTGTTGCAGACCAGCAACAGGGCCATTTCCCCCAATTCCTCGTCCATCTGCGCCGCCAGCCGCAAATCATACGACCCGCATTTGAGGCAGGACACGTCAAACTGGCGGAACGGACTGCCAGCGGGCGACTGGCGCGGCTGGTAATCTTCCCGGCGCATGAAATATCGCGCGGCATTCATGCCGCCAAATTATCACACGCCCCGGACAACGCCTGTCCAACCGAAAATTTTTCCTTCGGATTTTCGTATTGTCCCGGCAGCCGGCGGATTCAATTTCAGCCTTTGGGAACAATGGCGAACCAAGCCTTTGCCTCTTTCGGCTGCACCAGCTCGCGGTAATGCTTGAAAATCATCTGTGGCGAATTTCCGGCTTCCAGCGAAACTTTGGCGACATCCTGTGTCTCCGCCACGCGGTAGGAAATGAAGGAGTGCCGCAGCGCATTATGTTTCCATGCGAACGGTGCCCAACCCTCTTCCGCCGCCGTTTCCGACCCCAACGGCAGAACCGAGCCGCGCGCCCGCCGCATGGTTTTCTTTTTGCGCTCATCGGCCCGCCGCGTTGCCGCTCGCTCATCGGCCTGCTTCAATGCTTCCGCGCTGATGCCTTTCGCTTTCGCCCAAGCCGCCCGCCGCGCTTGGTTCACCGCCCGCGTCATGTCCCGGAATTGATCCACCATGTTCGTGAAGGAGCAGACCGGCCCGGCCTCTTTCCAATGTGGTTTGAGCCACGCCGCCAGATTCGGCAGGATCGGAATCACCCGCCGGCTTGCGGTCTTGGCCGCGCCCGCCTTGATCTCGATGATGCCCGCCGATTGGTTCACATTCGCCCAATCCAGCCGTTGAATTTCCGCGTGCCGCACCCCGGCGAACGCGCTGACGGCCATGAAGGGGAGTTGTTCCGCCGAGGCCACCGCCAGCAGTTCCGCCAGTTCCTTTGGCGTGAAAATTTCAATCTCACCGCCTTTGTCTTTCGCCAGCGGCACGGAATCAATTTCGTCATGGTCTTTCGGCAGATACTTCCGCGCAATCCCGTAATTGAACAGCACTTGGATGGAGGCGCGCAGGTTGTTCCGCGTGCGCGGCCCGACTTTCAAATCTCGCAACCAGGTGTCCACGTCCACCCCGCGCACCGTTCCCAAGTCGCCGCAAAACCGGCCGCAGAACCGTTTCATGTCATACGTCAGTTGCAGGATGTAGCGGTCGCTCAATTTGTCCACCCGCTTCGATTCAATCAGTTCATCGGCGACCACCCGGACCATTTTGGAAACCACATTCACCGGATGCCGTTGCATATAATAATCCACGGCGCGCAGCAGGGGGACATCCTTGAGCTTTTGCTTGGCCTGGACGTATTCACTCGCCACCGCCTCGATTGGCACGCCAAGCGGTGCCAGCAAGTCCAGTGCGCGGGCGCAGGCCACCCGTTGCGGTGCCGTCAAGTCTGCCGCGCCCAAATCGCCCTTGCCCAATTCCTTGTTGGCGCTCTTGGCGGCAGCCACGGCTTTTTCTTTGGTGGGAAAAACTTCGCGCTTCCGTTTGCCATCCAGCCAATAGACCAGCGTGAACAATTCGCGCTCGCCGCTGGGGGTGAAGTAAATCTTGGAAATCGCCGACCCGACGCGAACCGTCCAAAGCGTGATCTCCGGCTTGCCCTTCCGCTTCTTTTTGATTTCGGTGACGACCGCCTTGACCTGTTTGATCCGATAATTGTCAGCAGCTTTGTCAGCACCCTTGTTCGCGGCAGGCACGGAAACGGCGACAGAATTATTTTGCAGCGCGGGCGAGACGGGGGAATCAGTGGACGAACCTTTAAGCAAAGGCTCGCAAACATTGGAAGCAATCGCGGTTTTCATATCCCCGCGATTATGTCAGCAAAATGTCAGCAAGTCAACAAAAACTCACAAAACCATTGCTAAATATGGTGCCCACGACAGGACTTGAACCTGTATGATTTTACTCACTAGAACCTGAATCTAGCGCGTCTGCCAATTCCGCCACGTGGGCAACGTGTATTTACAAGCACTTTGCGCGTTTTCGCAAGTGCTAGATTGACTCTGTGCTACAAATTGTGCTAGAGTGAGGACATGCAAGCCACTGACATGGAAAGCAAGCGGCTCAAACCGCACAAAGTTGTTGGCAACGGTCAACATCGCCGCGCAACATACACGAAGGTCTGCGACCAACGCAAGCGCCCAATTCGCGGCCTGTGGGTGCGCAATGGCCGTTTCTATGCCCAGATCACCGTGGAAGAGCCGGTGACGGGCATCAAGCGCGTTAGGCGGGTGCCGCTGGAAGGCGTCACCACGGAGCCGCAAGCGGTCGCCAAACTCCAGGAATTGCTGACCCAACGCCGCAAGGGGGCTTTGCCGGTGCTGAAACGCACGCCCAAATTTTCCGATTATGCGGATCAATACTTCAACTATTACGAGCAGGTCAGGGATGCCAAGCGGGAAAGCACGCTCTATACGGAAAAAATCATCATCAACCATTGGAGGGAGCACCTCGGCCACATCCGGCTGGATCGGATCACACGCGCGCTGGTCAACAGCTACATCGCCAAGCGGCAAGGCGCCGGACGGTGTGGCCGGACGGTGAACCTGGAAGTCACCTGTTTTCGGAACGTGATGAGACGGGCGCTGGATGACAACTGGATCACGGTGCTGCCAACCCAAAACCTCCGCCCGCTCAAGTGGACGCCGCAAAAACGGAGCCTGCTGGCGTGGGAGGAAATCAACCGGCTTTGCACGGTCGCCGAAAATGGCGAGGCGTCGAAAAACGGGCGGCAATTTTCCGATTACGTCCGGTTGATGGCGTTTTGCGGGTCACGGCGGGATGAAACCTTGCGCCTAAAATGGTCGGATGTGGACTGGCCGCAAAAGCAACTGACCATCGGCGCGGACGGCATGGCCAAGAATCGCAAGGCGCGGGTCGTGGATTTCAATCCGCAACTGGAAAAGCACCTGCTGACGATGCGGGAACGCAAAGCGCCGGATTCGGACTGGCTGTTTCCCTCACCGCAACGCGGGGCGCAAGATTTGCCGGCAAAAAGTTTTGTGGAGACGATGCGGCTGGTGCGGACGGCGGCGGGTCTGCGACGGTTTGGCTTTCACGATCTGCGGCATTATTTCATCAGCTATTGCGTGATGGCCGGAATTGATTTCATGACGATTGCCAAATGGGTGGGGCATCAGGACGGCGGCATTTTGATTGGCAAGGTTTATGGTCATCTGTCGAACGAACACGCGCAACGGCAGGCGCAACGCGTCAACTTCGGAACCACGATTTCGGAAGAGGCTCGCTAAATCAACCGTGCGCCTTTAAGCCGCTAAACGTCGGAACGAACTTCGATATTTTCCAGTAGAGCACTTTTGGAAGCGCCTCATTCAAGTCCTTAAATTCAGGCGTATTTGGAATGGGACGATTAAAATCAATGACATAATCTTTACCCGCCAATTTTTTTTCAATGTCTTTGGGAAACATCGGCTGCTCATGAAGCAGATCAAAATCAAGCAACCAGCCAACCGGAATGTCGAATGAAATTTTCTTGGTCGGTTTGAACCGCTTGTTGTCCTTAAACTCAAGACGGCGTGCATATTCTGGAAATTTGCGAAGGTCGCGCACCAGATAAGCCCTTTTGCGAACGTGTCCGTTTTCAATCAGGAAGCCAATGATGCCTTTTTTTAAGTCGAAGTCCTCGGCCGTTTTGGCGAAAGCATTTTGCAATGCGGCGACCACGGAATGCAATCTGGCTTTGCCTGCCCGCTCAGAAGAAATCAAAAGCAGTTCAACATAGCGGACTAAATGATAATGATAATACCCCTTGCTGTGGTGGGAATATTCGAGCCATTTTTTATAATCTTCATAAGACTTTTTTGTATAAACATTCCCATCTGCGTCCACCGCCTTTCGACCCGCCGCCAATTCGCGCGGGTTTACGCCAGTAGCCTCTAAAATTCTGTCCGCCAGCGAGTGGCTCATTTTCAGCGTGCGGTTTTCGATGCGTTGAATGGTGATGGCGGAACATCCCACGAAATTGGCAAACGCCGGCTGTGTCATGCCAAAACAATGGCGTAGTTCCCGCAAAGGATGGCTCACACGAGGTTTTCTGGGCATAGCTTACAAGTATGTATTAAACCGCTTTGGATGCCACTTCTACAATTGCCAGCGCGCACGTGCAACCCAAAATTGAGTTGTGCAAAAAGTGTGCATCAATTCAAACAGCGAAGGCGCGGTCATCTGCCTGGCCAAATGGCTGGAGCAGGTTGGCGTGACGCCTTGCACCGGCTGGGGGGCGGCGGGTGCGCCGGGCGCAGCCCGGCACACCCCCGCCCCTTAACCTTGTTTAATACTCTAATAACTGTCCAAAGAAACGAACCAAAACCAAACGCTTGCCATGTGGTTACAACAGGGCTACATTCACGCCATGAGCAAAACCGCCACCATCCGCACCCGGATCGAACCCGGCCTGAAAAACGAAGTCGAGGAAATCCTTTCACACCTCGGGCTGACCGCCTCAGAGACGGTGCATCTGCTTTACCGGCAGATCAAGCTGCAACGCGGCCTGCCCTTTGAGGTGCGGATTCCGAACGCGCTAACGGCACACACGCTCAATGCGAGCAAGGCCGGTCGCGGTGTCAAACGCTTTGGCACCAAGAAG
>CAISYZ010000200.1 GCA_903889895.1 uncultured Verrucomicrobia subdivision 3 bacterium | reverse complement strand
GCAGTTCGCGCCCGCGAAGTGATGTCAGGCAGCGCCGTCGCCCGGAGGCCGCGCTTGGTTGCTTCCGTGACGACGGCTTGATCAATTTGAATGGCGGTGAGGCGACCAGTCAGGGCGTCGCGTTCCGCGACCACGACGTTATGCGTCTTGTCCCATTCGGCACGGGCGGTTTTCAGTCGCGCCTCGATGACCTTGTCCACTTCACCGGCTTTCAGTTGGCGTTCTTCCAAGAGTTTCTGTTTGTCTTCGGCAAGTTGACGCACGGCGTCAGGGTCAATGCCTTCAAAGCGTTTCAGTTGGTTGGTCAAGGCGATGTTGTTGGTGCGAAATTCTTCATGCTTGGACTTCTCGACGACGCCTTCGGCGTCCAGCGTCCAAGCACCGTCGCGCTCGACATACAAGGATTGCAGTTCGGCGGGGATTTCGTCTTTGGTTTTGAATTTGAATTTTAGTGCCATAAAGTTTTAGGGGTTTTTGATTGGTGGTTGCGCCGGGACATTTGCAGCCGGAGCGGGAGCAGGCAGCGTGACCGCGCCGGGATCAGCCGCGACCGGAGCAGGTTGCGGCGTGCCGGCGACAAGTTTGGCCTCGTCTTCGTTGCTGCGACCGACCGGCAAGACATCACCCATGCGGAAAAGGTCAAACATCGTGTCGCGGCTGATGGCACCGGCTTTCCAGGCGGCGACGACGGCGGTAATTTCCGTGCTCGCCATGCCGTTCAAGGTGAAGTCCGCATTGAGAGACACCAGCACCGTTTGGTCGCCGATGTCGCCCGGCGTGTTTTCGGTGGAGTTCCACCAATACACCCAGCGCAGGACTTGTGACAGAGATTCGCTGATGCTCAATGACACCGCAGACAGCACGGCATTTTCGCCGCTCTGCCGGAGTTCGATAGAAGCCGCCGTTTCGCCGACACGCTTTTGCTCTTCCATCATGCGTGATCCAAGCACGGCCATGAGCAGTTCATCTTGCGTCATCGCCCGTTCAAAGGTCATCAGACCTTGCCCATGAAATTCCAGATACCCCGCCGTCGCGCCCGGAGTTTCCGCCACCCATGCCGTGCTGCTGCCAATGCGAAGATTGGAAGTCTTGTCAAATCCGCTGACCCATGCGGTAGGGAGAGCAGTAAAATGAAGACCGTGTTTATAGTCTGCATTGAGGCGATAATGGTCGAGGTTGATGGCGATGATGTCGGCAAGCGGAAGCTTGTCCACTTTTGGCCGGGAATGTTTCGGCCCATGAAAAACGAAGGGAATCAGCGGCAGAGGTTTTCCAAGACGAAGCGGCGTGCGCGTGTCCACGACGGCCCATTCAGTTTTAGACCGTTTGGATTTTCCCGGTTGCTGTTGCCAGAGTTCGACTTGATACGACCAAGGCGTTGAGCCATCGGCGGCAGGCGTCGTATCCGGCACCAATTTCAGGACGCGGAGTTGTTCGACGGATTCAGGTTGAAAGACATCGGCAGGTTGCTCGCCATTCGACGTGTTTTGTTGCAGGTTTTTTCCATGTTCCTTGAGCACGACCAGGGTAAGGACATTCCGACCATTCACCCGCTGCGAATGCCAGTTGATGATTTGCTCGGTTTCAAACATCACGACGAAGGCGCGTTGTTCCGCTTCATCTTCCCAATCTACCAGCGTGCCAGCCCGACCTACCGCGATGACTTCATGCGTGACGTGTTTGGCGTAAGCCGACATCGGCGTGCCGAGCAAGTCGGCATCGGTTACGAAGGAATCCAGCGCACGGCCAATGCCGGCAGAAGTGTCCGGCAGTTTGAAAGTTGGTTCACGGCGAAAAATTCGACCGACGTAACCATCGGCAATGCGCGCCGTGGCGTTGAAGAAGGCGGCGCGCATTTTGTAGGCGACGTATTCATCATCCGTTTGAGAATCCAGGCGTGGCAGGTATTTTATACCAGCGGTTTTTACGGCATCTTCACCGGCAATGACATCCCGCGCCCGTTGCCATGCGACAAGGTTCGCGTCGTAATCAGGATGTGTGCTTTGCACCGGCATTTTCAGAGCCAGACCAGCAGGCGTTTCTTTTCGCCGGCATCATCAAGTCGTGGCATCAAAGCCACGAAGTCAAATGCGTTGCCAGTTTTGGCTTCCCTTTTATAGCACACGTTTTTTGCGAGATTTTTGCAGGCGGAGACAGTTCGTGAAGGTTGACGAAAGCCAATGCTTTCAAGGTGAATACACACGAAGGAAATCGGCCAAAAATAAATTTGACAGATTCCAGAAATAGACGGACGCCGCGAGAATTTGCCAGCCTTTGAAATTTTTGGAGGCACCAATTTTTTACCGGCAGATATTTTGATGGTGTAGAATTTTCCATCTTTCGATCCCGGCAATCCTTTTGCGTGTCGGCAATTCGTGTGACTTTTGAAATTTCGGCGCAGGCGACCAGATGAAATTGTGTGTCAGTGACAATGCGGATGCTTTTTTGAAATCCGTGCGCCCTCGAAAGACAAAGTTAGTTCGCGATGCTCAATGAGAAATTTGTTCGCGCTCCGTTCCTGATTCACTATGCGCTCAATAATGACGAACGCGCCACACACTCACGGTTTCCATTGACGAATGCCATGTGGCGCGTGCGCGGACGCCTGACGCTCATGCTGGCGGGGGCGGCTGACGCCGCCCCGACGCCAGCACCGGCACGCCATCTTTGGTTTGCGGATGTCACTCTCGGCGTGCCTTTCGCTACCCCGCGCACGCGGCGGGCGTCGCAGGTTGTCGAATGGTTTTCGTGCTTTCCAGCCGTCCAGTAATGTCACGATTTCAGGCGCGGGGTCAGGCGGGAAAACCTCGTCGCTAACGCTCCTCGACAAGCAACGCTTCGTTCGCCATCCAGCGGGCAGCCATCGTGCCAGCCTGCCGCAGGCGCAACACAGGCTGTCACGCTGTCTGCTATCCGCTGGCTGGCTGCCACTTCGCTCCGGCAAAGGCAATGTTAGTGTGACGAACCTGTCGGGCTGTCCATGATTTTCGTCGCACGCAGCCTTCAGGTTTGGCCGGCGTCCCAGCTTCCATGTCTGGTGTGTCTCAAAAATTGGTGATGAGACACACCAGACATTCCAGCCGGGCCGCGAGGCGCTGGCACATCCTGGTCGGTGTCCGTTGGCAGCGGTGGCAGTCGCGGGTTGCCGCACTTTACTACCGTCGCGTCACGCTGCCAGTCCGGGTTTGGGTTGCTTGCGGCCAGCCATCGCAGTTTCGTCCGCAGTTGCCGTGGTGGCAGCCGTTCGTTTTCAGCTATCTCACCGTCACCGGCTGGGCGCGGCGTTGAGCCATCACAGAGGCGTCGCAGAAATTGCCCGGCGTCACCGAGCCGACGCTTGCGCTCGTTCCTCGCGCCAAGTATCGGCACGCTTCCGCCGCACCGCTGGCCGGACTCATCAATTTGCATCCGCTCCACTCCATTTCACTTCAATTTCGCAGGCTACATTTCCGTTCCATTCGTTCCGACGGCCGCAAATTGCCGAGACCGTCAAAGACAGCGGTGCGCCCAAAGATGCCAGAGGCCGCGATGCTCCGCATATCGGCCAAGACCGGCAATATGGCCGCGAGGCTTCGCCCGGCCAGGAAATCAGCAATAGCCCGCGATGCTTCGCACGGGCAAGACATCGGCATTACGGCGCGAGGCTCCGCCTGTCGCCGAAGTGGGTGCAGGCACGCCTGCCAATAACCGTGAGATCGGCCATTTCTGCACCGCCTCCATTTCGCAAGCTGCATTGCAGCGGACAGAAACAGCCGAACTCACTGGTAAAACCAGATTGGTCTGACACCACGGCGGCAGGCTGCGGGCAGGTCTGCCGAGCGCGCCCATGCACCCATCGCGTCGCAGCCCACGCCCTACGCTCTGCCGTCGCGGAGTCAGAAAACTTGGCTGGCGCTGGCGCGACTGCGCCGGGAAACGCGACCCGGCGAAATGTTGCTGGCTTTGCGGCGGCGTTGGCATGAGGGACCAGCCGACACTACGCTTCTCACTTCGTTGCGAGGCTGGGTGTCGGCTTTGCTATCCCGGCAGCCGCACAAGAGATGTTATCTGTAATGCCGCCCATTGCCGTATCCCGCTGGCGCGTGAACCCTCGGCAAATGGGTTCCCGCCGTCTCCCCGCGCGACAACGCGACCGACGGCCCGGTTCATTAAAGATAACATCGTCTTGTGCGGAACCGCCGGCTGCTTCCCTGTCACGCTGACTGCTGATCCGCACCTTCGCGCTCGTGCGGGCAGTCATCGCGCCAGCTCGCAGGCATCCCTCATGCCAACGCCGCCGCGCCGCGAGTTTTTTTGAATTAGGCCGGGTCGGGGGGCGGGAAGTTGACCAGTGAATTGGTTAGCTCGCTGCGCTCGATAGACAGTGTGTTACCAAATCCTTTTTTCCTGTCCGGCTATTCCATCTCTCGCCCATCACGGCCTTGCCCAAGACACCAGCCCGCCTTGCACGGTTCCCTCTGAAGCCTACGCCCATGCAGGAGGGCTGGGGGCGCGGCTTTTTCGTGAAGGGCGAGAGACGGCATACGCAAGTCAGTTCAGTAAAAAAAAGATTATGAAAACTACCAAGAAAAAATTGATGAAGGGGCTCCTGGCCGACACCGCAAATCTTGTTTCGGCAGAGACAGCACCGGCAGCGCAAAGCGCAGTTGAGAAAAAAGATTCTCGTTTGCCGATTGACACCGAGGCGCGGAAGAAAAACCGCACCTTGCCCACTCCAAAAGTTTTGGAACTTTTGAAAAATTCCAATCCGGGTTTGTTCAATCTTGCCGAGGTTGTCGGCAAGTGGGTTTGGGTGACATTCCGCGAGACGCCCGCGCCGGAGTTGCGGCAGGTTTTGGCGCAGCTTGGTTTCCATTGGAACCGCGAGCGCCAAGCGTGGCAGCACCCTTGCGGCGCATTTCGTTTGCGCGGTTTCCAAGACCCGCACGAAAAGTATGAGAGCTATTTCCCCGCCGATTCACGCGCCGCCTGATTTTATGAACACTTGCACCGAATCACCGCCGCGCTGTTTTCGCATCGTGCGGTTTTACAGCCCAACGCAGAACCGCCGCTCCCGCACCATCAAAAGCCGCTTGACCGAAGCCGAGGCGCAAGCCCATTGCGCCCGGCCAGACACCAAGCAGACAGGCGTTTATTTCGATGGCTATGACTACATGAAAGGTTGCCGCCCTTGAAAAAGAACAAACGCCGCCTGCCGTTGCCGCAGCATGAGTTCGGATTTTCGCCGGACACATTCAACCTGTTTGCCGAGGTTTCGCTTGATGGCGACCGCATCGCCCGCGAGCGAGCCGAGGCGGAGCAGGCACGGCTTGCAGCCGAGGCAGCGCAGGCGGCTTTGTTCACCAACAATAAACCGACCATGAATAATTCTTTCCGTCTCCATGCTGGCGATGTTGTCGCCTATGCCGGCCAGCCGTGTCCCGTTGTCCGCGTGACCGCGTCCGCCGCCGTTGTCGCGGTGGCGCAGAAGCCGCGCACCATCACGCCGAGATTCGGCCAGCCCGTCACCATCCAACCGCGCCCCAAGCTGGAGCGCATTTCCGCACAGTCCGAAATTCCAATCCTTAACCGTTGAAAAAATTATGAACACAGAAAATCAAGATTCACCATTCGGCCCCGTCATTTACAGTTACACACGAGCGCAAGCCGTCGCAGACGGCGTGCAAGTTGAAGTCACCAAAACCGCGCAGGAAGCCGGAATCAAATTCCCGATGTTTTTGACCCGCGCCGTTTTTGATAATTACGTCGCCGTGCCGGAAGGCGTCACCGGCCAAGACGAGGCGGGCAGATTGTGGGATGTCGTTTGGATGACAAGATTTGCCATCATCCGCGCCCGCCCAGGTGTTGACCGCATCCCCGTTGCGTTTTATGTCCGCAACGACAACCGCGCAGCGCGGCTTGTCAAACTCATCGCTACTTGCAGCGCACTGGACATTGACGACCCGCAGCCCGCCATCACCTTGATGATGCCGGACGAGGATTGACCCGCAGACCAACACGCGCCCGCGCCCGGTGCCAGTCTGGAAAGACCGCCGGGCGTGAATTTTTTTCGGCGAAACGCCCTTCGGTGGTCGTTTCGCGCATCCAGAAAACTTTTCTGGCGTTACGCACACCAGACCGCGCCAACGGGCAAGCCCTTTGGAATCCATCATGTTTCGCGCGCCGGGGAGACGGCTCGCTATTCCATTCGTCGCCTCATTCCACAGTTCGCCCATTGTGGCCGCTCGCACGGACTCGCAGCCAGGCGCGCGACAATCAGACCCCGCGCAACTTTCGTTGCGTGACCGTGCGCGATTTCGTCGCCACCATGTAGCGTAGGACATCCGCCGCGTCATCGCCGCCGATGCCATCCTCGTCGCAATCCACCTTCAAAACATCTTCGGGGCGGTTCGGATCATGTTGCAACGCCGGCAAAGTTTCCAGCAGCCGCCCGCACCGCTTGTGAATGAAAAGTGTCGGCTTAACACCGCCCTCGACATCGCCGAAACGCTGCAAAATTTCCGCCCAGCCGTTCACGCGGTCGGTATTCGCGCAACGCAAAGAGATTCCAAGTTTCGAGTATTGCGCGGCAATCGTTGTCCCGTCGCTCTGGCGGGAGAAAACATCCGCCCCGGCCACGAACCGTTTCAGATCCTCGACGGAAATTTTCCGCTCGCCGATTTTGTGCCGGGCGAGCATCGCCTTGACCGCCGCCGCGTGACGTTGCGGCAGCCAAAGCCGTTCCGCGTGTTCATCCACGATGAAAATGTTCCCGTCGCCGTCGCGACAGCCGAGCAGGACAACGGTGTAATGCGCGAAACCGTAATCCAGCGCGGCGAACCATTCCACCGCCCGCGAATCGTCGAAATCCTCGACGACGTGAACCTCACGCCGCAGCGTCGTGAAATACTGCCCGGCGGCAATGTCCCAATCGCCATCCAGCCAAGCCCGTTTTTGCCAGCCGGTGAGATTTTCCAGCACCCGGACGTATTCGGGATTGTTCCAGCGGTTATCCGTGACCCGCGCCGGGATGAATCGCGTTTCCGTCTCGCGTTTTTCCTGAAACGGCACGATAAATTTTGCCCGATACCAATTGTGACCGACGCCGCCGGGGTTTGTGGTCGAATAAATGCGCGGACGGAAGTTTGACTTGGACGTGCGGCAGCAGGTTGAAATGTCCTGGTATTTTCGCGCCGTCAGCGTCGTCGCCTCCTCGATGCCAATCACGTCGTATTCCAAGCCGAGGTAGGCATCAATGTCTTTTTCATTCTGAAAATGACCGGCGATGATCCGCGACCCGTTGGCAAACGACAGAATCCCACGAAACGCGGAAAATTCATGGTTCAACCGCCCAAACAACCGGCGGCGCAAATCCTCGAAGTGTTCCAAGTTCGCCTTGCCAACCTTGCGGAGCAGCAGACATTTCAAGCCCGGCACGCGCTGGCAATCATCCGCGCCCATTTGCGCGAGCAACCAGTGACTTTTCCCGCCGCCGCGAGCGCCGCCGTAACCAATCGCCATCGGCCCGTCCGGTGCATCGCACCGACGCGCCGCAGCGGACGCGGCCAGTTGCCGCTCCTGCAATACCACGTCGGCGCTGGCAAATTTGTCCATCTGTCCCATCGGACAACCAGCGCGGCGACCGGCCAGAAAATAGCGTTCCCAAGGCGTCATTGACCCTCCCCCAGTTTTTTGACGACTTCGACATCAACGATCCCCCCGGTGGGTGCAGGCTCCGCCTGCCCGTAGATTTTTTCCAAGGCGACCGTGACCTCGACGCGCAGCGTCGGCAGATCGCCGCCATCGCGCTGCTCGCCATTGGACTTGTCCAGTCCCGTCGCCAGCCGGCCAAGTTTGCTGGCGATTTCCAGCATTCGGGCGATGTCCGCGAGGTTTGCATAAACCTTTTCGCGCTCCATGTAGGCGTCCAGCCCGCGTTTCGCGGCGGCAATGGCGCGTTCGTGCATAGACCATTCGGTTTCGCGCAATTGCGTTTCGCGTTTCTCCCATTCCGCCGCCTTGCCGCGTGCCGTCGCTTCAATCGCTCCGCGCTCGACGACGGCCAGGTGTGCCGCGTGCGCGGCCACCCGCGCCGGCCAGTCAAATTTGGCCGACCACCGTTTCAAAAGCTGTTCACTCTTGGACAACTTTTGGGCTACCGCTGCCAATGACCGCTCCGCGCCCAGATTCAGATAAAGGCTGAATGCGGCGAACGCTTTCGCGCTTTCCTTTGGTAACTGTTCAAATGCGTGATTCATAATCCAAATTCCATTGGCTCGGACAGTTCGGACAGGTTCCAGCCACACCTTATATTGTTTTTTAATTTCTTCTTAACGCGCGTGCGGAGGTGGGAAAGATGCGTCCGTTTTGTCCGAGAACCGTATTCCCGCCGTGATGGCAGCTTGAAAACAACCGTCCGAAGTGTCCGGCCAGCATTTCGTGTCTCAATTACGCGCATGTGATCCCTTTCCAGCCCCGTTGGGCTTTTCCGTTCTCATCCAGAATATCGTTTCGCAGCGTCAGGCCAAAAAGCCGTGTTACCGTGTCCACAATGCAGTTCGAGAATTTTTTCTTCGGCATCATCGTCCAGCCATGTTGTGTGCAAAAATTCACATAGCCTTCGTAGCAGTGCGCCACCTGGAGCGATTCCGTCGCGTCTTTGTGCAGACATTCCTTGGCAAAAACCACGTCCGCATCGGATTCGAGCAACAGATCGTCCACCAGCTTTTGCTGCGCGGTCGTCAGATGCAGTTGCCAGCCATCGGCCCGGATTTTTTCCAATCCTTCGAGCATCCAGTTCAGCACGCCCGACGCTTCTTCCGCCAAAATGCGCTCGCTTAAATCCGCGATGACCGAGGCCGGTTTCGGTTTCCGGTATTCAATGATGACCAGACGCCGCCGCCACGCTTCCGCGTCGCCCTCCAAATGCACCGTCAGCCGGGAATTGCAGGTTGCCACGGCGTTGAAGTGACAGGTGATTTCCGGGCGCTCATTGCTGCCCTTGAACTCCAGCGTCACCGGATCGCCGCCCGTCAGCGCCTTGAGCACGGACGCGCCTTTGCAATTCAGAAAGTTTTCCGCCACATCAGCGCCGTAGAGCAGTGATTTGCCGAGCAGCCGGCCAAGCTCGAATCGCTCGCAGAGCAAATCAGGGCGGAGCGTGCCCACATTCGTCGGCCCGATGATGCCATTGAGCACCCGGATGAATGTCCCCTTGCCGCCGCCCGCCGTGCCGGTGAGGATGATGAGCCGTTGCGCGAGATTGATACCTATCAAAGCCAGACCGCACCACCGTTGCAGCAATTCCACGTCGTCCGGGTCCAAGGCTGGGTTGAGCAGCGTATTGAGAAACAGCGGGCAGGTTGCCGCCGGGGAAAAGGCCACCGCCAGCTTGTTTCGCCGCCGGTAACTTGGCGCGAAGGGCAGCAGCGCTTTGTCCGCCACCCGCAACATGCCGTTATTGCACGGCACAAATTTCATTAAATCCGTCTCAAAAAAGCCGGCGCGCACTTCCAGCACACCCCGCGCCCGCGCCAACACCCCCTTGAGGTTCGAGGAATCACGAAACCGAAATTCGAGGCTTCGCGTGTCAAATTTGCTCGCGCAGGCCCGCGCACATTCCAGCAGCAGTTCACTCAAACGCGCCGCCAATTTCGTTTCGCGCACTTCGCAATAAATTCCGTCAGCCGGCGAATAAGTGTAAAACCGGTCTTCTTCGGTGACGAAGACCGTTGGCGAGGCCGGCAACCCGGTTTCACCGAGCAACGCCGCCAGAAAATCCTCCGATAAATCTTTGACAAAAGGCCGCCCCTTTCCGTCGCCGTCGGGATAAACCTCATGCACCGCGTCGCCATATTTTTCGGGCAAATCAGGGAACACCGCCGCAAACCAGGCCGTAGGTGTGTCCGGTGGCACGATGACATTGGTATCTGCCCAAGACGTAACCGCGCTGACAGTGGATTCATTCATGGAATTGGCAGTTGGAAAATTGGCACCCCGTTGGGTTGTGGATTCAGATACAGCAAACGCTGGCAGCGTTCCCCACGCATCGCTTGCGGCAACCGCGTCAACCGCATGGCGGTCAACGCCGCGCGATCCGCGCCGAGCGTGATTAACACTGGCTTGACCGGCAGCATCAGCCGGTCCCAATCCGCCTTGCTCGTCGCGTCCAATTGCACCAACGCATGAATTGACCGACCGCCGGACTCGCAGATTGAGGCGATGCGAAACGGCATTTGCACCAGACAACGCAGCCAGTCATCGGCATCCGCCTCATCACTTTCCAGCACCGCGTAGCGCCACGCCGTCACGTTTTCTGCCGACCGCCGCGACGGTTTCCCGTCAGAGCGCGGATTCGGATAAATTTCACCGTCCACCGGCTGCGGCAGAAACCACACGCCATCTTTGCCCGTCGGCAAATGTTGGTTTTGAATCACGTCGCTATTGGCGGCATCCCAGACGAATTGCCCTTGCGACTCCATGACGTTAAACAGAATCACTTTCTCGCCCGACTCGCGGGCGTAAAGATGCCGCAACACGCTCGCCGAATCTTGCGATTCAACTTTCACCGGCGACCGCTTGGAAAGAAACCGAATTACGTCCTCGATGGCCGAGGCTTTTTTCGCGACCCGTTTCAAAACGTCCGGTTTGAATTTCGGTTTCGGCGGCGGCGGCGGCATCGGCTTCGTTGAACCCGGATTGCCGCGTTTCGCATCGTCGCCGAGCAAATGACCACGCGGCAACAGGTGAACCGTGTTCGCCGCCGACTTGATCTTGTGTTGTAAATCCGACTCGCCCCACGGCGGGACACACGAGCAGTTCCACTCCCGCAGTAACGCCAGCGCGTCCGGCTCGCCCAGCGCGAACCCATGCACCAGCACCGCCGCGACATGAAACGTCGCGCCGTGTCCGTTTTGCCCGCTGATTGCCGCCGGACACTTGGCGGCGTATTTGCGGGCGCGTTCGATTACGGTGAGCATAATAATTCCGAGGTCAGCTTTTATTTGAGGTTCCGACCCGCCACCCGGTAGTTCGCCTTCATGTGCGCCTCGATGTCGCTCCAGCGAAACGCAATTGTGCGCCCCAGCCGGTAATAGGGTAAAATTCCCCGCGCCATCCAGTTATCCACCGTCCTGACGGTTTTGTTGATTCGCCGGGCCACTTCCGGTTTGTCTATGAAACCTTCCGGGCCGGGTGGCGTTTCGGTTTGAGTAATTTCGTTTTCAGTTTTCATGTTGCCGTCCATTCTTTTGTGCTTTTGCGGTGTTATGGTTTGAACGAGGCGACATTTCGGCTTCGTTCGTCATAACGCATGGGCGGAAAAAGTCGTTCCGGCGGCGGAAAAATCGTTTCCGGGCAAAAAAAAACCGCGAAGGGTTTCCTTCGCGGATCAGATTGAAAAAGGGAGGCTAGTCTTTCCAACGCACCCCGGCGGGCGGTTCATAAATAAAACAGCCGGGTTTTCCCGATGCCCCGGCCCGGTTTTTGCCGCCCATTGAAGGCAGCCAAAGATTTTGTTCCAAATGCTCGCCAAACGCAGCCAGCGCCACATTCACCAGCCCTTGCTGCCGTTTCGCGTCTTTCAATTCATTGATGAGATTGCGAATCGCCTTGCGAACGCGATCCACGGCCTGTTCAGCCTGACCGGAAACCTTGCCGCCCCGGTCATAAGCTTTCAGCAGGGATAGATATTCCTCCTCGGCCTGCTCGCGTTCATCCAGCGGCAGGCTCTTGTCATTTTTGGCTTTTATCAGATCGGCCAGCTTTTGCTTGAGTGCCGGCAACGAAATGTTCCCCTTCAATTTTTTCCCGGCAATTTCCACAATCGCTCCGCCGACGTCGGCGGTATGAATGTTGCCATCATCGCCAAAATCAATGGCTCCCGCGCCATCGGCCAGCGAATCACCGTTCACATGATTTTCCAGCACCGAGGCGTGAATGGCTTCATCCGGCGGATTCATCAGCAGCCAGGCAACCAGTTCCATTCCCCGGCAGTCTTGCGCCACGGTTTCTTTTCCATCCACCCGGATTCGCCACACGCCCAGTTCTTTGCGGATGAAATAACGCGGCAGTTTGCTTTCCTCGCCGTTCACGCTGGCTGCCGTCGGTTCCGGCGTTGGCAAAACATGGACGCTGTTTGGCGCGTGAACAGTCCACAACAGGCAGTCGCCGGGCAGTTTCCGTTTTCGCAGGGCTGCCGCGTGCCGCGCCAGCATCACATCCACGCCCTTGTTCACCTCGTCGGCATGGCGGCGATAAAGCGCCAGCAGCAGATCCGCCCCACGCCCGGCATCCAGCCCAAGATGCGGCAGCGCGCGGCGCACTTCGGGAAACGCCATCAAAAAATCGTTCGTGTCCTTCATTTCGGCGACCTGATTGGCCCGCTCCAAAAAGGACGCCCCCATGATTTTGTCCGCGTCCTTGTCCCGCGACTCCGTGAAAACATCCACCTTGTAGCCGTCCAATGGATCATGTTCCTCGGCCTCGGCCGCCAGCATCCCGAAACGTCGGTCAATGCACTGCGAACACAATCCGCAATGCGGATTCTCATTCGAGGTTTCCCAGGTATGCGCACAACTGCGCGAGGTCTTAATCATCGGCGCGCAACCGGACGTGATAATCCGGCGGATCACTTCTCCCTTGGTTTCCTTCCAAAATGGATTGTCCACCATGAAATCTTGGCCCGCCAGCAGCGAGAAAAGATGCCGCATCGCTGCCAGCACGCGCGGATGCGTCGTTCGCGTGGCGCGGCTGCCCACCACTTGCGCGCACACCGGCAGGTTCAGGCTCACCACCCCGTTCTCGTAAAAGCGGATGGCTTTTACCCCCAGCATCATCGCCACGGTGGCCGCCACTGACCCAAAGAGAAATGACCGTGCCCGCTGGGAATAATCTTTC
Organism: uncultured Verrucomicrobia subdivision 3 bacterium; assembly: GCA_903889895.1. Classification (GTDB taxonomy): domain Bacteria; phylum Verrucomicrobiota; class Verrucomicrobiia; order Limisphaerales; family UBA11358; genus UBA11358. Next base: position 5,099 of record CAISYZ010000200.1, on the reverse strand, counting down.
CCGTCCAGACCCGCCTTGCTGATGCGCACGCGCATGGGCATGAGGACGCCGGGGCCGGCTTTTTCGGCAAGCTGGTCCAGCAGTGCTTGGTGCCGCACGGAAAATTTCTCCGTCGAGCGGTGGTTGACCAGCACCACCCGCCGCCGCTGGCTCACCGCCTCATCAATCGCCCCGGCCAGCGAATCCAGCCCACCGGAAAACAGCATCACCCGCTCCGCGTCAAATTTCATCGCGCCTTTTTCATCCAGCCCAAGGTATCCCGAAATGCCCGGCGCCACCCCTTTGGCCGGATAAAAGGTGAAGTCGTAAAAATCGTCCGATAGAAAATCCAGCAGTTCGCGCAAGGCCGTGGATACTGCCGGCGTCCGCCACAGGTCCGGTTCGCGCACGGGAATGTGATAATGAAACCGCCGCCGCCAGTGCGATCCAAAAGTGTCCACGTCTTTGCCCCCGCGCGAGGCGAGTTGGTCCGCGCAATAGACATAGGCGGCGATTTCAATCAGGTCGTGAAATTGTCGCGGCACCGACTGGCAAATCCGTTCGTGCAGGTCTTCAATCTTTAGTTTGACGCAAGTTTTGTCACCGTGGCCCGGCCAGAGGTTCAGCGGCATCACGCGGCCAAAGGCGGGGATGCCCGCCGGGTTCAGCCCGCCGCAAAGGATGGTATGTTCCGAGTTCATGGATTTTGTGCCCGTGCCACCAGTTCCGCCCGCATTTTCTGCATCGCATACCAGGCAAACCCCTCGATGGACTTCCGGGAAATGGTGCCGCCCTCCTCGTATTTGTGTTTGGAAAACCAGTCGCCGGCAAATTCCTCAGTGATCACCGATGCCTCGTCACAGTGGGTTTTCATCGCCCCGACAAATTCCGCCATCTGATTATTGGTCGCGAACCGTTGCCCTTCGCCGACTTTCGATCCAAGGATTTTCGTCAGGAAATAACCCAGCGTTTCATTCGTCAGCCGGCCAAAAAAACTGCGGGCAAACTCGCCAAAGCCGTTCGCACGCCCAACGCCTTTCATGGCAATGCCCACGTCTTCCGGTGTGGGGGTCAGCAGCGAAGGCATCCGGTCTTTGAGCCGTTCCACAACGGCGCTCACCAACGCCTTGCCCGCCATCTCCCCAAAGTCCGACCCTTGCCGCATCGCGGCTAATTGTTTGTCCAGCACATCGCCGACAACTACGGCCACTTCCGCCACCGAAGTCGTGTCGCTCAATTTTATTCCCAGATCAGCCAGGGCTTTCACCGGGTCTTTGGCGCTGGCGGCAAGCCCGATTTCCGTCATCAATTGTGCGGCCGTGCGGAAACCCGCGTCCTCCTGCACCCACGCAAACGCCAGTTCCGCCGCCCGCAGCGTCGCCGCTGCCACCACCGGCACATTCGCGCCTTGTGCCAGCGGTTCAACCACCTTGTCCCATCTCCGGGTTCGGGGCTGCGTGCCTATTCGGCTGTGTCCCATAATCGTGTTTTATTTTGTCATCATCGCAGCGGCATCCAGGCACAGCTAAACTTTCAGGGGCTAAAAAATAGCGGATAAAATAATCCCGCCATTTTCATATTTCCAACCGTTTCTTGCGCTTTCATCACCGCCCATTGTCAGAAAGAACTCGATTGCTTTTTCAAGCCTCTGTGAATTAGCGAATATATTCTGTCAATTTTTCACGCGCGGTTGCATCCTGCGTCACGATGAAAATGAATGAGTTATGAGAATCGTTAAAAACCAAGCACTGCTCAAATCCTTTTTTGACATTGCATTTGATTCTTGTGCATCATTCAGACGCTGTTAACCAAATTATTGGGCTATGGAGATTCGCTTTTTTTGTCCATCTTGCGGTCGGAAGTTAAAAGCCGATGAGGACGCCGCAGGAATGCGCGTGGATTGCCCTGATTGCAGCACAGAAATTTGTGTCCCGCAACCAGACGTTCATCTTGCACCGCCCCAGAACCAGTCGCCCATTGAACCAACCAGAGATCCTGCATTTGCAAATCCAAATCCTGACGGAGATTTGACCTGCCCCGTTTGCTGGCTTCGATTTGACGCTGGCAACATCATGCACATCGCGGTGCATGATTCATTGCGTGGCGACCCGCTGCTTGGCGAGGATGCCCAACAACGTTTTTTGGCAACCCGGTTCAATAATGCTGGTCAGGCGCTGGACGCCATGAGCTTGCCGTCGTCTGAAACGGCTTGCCCGCACTGCCGTAGAAAGCTGCCGCCGAGTTTTCTTGAAATGCCGCACCACATCATTTCGCTGGTGGGCGACCAGAGCGCTGGAAAATCTTACTTTTTGAGCGTATTGACGAAAGTCTTACCGGCAACTTTATTTCGAGAATATGGAATTGTCTTTCAAGACAGCGATCCGACGGGCAATGCTCCCATCAACGATATGCGTAAAGCGCTTTTCGGCGCGCAATCCCCTGCCCAAGCGAAGTTAGCAAAAACTGTTTTTGAAGGCGCGATGTATGAGCGTCTGCCTCGACAAGGACGCATGGTCGCGCTCCCACGCCCATTTGTTTATACTCTGGCAGCCGAGGAGAAAACGCGCGAGAAATGCGCTTTGATTTTCTACGACAATGCCGGTGAGCATTTCCAGCCGGGCGTCAACATCGTGGAACAACCGGGGGCTCAACACGTCGCAAGTGCCGCCGGCATTATTTATTTGTTCGACCCGTTCAACAGCCCGGAGTTCCGCCGGATTCTCCGCGATACAAAAGACCCACAACTGGAAAAGCCAGTGGTTGACCAGCAGGACATCATTCTTGCCGAGATGCGTGCGCGCATCCAAATGATTCGCAATTTGCGAGCCGGTGAAAACATCCAGACGCCGGTGGCTTTCGTCGTCGGCAAGTGTGATGTGTGGCTGCATTTGTTGAACGGCAAACCGCTTCGCGACCCCGTGCGTGACGGTAAACTCGACATCGCTGCCATCGAAGAAAATTCCAACGTCGTTCGCGCGCTGATGTATCAGCTTTGTCCGGCGGTCGTCGCTAATGCGGAAGCCTTGAGCAGCAATGTTATGTTCTTTGCGGCAAGTTCGTTCGGACACACGCCGATCAAAATCGGGCCGGGTGAATATGTTCCCGACCCGGCCAAGCTTCAGCCATCCTTTGTTGAAGTTCCCTTGCTATGGATTCTGTCCCACGTTTGCCCAGCCTTATTTGTTGATGGCAAAATGAGCGAACCGATAGTCGCGCCTTAAACTATTGGCAAAGCGATCAACCTAGACCATGCCACAGCAACTCATTTACACCAGCGCGCCGCAGGGAATTGTTGCCGGTCGGTCGGGCCACTGCACCGTTGCGCGCAGCGCCAAGATGCGTGAGCCGCTCATGCTTCAGTTGGAAAAGTTTTGTTACTATCAGCACCTTTCGCTGACTGGTGGCCAAGAACGTCCGATTTATTCCTGTCGCATCGTGGACATTCGCGGAACTCGTTTCCATGTCTTAAGCCGGATTCAGGACGCCGGCTTGGATTTTACCGGGCGGACGAATTTCATCGCGCATCACTTGGTTTTCACGCCGGAAGAAATCCGGCAGTTTCCCACACCGCCAGTGATTTTGCGCGAGTGGCCGGGTTGGGTGAAGTCGTGGACAAAAGACCCGCAGATGTTGGAAAAGGAAGATTGGGCGGATCTCACTGCCTTCGCTGGCAGATCAAGTGTGCCGGCGCAGACCTGGCAACGGGTGACTGGCGACGCCGTGAATGGCTATGGCTTGCTAGAAGCACGCGCGGGAGCTTCATTCCGTGTGGACGATCAGGCTGATGAAACAGTTTTAGAACTCATCGCGGAAAGTTTGGAGCTTTTGGAAGTCCGAGACACGCGCCGGGATTTCCATACGACCGCATGGAATTATACCTTTACCACCTCGATGCAGGAGCAGGACAATCCGGCTGATTTTCGCTGGCGTTGCATTCATTCCGATAATCCGGCCGCAAATCGGTTTGCCACGCCTGATTGTCGCGCACTTTCAGCCGTGCAGGCAACAAAGTTGACCGGTGAGGAAACGAACTTTGCGCGCACAGGGCGGCAGCCGCCCAAATTTGTTAAACTCGCCGCCGACAACTACGACATTCAAGAGGGTGCTGGCGTGAAGCTTGAAGTCGCGACCGATGGAATCCCCACACCGACAATTCGCTGGTTTGAAATTGAGCGCAATCAGCCAAAAGAACTGGTTGGGAAAAGTGGCACCATTCAAATTCTGAATCCCGAAGGCCGCTCCAAACGCTACCAAGTTCAAGCGTTTAACAGTGCAGGCAGCGTAGATAGCAACGTCGTGGAGATTTCGATTCGAGCACCCGTGAAATTGGCTACTCGGAACCAAACGACTGCCTCCCGCGTCACAGCCACCCCAGTTCTCGATAATGAAGATTACCAAGAAAAAAAGGAGAGGCAGTTGAGACGGCTTGAAGCTGAAAAAGAACAGAAGGATTTTCAGAATAGGCAGCTACGCAATAAAATCCTCGTTTCAATTCTAACAATAGGACTAATAGCCGGTGCGCTAGTTTATGTGTTTGTTTTAAGAGGAAGAAAACCACCGGAGATAACTTGGCAACCGACAATTCAAACCTCTGAAGACGGACTTATCAGAATTATCGTTGCCAATTTTGGAAAAAAGCCGTTTGCCTACCAATGGTATAAAAACAATCAAATGTTTTTATCTACCTCCAATTCGTTTTTGTCATTGGAAAAAAATACGCTAAGTAATTCCGCATCGTTTTTTGTAATAATAACAAATTCTATTGGATCGGTGACGAGCACCGTTGCCCAATGGCCGGGCATACCCGCACCTATCATCACACTTCCGCCGACAACCAATCCACCGGCAGAAACAAAAACGAACCATTCGGCTAGACTCCCTTTGGAAGATTCCGATTTCAATAGTTCGACCAATGGAAATACTGGAACGAACCAATCGAAATTAAATCTTAAGGGCAAAACCGCGCCGAAAAAGCCATGACTATTCTCGAAACCGAACGCATCGGGCGAAAGATTTCTGAACTGCTTCAGCATGTCGGCAATGCCGATATTGCGCCGAAGCTGGCCGCAGATTACGCCACCGCCAGTCATGCCGCAAATCTCCGGCTGCAACAGTGTGAG
>CAISYZ010000199.1 GCA_903889895.1 uncultured Verrucomicrobia subdivision 3 bacterium | reverse complement strand
GGTGCCGACGGTGGACCAGGTTTATTACGAGGTGGACCGCCGCTACAAGATGGATTTGCTCACGCGGCTCATCGACATTTACGATCTCAAACTCGGCATTGTTTTCTGCAACACCAAGCGCATGGTGGACGATCTCGTGGATCATCTGGAAGCCGCCGGCTATCAGGCTGACCGCCTGCACGGCGACATGACGCAGGCGCAACGCGACCGCGTGATGAACAAGTTCCGCAAGTCGGGCCTGGAATTTCTCGTGGCGACGGACATCGCCGCGCGCGGCATTGACGTGGACGATGTGCAAGTGGTGTTCAACTACGATTTGCCGTATGACCCGGAAGATTACGTTCACCGCATCGGTCGCACGGGTCGCGCCGGCCGCAGCGGCCGCGCGATTTCGCTCGTGCCGTTCCGCGAGCTGTTTCAGATCCGCAACATCGAACGCTTCACGAACATGCGGATTCAGCGCGGCAAGATTCCGACGGAGAACGAAGTCGCCGAGGCGCGCGAGAATGTTTTCACGGACAAATTGAAAGCGCTGCTCACGAGCGGCGAATTCACGAAGCACGACCGGTTGATCGAGCGACTCGCCGAGGAAGGCTTTGCCTCCAACGACATCGCCTCCGCGCTGATTCATCTGCTGCAAAGCGGCGAAGCGGCCAAGCCCGCGCCGAAGGTCGAAGAATACGACCGCCCACCGCAACGCGAAGAGCGCCCGGGCCGGTTCGATGACCGCGGCGACCGGGGAAATTTCCGCGATGACCGCCGGCCGCCGTCGCGCTTCGACGACCGGCGTGACGACCGCCGCGAGGAGCGGCCGCGCCGTTTCGAAGATCGTCCGCCGCGTCCGGTCGCCAAATTCGCCGACCCGAAAGCGTCCAAGGCCGCGCCGTGGAAGGCCATCGCCGCGCCGACGCCCAAGGCGATTGTTTCGCCATCGGCAAAAGCCGTGGTTGCGCCACCGGCCGTCAAGCCGCCGGTTGTAGCCGCCGCCGAACCGGTGAAGACCTATTCCGATGAAGAAATTTTGGCCTCGGTGAAAGCGCCGGAGCCGAAGCCGGAATCAAAATTGTTCGTCAAGCCGAAGCCCGCGCCCGGCGCCGCGCCCAAGGTAAAAGTCAGCCGCGCCACGCCCGCCGGCCAGACGCGCCTGTGGATGAGCCTCGGCGAAACGCAGGGCGTCACGCCGATTGATGTCGTGAACGCTGTCGCCGGTGAAACCGGTTTGCCCGGCAAGGTGGTCGGCACCGTGGACGTGCGCGAGAAACATCTCTTCGTGGACGTGGCGGAGGAACATGCGAATGGCATCATCGCCAAGCTGAACCGCGCGAACATCAAGGGCCACAAAGTCAAAGTGAAACTGGCGTGATGAGCGACGACGCAGCCACCGAACCTTCAGTGCCGGCCCGGGATGTCACGCGGATGTTTCCGTTTGTGCTGAAGACGCGCGGCCTGCTGGTGGGCCGCGACACGATGCGCGCGAACAAGGGCAAACTGCATTTCGTCCTCATCACCACCGACATCGCCGAAGCCAGCCGCGACGAGGTGCTCAAAGATTTTTCCTTTTATCCGGTGGTGCAGTATTTCACAGCGGCGGAATTGGAAAAGTTTTTCAACGTCAAAGGAGCCAAAGCCGTCGGCTTCACCAAGTCCGGCCTCGCGCAATCCATCTACGCGGAATTGAAGGAACACCGGCTCAACAAGCCGCCGAACGTCCCCACGCCGCCGAAGTCGCCGAAGAAATCGTCGCCTCCGGTCACGTCTGCAGAAAATCCGTGAACAACGGCTCCGGCGGCGTAGAAAAATCCCAGTCCTGTTCGCGCCAGTGAAATTGCAGCCGCCCCGCGTGCAGCGCGTGCGTCGGTAAAATCAGCCTCGCGCGCTGCTCCTCCGTCAACCGGCCTTCGACCAGCGCGAGATACAAATCCGCATCACCGCCATAAATCTTGTCGCCGACGATGGGATGGCCGAGGTGCGCGAGATGAATGCGGATCTGATGCTTGCGCCCGCTGCGCGGCAAGAGCCGCAGCAGCGTAAAGCTTGCGCCTTTGCGCGCGAATCTTTTCTCCACGAAAAACTCCGTTTGCGCCGGCGTGCCGTCGGCGCGCACGCAATCTTTGATGGCGACGATGCTCGCTTCGTCCTTGCCGAGCGGCGCGTCAATCATCCCCTGCTCTGCGGCGACGTGGCCGTGGACAATGGCGCGGTATTCCTTCGTGATGGCGCGCGTCTCCCAAATCTTTCCGAGTTCGCGCGCCGTGAGGACATTTTTGGCGATGACCACGAGGCCGGAAGTTTCGCGGTCGAGCCGGTTGACCAGATGCGGCTCTGACGCCGCCTGGAGATAAAGCCGCGCGCGGCTGATGAGGCTGGAATATTCGTCGCCCTTGGTCGGATGGCACACGAGGTCGGCCGGCTTGTGCACCACCAGTAAATTCTCATCCTCGTGAACGACTTGAAACAATGAGTTCATTCGGAAGGAAAAATTATAAATGAAGAACGTAGAAACTCCCCCGTTCGCGCGCCGGCAGAATTTTCTTCATTCATCATTCCGCCTTCTGCCTTGGCTTTAAATGCCGCCGAAGCGCCGGTTGCGCTTGGCGTATTCCTCTAGCGCTGCGAAGAATTGCGCCTTGCGGAAATCCGGCCAGAGCGTCGGCGTGATGACAAGTTCGGCGTAGCTAATTTGCCACAGCAGAAAATTGCTCACGCGCATCTCGCCGCTCGTGCGGATGAGCAAATCCGGATCGGGCACATTGCGCGTCCAAAGATTTTCCGAAATGATTTTTTCGTTGATGTCGGCAGACTCCAACTTTCCCGACTTCACTTTTTCGGCAATCGCGCGCACGGCCTCCACAATTTCAATCCGGCTACCGTAGCTCAACGCCAGAATGAGCGTCAGGCCGTTGTTCTTGGCCAGCGCGGCGACGGATTTGGCAATCTGCTCCTGCACATTGTCCGGCAGCCGGTGAATCTGGCCGATGACTTCCAGCCGGACATTGTTTTTGTTCAGATCCTTCGTCTCGGACTTGAGGTAATGGACGAGATATTTCATCAGCGCGTCCACCTCGTCCTTGGGCCGGTTCCAGTTCTCCGCCGAAAAGGCGTAGAGCGTGAGATACTTGATGCCGACGTCGCCGGCGGTGCGGATGATTTCGCGCACGGAATCCGCGCCGCGCCGGTGGCCCTCGACGCGCGGCAGGTGGCGCGCCTTGGCCCAGCGCCCGTTGCCGTCCATGATCACCGCGACGTGGCGCGGGAGATTCGCGGCGGCTTCGGCGCTCAAACTGGTGGCAGCGGTGCTCATTTCAATGCCCGCAACGCGGGGAATTACACAAAAATGGTCTGCTCGCGGCCCGGCCCGACGGACGCGATGAACAAACGCGCGTTGCTCAATTCGGCGATTGCCTTCACATAATCGCGCGCCTTTTTCGGGAGCTGGGAGAATTTCTTGCACTTGTCGGTCGGCGTGAGCCAGCCTTCAAACTCCACATACACCGGTGTGCATTCCGCCAGCACCTGCGCGTCATTCGGCATGTAATCGTATTGCGTCTTGCCGTGGCGATAGGCAACGCAGACCTTGATGCTCGCCACCGTGTCAAGACCGTCGAGGTTCGTGACGGCGAGATCGTCAATGCCGTTGACCATCGTCGCGTGGCGCGTGGCGACGGAATCAAACCAGCCGCAGCGCCGCGCGCGGCCGGTCGTCGCGCCGAACTCGCGGCCCATGCCGTGCAGCAGGGCGGAACTGTCCTGGTTCTCGGTCGGCAACGGTCCTTCGCCAACGCGCGTGGTGTAAGCTTTCATCACGCCGACGACGCGGTCCATCCGATGCGGCGGCACGCCGGAACCGGTGCAGGCGCCGCCCGCCGTGGTGTTCGATGAGGTCACGAACGGATACGTGCCGTGGTCAATGTCGAGGAACGTGCCCTGCGCGCCTTCAAACAACATGTCCGCGCCGTGACGAATCTGCTCGTGCAGGAGCACGACGGTGTTTTGCACGAACGGCTTGAGGTATTGGCCGGCCTGGTTGTATTCGGCAAAAATTTGTTTGAACGAAAGCGGCTTCGCACCGAGCGATTTCAGGACGATATTGTTTTCCTTGATGCGGGCTTCCAGTTTCACCTTGAGCTTCGCCGAATCAATCAAATCGTTCACGCGCAGGCCAACGCGCGCGGCCTTGTCGCCATAGGCCGGGCCGATGCCGCGCTTGGTGGTGCCGATTTTATTTTTGCCCTTGAGCGTCTCGCGCGCGCCGTCGAGTTCGCGGTGATACGGAAACACGACGTGCGCCGTCTCGCTGAGCACAAAATTCTTCGGCGTCACGCTGACGCCGTTCTTCTTAAGGCCTTCCATTTCGCTGACGAGGCCGATGGGGTCGAGCACCACGCCGTTGCCGATGACGCACAATTTATTTTTGCGCAAAATGCCGGAGGGGATGAGGTGGAGCACCGTCTTCTTGCCATTGACGATGACCGTGTGGCCGGCGTTATTGCCGCCGGCGTAGCGGACGACGACTTCCGCCGTCTCCGTAAGCACGTCAATGATTTTGCCTTTGCCTTCGTCGCCCCACTGGGCGCCGACGAGAATTGTGTTTGCCATAAATTTTCTGCTGCCCGCGCCACGATGAACAATAAAAATCCCCGGATGAAAATCCGGGGCAAAGCGGCGGGGTCTTTGCGGGTAAAAGTTAGGGATTCAACGACCCAAAGTCAATTCTGCAAACGTGCAACCGGTAGCCGGGCCTCAACGCTGCGGCAGCCGCCGCTCGAAAGCAGCCAGGGTTTCCGGGCTGACGTGATGCTCAATGCCTTCGGCGTCCATCAAGGCAACCTTCTTCGAAACGCCGAGCGATTGAAGAAATGCCACCACCGTTTCATGGCGCAGCTTGCTTTCGGCGGCCAGCTTTTGGCCGGCATCGGTAAGAAATATCGCCCGGTAAGGTTTGGTGTTCACATAGCCCGCGCGCTTGAGTCGAGCCAACGTGCGGTTGACCGTCACATGCGTCACGCCGAGCCGCCGCGCCAAGTCCACCACACGCGCCTCGCCCACGGCCGCCGCCAGGTCGGCGATGGCCTCGGCATAATCCTGCGCAATTTCCCCGGCATGATCGCGGCGCAGCCGGCGGAAATTTTCCGCTTGCGGCAACGGCGAACCGGCAGGTTTTTTGGATCGCGGCATAAATCAGGAATAATCAAACCCAAGCCGGCGGTTTAGTCGAGGTTTTAATTTGTAACTTAGGCTACATTTCAGTTGACCACACCGTTCACCTGATGTAACTAATGCTACATATTGATGGAAGAACCGCCACAATCCTCTGACGCCGCCCGCGAAAACGGTTGGCGTAAGCCGACCGGACAGGCGTCGCTGAACGAAGTCCACCGCAGCATCATCGTCCCGGTGACAGCTTCATTCTGGCGAAAGCTGTTTGCGTTCTCCGGTCCGGGCTTTCTCATCGCGGTCGGTTACATGGATCCCGGCAACTGGGCAACCGATCTGCAGGGCGGCGCGCAGTTCGGCTACACGCTGCTGTCCGTCGTCATGATTTCAAATCTCATGGCAATTCTGCTCCAGCATTTGAGCATCAAGCTCGGCGTCGCCACCGGCCGCGACCTGGCGCAGGCATGTCGCGACCATTACTCCACGCCGACCGTCTGGTTTCTCTGGATCGGCTGCGAAATCGCCATCGCCGCGTGCGACTTGGCCGAGGTGGTCGGTTCAGCCATAGCGCTGCAACTGCTCTTTGGCATCCCGCTCGTCTGGGGCTGCGTCATCACGGCGGCGGATGTGCTCGCGGTGCTGTTTTTGCAGAGCAAGGGGTTTCGTTACATCGAAGCTTTGGTTATCACCCTCATCGCCACCATCGCGACCTGTTTTGCGACGGAACTATTTTGGTCGAAACCCGGTTATCTGGGAATGCTGATGGGATTTGTCCCCGGCCCGCAACTGCTCACCAATCCGGACATGCTCTATATCAGCATCGGCATCATCGGCGCGACGGTCATGCCGCACAATTTGTATCTGCACTCGTCCATCGTCCAAACGCGTAAGTTCGAGCAGAACATCGAAGGCAAACGCGAGGCCATCAAGTTCGCGACGATCGACTCGACCGTGGCGCTAATGTTCGCGCTGCTCGTCAACGGCGCGATTCTGGCGCTGGCGGCGGCGGCGTTTCACTGGTCGGGACATCAGGACGTGGCGGAAATTCAGGACGCTTACAAATTATTGAGTCCCATTCTCGGTGTCGGCGTAGCGAGCATCCTCTTCGCCGTCGCGCTGCTGGCGTCGGGGCAAAATTCCACGCTCACCGGCACGCTCGCCGGTCAGGTCGTTATGGAAGGATTTGTGAATCTCCGATTGCGCCCTTGGCTGCGGCGATTAATTACACGGCTGATTGCGATTGTTCCCGCCGTGTGCGTAATTGGTTTTTTTGGTGAAAGCAAAACCACGCAACTGCTCGTCGCCAGCCAGGTCGTCTTGTCCATGCAACTCGGTTTCGCCGTCTGGCCGCTAATGCGGTTCACCGGCGAAAAGGCGAAGATGGGTGCGTTCGCCAACCGGACGTGGCTAAAAATTCTCGGCTGGACGACCGCAGCCGTCATCATCATCCTGAACGTGAAGCTGCTGTTTGACACCTTCATGCCCGCTGCCGCGCTGAAGATGTTTTATGGGCATCTCGGATTGCCCGTGCCAACCCAATAGCCAGCCATGTATAAACACATTCTCATTCCGCTGGAAAATAGCGCGACAGATCAGGCCATACTCGCCCACGTCCGGCCGATGGTGAAGCTGACTGGTGCGAAGCTGCTGTTGCTGCATGTGGCTGATGGCTGGGTCGCGCGCAATTTCAACCAGTTGAAACTCGCCGAGTCCGAGGAAATGAAAACTGACCGCGCGTATTTAGAAATAGTTGCCGACGAGCTTCGCGGCGAGGGATTTTCCGTGGAAACCGTGCTGGCGCTCGGCGACCCGCCGGCGGAAATCATCAAGGTGGCCGAGGCTGAAAACTGCGATTTGATTGCGATGGCCGGCCATGGCCATCGTTTTTTTGGCGATTTGTTTCACGGCAGCACCATCACGCAGGTGCGGCACGACACGCACATTCCCCTGCTCGTCCTCCGCGCGAAGAAGACTTGAATTTATTTCGTGACCGGCCGGCTCACGTCCTTCAGCCGCGCGCGCACCATGTCGGCGCGCAACAAATCACGCTCCTCGGCAGAAAGCTTGTCGGCAATCTGCTTCTGCAAATGCGCCGGCTGCGTGGTCAGAAACAGCTCGTCCACCAGCGCCCGTGCCGTGCCGGGAAACAAATCCAAGTCAATGCCCAGCCGCAGCAGCGACAACAGATTCATCGTCTCCTTGGACGAAATGCTGTGCGCGTTGGCCAGAATGCCATAGGCACGACCGATGTGGTTGAACACGGTCTTGGGCTTTTTTTCTAGCAGCGACTGCCGCGCGTTCTCCTCGTGCTCGATGATCTGCGACAAAACTTTTTCCAACCGCTCCACGATGACGATTTCGCTCTCGCCCAGCGTCATCTGGTTGGAAACCTGGAAAACATTGCCCAGTGCCTCGGTGCCTTCGCCGTATAGCCCACGCACGGCAAGGCCGAGCTTGTTCACGGACTGGATGATGGGGTTGATTTGCTCCGCCAGCACCAGTCCCGGCAGGTGCAACATCGCGCTCACGCGGATGCCGGTGCCGAGATTCGTCGGGCACGCAGTCAAATAGCCGAGTTCATTGTCGAAGGCGAAATCGAGTTTCTTCTCCAACGCTGAGTCCAGCCGGTCAATCGCGTTCCACGCCTCGCGGATTTGGAAGCCGGGGCGCAACGCCTGCATCCGCAGGTGATCTTCCTCGTTGATCATCACGCAAAACGACTCCGCGCGATTTAGCACGATGCCGCTGCCGACATTCTTTGCGGCGTGCTCGCGGCTGATCAAATGCCGCTCCACCAAAATCTGCTTGTCGAGCGCGGTCAAATTATCCATCGCCTCGGCAAACGAATCGGCCATCTCCGGCAAAGCGCTGACCGCCGGTATGATCAGGTCCAGAATCTTCACCCGCTCCGGCTTCTTGGCCCAACCAGGAAACGACGCATCGCGCAGGTTGCGCGCCAGCCGGACACGGCTCGACATCACGATGCGATCGTTCGGACCATGCTGCTGTGCCGCTTGCAGGGGTGAAATCAGAAATTGATGCAGATCTTTCATTTTGCCGCCTTGGCTGGGGCCACGCCGTTCAACACCTTGATCTCATCGCGCAACTGCGCGGCCAGCTCGTAGTCTTCGGCCTCGACGGCCTTGTTCAATTTTTTTTGAAGCAGCTTGAGCCGGTCGCCCGTCTCGCGGGATTTGCGCAACGCCTCCGGTGCCTTGCCGGTGTGCCGCGTGCCCTTGTGCATCGTCTTGAGCAAGCCGGACAAGCCTTCCGCAAAGGTCTGGTAACATTCCGGACAACCGAGCCGGCCGGACTTCTTGAAATCCGCCTGCGAAAATCCGCAGCGCGGGCATTTGATTTGCGCCGCGCCCACCGTCGGGTCAAGTTCCTGCGACGCGCCGAGACCGAGCATCAAATCCGCCATCGCGAAGCTCGTCGGGTCATTGATGCCTTTGGCCTTCGCGCAGTCCTCGCACAAATCCAGCTTCTGCATCTTCTCGCCCACGATTTGGGTCAGATGCACCGTCGCCGGTTTTTCCTTACACACGCAGCATTGCATATTTTTGTTTATGAACCATTGCGAAGCGACCTTGAATCAAAGCCGCGAAAGCGAGACAGTCCGTATATCATTAAATACAATGTGGGCGGCGAAATAGCAAAAAAATTGAACGGAGCTTTTCAGACCGTCGGAAGCCACAAGCAGCGCCAAGTCGGTTCAGGCCGGGGGATTTTGCGCCAGCAACTGGTTCATGTGCCGGATGCGATCCACGAGCACTTTCATCACATGCGTGGCGAAAAAAGGATTTTGCTGGACCACCCGCTGGAACCGGCGCTCGTCAATTTTCACCAGCGTGGCCGCTTCGCGGGCCTTCACCGTCGCACCTCTCGGCGTGTGATCAATCAACGCCATTTCGCCAAGAATCGCACCGCGCGTGGACGTCTCCACCACTTTGTTCGCCACCAGCACATCGAGCGCGCCTTCGAGGACGACATACATCCCGTCGGCGGCATCGCCAGCCTGAAACAAAACCTCGCCGGGCGCGAGGCGCACCGGGTTCAACTCGTGGGCAAATAATTCTGCCGGATTCATGCCCGCCAGCATAAGTGACAATCCGGTTACGGCAAGTTACGATTCGGTGACGAGATTGCGCCTCCGCGTTGACAATTTCCCCGCCCTGCGACACTCTGCGTGGATGTCAAAACCTGCTCTAGGTCGGGGTTTGGGAGCACTCTTGGGTGGCAATCCGCCATTGCCGCCGACGGCAACTGCGCCAGCTCCGGTTTCGCCCGCGTCGGCCGATTACGCGCGCGTCCGCCGGGTGCCGCTGAATCGCGTGCGCCCCTCGCCCATGCAGCCGCGCAAGGAGTTTTCCACTGAGGCGCTCAAGGAACTGGCCGATTCGATCCGCGAACAAGGCATTGTCCAGCCGCTCATCGTCCGCGAGCGTGACGGTTTCTTTGAACTCATCGCCGGTGAACGCCGCTGGCGCGCGTCGCAATTGTTGAACCTAGCGGAAGTCCCGATCATCGTCCGCGAGGCTGACGACCGCGCGGTGCTGGAGCTCGCGCTCATAGAGAACTTGCAGCGCGAGAACCTCAATCCGCTGGAAGAAGCGCTGGGCTACCAGCAGCTTGGGGATCAGTTTCAACTCACGCAGGAACAAATTGCCACGAAAGTTGGCAAGAGTCGCGCCGCCGTGGCCAATGCCACGCGCCTGCTCAAGCTGCCCACACCGGTGCAAAGTTATCTGCGCGAAGGCCGCATTTCTGTCGGCCACGCGAAGGTGATTCTTGGTTTGCCGGATGAAAAGATTCAGCTCATTGCCGCCGAACGCACCATCAAGGACGCGTTGAACGTCCGCCAGACCGAAGGCTTGGTTGCCAAGCTGCTGGCCCGCCCTGCGCGCATCAACAGCGACAACACCAAGCCCAAGGCCATCGTCCCGACTGACTCCAACATCGCGCGGCTGGAGGAAAATCTGCGCGAAAAATTCGGCACCAAGGTGCATTTGAAATACGCCCACGGCAAAGGCGCAGTGGAAATCGCCTTCTTCAATGACGATGATTTGCAGCGCATCCTCGAAATCCTCAACGTGTCCGCCGACTAAAATTTCATGGTCCTCGAAATTGTAAAATACGGTCATCCCGTCCTCCGGAAAAAGGGCGAACGCATCGAAAGCATCACGCCGGAAATCAAGCAGCTCATCGCCGACATGTTCGAGACGATGAATGAAAACCACGGCGTCGGTCTCGCGGCCCAGCAAATCGGTGTGGCGAAGCAGCTCACGGTGATTGATGTGCGCGAAATCACCGACCGCCCTTCCACGTTGGAGCTGGACGGCAAGCCCGCCGATGTGGCGAGCATCATGCCACTCGTGCTCATCAATCCGGAAGTCACGCCCGCCGGTGAAGCCGTGAAAGGCGGCGAAGGCTGCCTGAGTTTCCCGGAAATCTTCGCCGAGATCTCCCGGCCCGGCACCGTGGACGTGAAGGCGCTGAACGCCAAGGGCAAGCCTATCGCCTTCCGCTGCGGCGGTCTGCTGGCGCGGGCGGTCCAGCACGAAACGGATCATTTGAACGGCTTGCTGTTCATTGACCGTATGGACAGGAAGACCAAAGAGGAATTACAGCCAGAACTGGACGATCTGCAAGCCGCCACCAAAAAAGCGCTAGGAAAAAAATAATTTTCCCGGCCAAGATTTAAACCAGCTAGGCGTTCAAAGCCGCGTCGCGGAAAAGTTTTTGATCCAGATCATCGCGTCGAATTCCCCGACGAAAGCCACGCCGCCGTGATCGAGCGTCTGGCCGCCAATCGGTTCATCCATCTTCTCATCCGTGACATCGGCAATCTGCCGGTCATCCACCCAGACTTGGATGCGCTGGCCGCGCACCTCGATGCGGAAGTGGTTTCCATTCACGCGGTCCGGGTTCAAGCCGTCGCCGGCAGCCAGTTTGCGATCGGCGTCGCTGTGAGGATTGCCGTAGCCCATCGGCACCTGACAATAACTGTTGTAAGTGCAGGAAAGCGTCCAGCTGCCGTTCCCGCCCAAGCCCAGCCGGTAAAGGCTGCCGCCGCGTTCGTTCCAGTTTTCCTTCGCATCGGCGACGTGAAACCAAATGGAGCCGTCATGAAAATCTGAACCGAGTCCGTAGGGATTGAACGCCGGATCAATGCCGGGCACGCAAAAAACGCAGTCAATTCGATAGTCACGCCAGTCGGTGTTGCCGACGTTCGACACCAGATAAGGCCCGCGGCCGCCGCCGCTGTGACCGTAGTTAAAACCGGGCCGCGACTGGGGCAACGAAGCCAGCTTGTCGCCCTGCACCGCGAACGACATTTTCCAACCGTGCCAGTTTACGCCGCCAAAGTTAATCTCGCCTTCGCCCGCTGGCAGACTGCCGCCGCGGCTCGCGGAAAAAGTCATCCGGTCAATCTGCGCGAGGTCCGGAGACAACTTGCCCATCGCGGTTTCCAGCTTGAACTCATTTAGCGCGAGCACGCCAGTCAACCGGTCGCCGTTGACCAGATTCAACACCACGCGCCCGTCCTTATGCCGGATTTCGCACTGGCGGATTTTTTCCAGCGGGATGTTGGCCTCGGTGAAATCCAGCTTCATCGACAAAACTTTTTCCAGCGGCACGCCCACCAATCGGGAACCATCCTGCAACTCCAGTGTGGCGCGAACCTGCACTGCTTCGTTCGCATCTTCGGCGCGGGCGGGAACCGTGATTGTTGCGAAAGCCAGCAGGAGACTGGCGAGTCCAGCGGAGGTTTTCATGAAATCGAGACTACGACCATCCGTCCGGTTTGTCCAAATGTATTCAACCGCGCCGACCAACCCCTTCTGCTTGGGAAATTATCTCAACTTCGCCGCAATCTGCTCGCCCAACGCTGCCGCTTCGGCAACCGGCTGCTTACCTTCGGCGCGTTTCACTGTTTCATCGCGGAAGGAGATTGCCTTGAGCGTCACATGCTCGCCGGCAATTTCCGCATGCGCGCCGACGGGGCTTTGGCAGCCGCCGCCCATGCCGCGCAGAAACGCGCGCTCGGCCGTCACCGCTTGAAAGGTCGGGGCGTGATTCAGTTGCCCGACAATCTTACCGATGCGCTCGTCGCCGGAACGGATTTCAATTCCAATCGCGCCCTGACCGACACACGGCAGCATCACATCCAAGCCCAAAACCGTGGCGAACATTCCTGCCGGCACGGCGTCGCCGCTGATGGTGCCGTCGGCATTGATTTTGAAATTCAGCCGCGTCATGCCCGCGAGCGCGAGGATGGTGGCGTCCACCTGACCGTTGTCGGCGACCTTCTGCATCCGGGTGGCCACGTTGCCGCGGATTTCCACGATGTTCAAATCGGGCCGCAACGCGAGCAAAGACTGTTTGCGCCGCGTGCTGCTGGTGGCGATGGTTGCGCCTTGGGGAAAATCCTTCAGCGCCGCGTGAGCTTGGAAGCCACGCTTGGCGGAAGCACCCGCCGCGCGATAAATCAACACGTCGCGCACATCCTCGCGCTTTGGCGTGGCGGCGAGATACAGGCCGTCCGGCAATTCGGTCGGCAAATCTTTCAGGCTGTGAACGGCGAGATCAGCCGTGCCATTGAGCAATGCCACTTCCAGCTCCTTTGTAAACAAACCTTTCGGCAGGCTGGGGTCGGTCTTGGCCATCGAAGCCTTCTGCAATTTGTCGCCGGTGGTCTTGATGATCTGCAACTCGAACGACAAGGCGGGAAACGCGGTGCGGCAAAGCGCGGCAATCATGTTCGATTGCGCCAGCGCCAGCGCGCTGCCGCGCGTGCAAATGATGATCGGCTTTTCAGGCATAAATTCTCGCCACAGATTGGCATAGATGAATCACCAATGGAAAGCAAACAACGCGCACCCCGAACCTACGCCGACGCGGCCGGCAGGTTCAACCGCACCACGCACGTGCCGCAGTCCAGTTCCACCAGTCCTCAACGCACAACTAGGAACGCCGGCGGAATCATATAACAATGTTTGCGCAGATCGCCGTCCGGCGAAGGGGCTTTCACCACCACGCCGGCGAGCCGCAGTATTTCCAGATGTTTGGAGACGCCAGCCTGGCTCATCTCTGTGGTGAGCACAAAATCATTTACGGACAATGTGCCGTCGGTGGCCAGCCGCCGAATCATGGCGAGGAGTGTCGGGTTGCCTAGTGCCTGAAAAAGATTTTCCGGCTGCAAATACGGCAGCCGGGCCGGAGCCGTGGGGATTTCATTAAGCATGGCCGAGATTACCACCGTCAGGGCAGAAACAATCCACAGCAAACAGTCTAGGCCAAGCCGGCAATACCGTTGGCGTGGGTTCCCAGACCGAATTCCTAATACCAAAAAGTTGTGGACAAGAGTTCCGATTCCATAGGTGCGGATTCCAAGACCGTTGGCAGTCATCCAAAGCGCGTTGATGGCGGTGGAATCCTGAAAGGTTTCGACCCTTCAGCCCGAGTTTGCGCCCTAAGCGACACCCTGGGCCGAAGCTAGGTTGCCGCCATGCTGAATCAGGTCGCCAGCGTTCTGGGCAAGCCCTTGACCACGCGCATTGCAGGTGCAGTTTTAGCCTGATTGCATTTAAATTGCATTTAGGATCAGGCTTAAAAACCCTTAGTTTCGCAGCGTAAAACTTTTGGCATGGTTGGTGCATGGGCAGGCACATGCTATGAATGACTATCCTGAAAACACGGTCATGGGCCGCGCCCCAACCGTTAAACCGATGACCCGACCGGTCGTCATCCTACAGCCGGGCGACGTAAAAGAAAATGAGGCGCTGTTCGCGAACCTGTCCGGCAAAATCGCTCCGGCCATTTTGCGCCTGCGTTTTGGCCAGCGAGTGAAGTTCAAGCCGGTGATCCGGGAGGTGAAGTTGAATTATGAAATCTAGGCGGTGCCGGCCCCGTGCCCTTGTCCAGCAAGATTGGATAAACTAACCGCCGCCACGGCGGCACCGTCGCGGCGGTAGAACAGTAGCGCGAATATATTTTTCGGGTTACCAGTCACAGGAAGGACGAAGGCTTGGTTGGGCCGGTTCCGCCGGGCTTATCTCTCGCACAATCATGCGATATCCCCAGAACTGGCGATGTTTTATTATTGGCGTTGAATTACCCTGTTGAACCGATGCCCATCGCCCATACGCCCCTGCTGTATTTTAACGCCCTGCTGGCCGGCTAAATTCCATTTTTAATTTTCAGAAGCAACCCTCAACTCCAACCCACCCGAATGAAAACCCCCGTTTCCCAGAAGAGTCTTTCAGCCAGGCCAAAATTCATCAGGTCAGGCCAACCAGCCAAAAACATCCAGCCGGATTTCAACGCCCTTGCCTTCGAGAAGCTCGATAAGTTAATTGGTTAACTGAATTACCGGTTGTGCCTCTGGCTTCATGTGTTTTATTTCATGCGTCTAACACCATGAAAGCTAACGGCGACCCGAAGGTTGCGGTTTTCCATTGAAATGCGGTGCCATTCCCCAACAAACGCACGCGCGCACTGCGACCGCAAACATCCGGTAAATTTGAATTTATAGCCGACCAAGCAAAATCCTGATTTCAGAAATAACCCCCAACCCAACACCCTAAATGAAACCCTCCGTTTCAACGAAAAAACTCGCTAACATTACTCAAATCATTGGCCAGTCCCGCCGGCAAATAATGCCAGTCCGGCTTTCACTGCCATGGCTGACCGCCACGATGCTGATCCTGCCGGGAGTTTCGCTGCTGTCCGGGCGTGCGGGCACGATCAACTGGAACGGGCAGGACGCGAACGGCGCAAACGGCGTGGGCAATTTCAGCTATTGTGACAACTGGTATGGCTCCAGTTGTCCGACGAGCTTCGGTGGCTGGGTGTTCGGGAACGACCTGCATTTCAGCTACAACCAATTCATCGGTGGCGCAAACAACCACGAATACACGCTGACGAATGATTACACGTCCTGGCAGTCCATCGGCAACATCTATTGGGACAGCACGTTCAGTTCACCGACCACCGGGATTGAATTGTATTATGGCAACGGTAGCGCCGGCACGGCCGGATTGAACTTTGACGGGAAGATCGAAAACGACTGGGCCGCGCCCATCACCATCAACATGCAGACCTCGGGCGCGTATAACACGGCGGATGCGTTCATGCAGTTAAACCCGGCGGCGGGAGATTTGATTTTCCTGCAACCCGTCTTCAACGACAACCACAAGGAAGTTCAGGTCTATGGCGGCACAGCCAACAACCTCGCCGCCGCGCACAAGCTCATCCTGCAAACCGACCTCGTCGGCGGTCAGGTCGGCAACACCAACGTGGACATGAACATTGAAGACGATAGTGCGCACTACGGCATCGTGGACATCAAAGCCGCGCAGACGTGGGGTGGCAGCACGAACATTTACATCAACGCCGGCGAATTGTGGATGGACACCGGCGGCAGCCTCGCCACCGGCCAGAAGGTGACCGTCGGCGACGGCAGTGGCGCCACGCCTGCGAAGCTGTGGCTTTCACCCCTGACCGGCGGCTATAATTTCACCAATCCCATCACGACTTACCAAAGCGGCACGGTGGAGCGGACCATCGGCGGCTTGAACACCAGCGGCACGGATACTTTCTACAGCTCGATTACGCTGAACGGCCAGATTAATTTGAGCGCGGCCACCGGCGGCACGGTGAACTTCGCCGGCCCCATCAGCGGCAGCGGCCAGAACGTGGTGGTCAACGGCTTCCTGCTGCCGTTGACCGGCGTGGTGCAGTTCAGCGGCACCAATACCTACAGTGGCAATACCTATATCTCCAGCGGCACGTTGCAATTCAACGCCACCGGCTATGCCAGCAACAGCCCGATTTTCTATCTGGGTGAAACATCGGGCACCAATACAGCGAACCTGGCTTTGGGCGCAACGACCGGCGGTCAGAATTTTACCAACGCCATCAACGTCCGCGCCGGCTCCACCGGCGTCAAGACCATCAGCAGCTTGGCCACCAGCGGCACGAACATACTTTCCGGCACCCTCACCCTCTCGAACAGCGTGGCTATCAACGCGGCGGGCGGCGGCACGCTGACCTTGAACGGGATCATCTCGGGGGCCGGTGGTGGCGGCATCACCAATGTGGGCACCGGCATTACCGTGCTCTCAGGCGTCAACACTTACACCAACACCACGGTCATCAATTCCGGCACAGTCGCCATCACCAACAACAATAATTTGGGCGCCACCACCGCCGTCGTAGTCCTTAACGGCGGCACGTTGCAGGTCGGGGCCGCAATCACGGGCACCAGCTACACCCACACCAACAATATAGGTGCCAGCGGCGGAACGCTGCAAATCGCAGCCGGGGCGGGCGGCCAGTTTGTCCTGAATCTCGTCGGCTTGTTGACCGGCACCGGGCCATTAAACGTGAGCGGTCCGGGCACACTCATTGACTTTGCGAACACCGGCGCGAATTTCCAGGGAAACATGTCCATCATCACCGTGGCGAATGCCGGTTACACCGGCATCATCACCGTCACCAACGGCGGCTCGCTGGAACTCAACGGTGGCTCCACTGCCACGCCTTATTATGTGCTCGCCAGCCAGGGCGAGTTGATTTTGGACAGCGCGTTTTCCACCCCGACAGTGGCCAATGGCGGCGTGCTTGACTTCAACCAGTCCGTCACCGATTCGGCCAACATCACGAACAACACCGGCTTGACGGTGCTGCTGCGGCAGTTCTGGAATTCCACCACGACCTACGATAATGGCACCCTATCCGGCATCATTTCCGGCGCTGGCGGCTTGACACTCAACAACTACTTTTCCACCGGCGGCACGTTGACGATTTCCGGGGTGAACACCTACACCGGCGGCACGACCATCAACGCAGGCATCCTGCAAGTGAACAACAGCAATGCCTTGGGAACCGGCAATGTCACAATGAACAACAGTCCTGGGGTGACCAAAATGTTGCTCAACGGCGTGACCCTCACGAACAATATGACCTTGAGCAGCACCAATCCGGGTGCTTCCTCGGGCGTGATTCAGGCAGTGGACGCGACCTCGTCCACGATTTCCGGAACGGTCACCATCAACACCAACACCTTCGCTGGCGGCGACATTTACGGACCGACCACCTCCGGTCTGCTGACCTTTGCCGGGCCGATCAACCTGATTACCCCGGCCACCACGCTGATTGTGCGCGAGGGCTACGTCCGGTTTTCTGGCAGCGGCAGCTACACCAACATCAGCATCCGCAACCGCACCAACAGCATTGGCGCAATCAACGGCGTCAGCCCCACCGCCGTCATGGACATCGGCGGCAACGGCAGCACCACGGTGCCGACGGTATTTGATTTGAACGGCTACAACCAGACGCTGGCTGGCTTGAATACTTCCCCCACGCCCGCCGACCTCGGCTGGGTCACCAACAGCAGCGCGACGGCAGCCACGCTCACGCTCTCCAATTCCGCGCAGCAAATTTTCGGCGGCAGCATCGTCGGCAACCTCGCCGTGAACATCGTCAACGGCACACAGGTTTACTCCAATTCCACCACTGCGGGCAACGGCGTGTATGCCTACACCGGCGATACCACCATCACCAACGGCACGCTGAAATTCGGCGCGACCGGCTTGCTGCCAAACGGCACGGGCAAAGGCAACCTGATTGTCACCAATGCCGGCACGCTCGACTTGAACACCTACAGCCAGACCATCAACGGCCTTTACGGTAACGGCACAATTGACACCGTCGCCGGTGGCTCCCCCGCACTCACCGTCGGTAATGCGAATGTGAACAGCTTTTTCAGCGGACTCGTAAAAAACACCGCCGGCGCGCTCACGCTCACCGTCACCAACGCCAACGCCATCCTGACACTGGCCGGCGCAAACAACACCTTCAGCGGCGGCGTCAACATCGGCAACGGTGCCCAATATTTCCGCAGCGGCGTGGTCCGCGCGGCGGCCACTCAGACCCTGGGAACGGGAACCATCATCGTGGGCAACGGCGGTAACGAATCCATCGGTCGCCTGGAACTTTCGAACAGCATCACGTTGAACAATTACATCAGCTTGCCGGAACGCAGCGGCACCAATGTCTCCATTGAAAACCTCAACGGCAATAACACCCTTTCCGGCACGCTCGGTCTCACTTCCGGCGGCTCATTTGCCATCGTCCAGTCGGACGCAGGTTTCCTGACCCTCGGCACCTCGGGCAGCACCGCTGTCAGCAACCAGGTCACGGCCAGTTCGCGCATTATTACCCTCTCCGGTGTCAGCAACGGTGCCGTTGCCGGCAACATTGTGGACACCGGCTCCGCAATCGTGGGTGTCACCAAGGACGGCTCTGGCACCTGGGCCTTGAGCGGGGCCGATGCATATTCCGGTGACACGCGCATCACCAATGGCACGCTGGTGGTGAGCAACACGCTCGCGCTGCAAAACTCCTCCGTGGACATGAACGTCCTCGATTCCGGCACGCTCAACCTGAACAACTTGAACGCCACGCTCGGCGGCTTGAAAGGCGCCCGCTCACTCGCGCTCGGCACGGGCACCATTTCCGTCGGCAACAACAACGTCGGCACGAACATTTACAGCGGCCAGTTGAGCGGCAACGCACTGATGAAAATCGGTTCCGCAACGTGGACTCTGACCGGCAACAATCTCCACACCGGTGCCACCACCGTCAGCGCTGGCGAACTCATCGGCCAGACCGGCAGCAGTTGCTCGAACAGTGCAGTCACGGTTTCGTCCGGCGGCACCAACGGCGTGCTCGTGGCAACTGCGGGCGGTCAATGGGTCTGCGGCGGCCTGACTTACAGTTCGGGCAGCACCTACGCGGATTTCAATTTCAACGGCAACCTGCCCAGCACCACAACTGCGCCGCTGCTTATCAATGGAAACCTTGCCTTCACCGTTGCGCCCACCGTCATCGTGCGTCCGGGGGCGATGCTGATTCCGCCCGGCACCTATCCATTGTTCAAATATTCCGGCACGTTGTCCGGCACAGTGCCGACCACCTTGATCCTGCCCGGCGGCATGGTGGCGACGCTCGTCAATAACACCGTTAACCAGTCACTCGACCTCAACGTGACGCTGGCGAACCAATTATTCTGGGTCGGCGGCGTCAACACGAACTGGGACACCACCACGCTGAACTGGAAGAATGGCGGCGGCACGATTACGAATTACGTAGACGGGGCGGCGGTGATATTCGATGACACATCCACCACCAACACCATCAACATCGTCGGCACGGTTACGCCGGCCAGCGTGACCTTCAGCAACAACGTTCAGAATTACGCCATCACCAACGGCGTCATCGCCGGCAGCGGTTCGCTGATCAAGAACGGCACGGCCGCGCTTTCACTCACGAATAACGCCAACACTTACACCGGCGTCACTGTGCTCAACGGCGGCACGCTCGCACTCGGCGGTGCCACCCCGCTGGGCATCGGCGGCGTGTTCACCAATAACAACGGAACCACAGTGCAATTTTATGCCCCGACAATTGCCAATAACATTGTGGTGCCCACCGGCGCCACGGTTTCCTGGGTAAAAAATGCGCCCGGTGGCCCCACCTTGAGCGGCAATCTTTCGGGCGGCGGCACCATCAACGAAAGCGGCAACATAAACCCAGCACTCACTTTCAGCGGTGATGATAGCGGATTCACCGGAGTCATGAACTCGGCTGCCAGCGGGAGCAATGATCGCTGGCGCTTCAACAGCGCCACGGCTGGCAGTGCCAACGCCGCGTGGTCATTGAACAACAACGCCACGGACGGCTACGGCTTTAACTTTGCCACCGGGACAATTTACTTTGGCTCGTTATCCGGCAGCGGAACTTTCCGCAACGACCTGGCTGGCACGGTGACCCTCAGTGTCGGCGCGCTGAATACGAGCACGACTTTTTCCGGCATCATCATTGCCAACAGCACGAGCATCCTGGCCCTGACCAAGACGGGCACCGGCACACTCACGCTTACCGGAGCGAACACTTACACAGGAGCCACCACCATCACCGGCGGACGCCTCGCTGTCACCCCGGCGAACCTCACCGGTGCTGGCCCGATGATTGTTAATGACAATGGCCGCTTGAATTTGACAGCGGTAGGCTCGGTGTCGCAGTTGTCCGTCTCCACACTCACGCTTGGCAGTGCCAACGGCTGCACAAATGAATTTGCCGCCGTGGGCAACACCACCACCGCGCCCATGTTTGCAACCACGCTGACGTTGGCGGGCACGAATGTAATCAACATCATCAGCGGTGCCTTCACTGCGGGCTATATTTACCCACTCATTGGCTACACGACCATCAATGGCGCGGGCAGCTTCCAGATCGGCACCGTCCCGACGGGCTTGGTGGCAACCATCACCACCAACAACATCAGTGGCGTGAACACGATAGCCCTGAACGTCTCCGCGGCCAACACCACCGTCGATGTTTGGAGCGGCAAAACCAGCGGCAACTGGGATACGTCCACGGCGGGCAACTGGACGAATAGCGGCGCGGCGGTGATTTATGCTGACAATGACAATGTCCGGTTTGATGATTCGGCGAGTGCGTTCACCGTGACGGCGGCTTCGGGAGCAAATCCGTATCTGTCGCCGGGTAATTTCGTGGTTTCCAACACGGCCAATGCCTACACCTTGGGCGGCAGTTCGATTACCATCAACTCCTTAACTAAGAGTGGCACTAACTCGTTGACTGTCACCGCTGCGGAAGTCGGTTCTGGCCCCATCAACCTCAACTCCGGCACCATCAATCTCAATGGTCCTAGTTTCGGGGTTATGCTTGGAAGCGGCCCCCTCAATTTTAATGGCGGCACGCTTTCCAGCACTATTGCCGCCGCGAACACAACTGACCTCAATAACCCAATTTATGTTGCCACTGGAATGACTGGCACCATTAACATGGGCACCCGCATTCAGCTAGGAAGCGCCTCTGTCGGCTACTCCTTGACCGGTGCTGGCACGCTCAACTTGAACGCCCAAACGACCGTATCCCGTAATGACGTTTATATGAATTTCAGCGCCTTCACCGGCGCGATTAATTTCACCGGCAGCGGCGGCGTCCGGCTTTTCAACAACGGTGGCTATTTCGGCGGGTTTGGCACGGCTACCGTGGATATCGAGGGTTCAGTCAGTCTTCAACCGCAGTCCTACTCGACCGGCGGCTCTTGGAGCATCGGTGCGTTGTCCGGATCATCATTTGGAGCTTCTATTAGCGGTAGCACTGCCGGCGCAATTACCAACTCAATCGGTGCCAACAATGCCAGCACCACCTTTGCCGGATCAATTCAAGGTAATTCAGTTATCACCAAGGTTGGCTCCGGCACTTTGACCTTGTCAGGCACGAATACTTATTCCGGATCCACCACCGTCAGCGCGGGCGCGTTGATCGGCGTCACCGGCGGTTACTGCTCGAACAGCGCCGTCACCATCAACACCGGCGCGACCAATGGCGTGTTCGTTTCCACACAAGGTGGGCAGTGGAGTTGCAGCAACTTGACTTACTCGGCCGGCACTGAATATGCCAGTTTTACCTTCACCACCAATTCGCCCAGCACGACCACCGCGCCGATGCTGGTTCTGAGCAACCTGACCATCAGCGGCACATTGAACATCCTAGTCAGCGGCTATACGCTCTCGCTCGGCACTTACCCGCTGCTCACCTATGCGGGCACACTGACCGGTGCACCAGTGCTCACACCGCTCGCGTTGCCGCAACGTGATGCCGGTTACATCACCAACAACACCACCACCAAGGTCATCAGCGTGGTCATCACCAACGTCACCAGCTATTCCGAGCCGTTGGTCTGGCAGCCGGGCAGCGGCCTCTGGGACACCGTCACGGCCAACTGGAAAGATCAATTGGGCGTGACGACAACTTACGATGACACATTAGATAGCGTCGTATTCAATGAAACGCCGGCCGGCAGCGGGCCGTTCTTCGTGACCAACAGCAGCAGTTTCTCACCGGTGTCCGTGACCGTGAGCAATGTGACCAAGCAATACACCCTGACCGGCAGCGGAATCATCGGCAGCACACCGCTGACCAAGCTCGGGACGGGCACGTTGGTTCTGCTGAACTCCAATGCCTTCACCGGCATCACGACCATTGGCGCGGGCACCATCCAGTTAGGTGACGGTGTGACCAACAACGGATATCTGTCCGGCAACATCACCAACAACGGCACGCTGGTTTACGCCAACCAGGCGAATCAGACTTATGCCGGCATCATCAGCGGCACCGGCTCAGTGACGAAAACCAATGCCAGTTCGCTGACTCTCAGCGGCGTGAACACCTACAGCGGTGGCACATTGCTCGCGGCGGGAACAATTTCGATCAACGCTGCCAGCGGCCTCGGCGCCACCACCGGCACAGTGACGCTGGGCAATGCAAGCGGCGCAGCCGTCACCCTGGCGGCGAATGGTTTGGGTGGCAGTGCGGCGAATGTCAGCCAGCCGGTCACCGTCGCCGGCACGGGCTTGAATACGATATCGGGCACTTGGAACAATAGCGGTCAAATCAACCTGTTGCCCGGTGCCATCACTTTGAGCAGCGCCAACCTGACGATTAATTCGACGGCCGCATCCGGCTGGCGCATTCAGGGCGGTGTCACGGGAACGGGCAATCTAACTTTTCAAGATAATTTTACCGGAACAGGTGCATTCATTGACATCCGGTCCACACTCAACAACGTTGGCGCAATCACCAATTCCGGAACCGGCAATACGAATCTCTATGTGAACGGTGGCAACAGTGGTCTGATCGGCGCAAATGTAACGAGCCTGATTGAAAACAGTTCCACCTCGCCCTTTACCATCAATGCGGCTGACAATGGTTTCCTCGGCACGGTGCAAGTGCTCCTCGGCACGATGGCGTTGCAGAATGCCAACGCGTTGAACACCAATCTGGCCTATGTGGCCTCCGGCGCCACGTTGGATATTCAGAACGTCAGTCAGACGCTCGCCGGCTTGAGTGATATCTCCGGCGCGGGCGGCACGGTAACCGACAGCACCGGCTCTTCGCTTCACACGCTCACGCTCGCAGGCAGTGGCAATTACACCTTTAGCGGCAACATCACGGCGGCCACCACCGCCAACCGCGCCCTGGCAATTAATTTAACAAGCAGCGGCATCCAGACGCTGGCCGGCAACAATACCTACGGCGGCGGCACCACTGTCAACGGCGGCACGTTGCGGCTGGGCAGCGGCACGAATGCTCTTGGCACCAACAGCACCACCATTGCCACCGGCGGCACGCTGGACGTGAACGGCCAGACCAACGGCACCGTCACCAGCGTTACCGGCGCTGGTGTTGGCGGCAACGGCGCCTTGATCAACAGCAACATTCTCAGCGCCGCGTTGCTCAATTCTGAAATCGTCAACGGCGCGAGCTTCACCGTCGGTGGTCCCGGCAGCCTGACCCTCCAACGCGCACGCAGCGGCGGCGCGCCGTTCATCCTGACGAAGATTGGCACCGGCACGTTCACGCTGGGCAATGCCAATGCGACTTCGCATGACAACCTGCTCGCGCTCGATGTGGAATCCGCCAGCACCGTCAACCTTGGCATGACCGGCTCAACCATCGCGGTGGACCGCGGCGTGAAGATCAATGCCGGTGGCACCGTGCGCTTCACGGGCAACAGCACCGATATGTTGTCCGCCAGTCCGGAAGTGAATGTCGCTAATGGCACGCTCGATTTGAACGGCTACAACGTCACAGCGGGCCGGCTCACCATCGGCAATGGCACCAACAACGGCATCATCCTCGGCGGTTCCAGCAGCACTTACACGCTCGCAGCCAATTATTCGCCATTCGGCGTGAACGGCAATGTTGGTGCCAGCACCATCGAGGCAATGAGCGGTTCCGCCAACCTTGTCCTCGCCGGCTCCGGCATTGCGTTGAACAAAACCACCACAAACTACGTCATCCTGTCGCAGACGAACACGTATTCCGGTGCTACCACCATCAGCTCCGGCACGCTGCTGCTGACCAACGCCGGTGCCATTGGCAACTCGCCCAACATCGCCGTGGCCGGCGGCGCGGTGTTCGACGTGTCCGGTGTGAGCGGCGGCTTCACACTCGGCACGGCGCAGACTTTGTCCGGCAACGGCGCGGTCAACGGTGCGGCGACGGTGAACGGAACCATCGCCCCGGGCCTGGTCGGCATCAGCACGCTCACATTGAATAGCAGCCCGACGCTTCACGGCACCGTGCAAATCACCCTTAATCGCACCAACTCGCAGAACGCCGACAAACTGGTGCTAACCACCGGCACGCTAAATTACGGCGGCGCGCTCATCATCACCAACCTCGGCAACGCCCTGCAAAGCGGTGACACCTTCGCGCTCTTCGCCGCGGGCGCTTACAGCGGCGGCTTTACGAACGTCGTATTGCCGGCACTGGGCGGCGGGCTGGTATGGAACACATCGCAGCTTACGGTCAACGGCTCCATCAGCATCGCCGCTGTGCCGGTCATCACAATGACGCCTGCCTCCACCAACTTCGTCTATGGCAACAGCACGTTGCTAACGGCTAACGCCGCCGGCACCGCGCCGCTGGCCTATCAATGGTTTGACAACAACACCAACCTCATCAGCGGTGCAACCAATTCGACGTTGACGCTGACGGCTCCCGGTGTGAACTCATCGGGCAATTACACCATCGTTGTCACCAACGCCTTTGGCACCGCCACGAATCTGGTGGCGGTCACAGTAACACCAGCGCCGCTCGGCGTGACGGCCAACGACACCAACCGCATCTATGGCGCGGCGGATCCGGCTTACACCGCCTCATTCAGTGGCTTTGTGAACGGTGACACCGTGGCGGTGGTCGGTGGCAGCGCAAGCTTGACGACCGTCACATCGAGTAGCAGCCCGGTCGGCACTTACACCATCACGGCAGCAATCGGCAGCCTGACGGCAACCAACTATAGCTTCACCAGCTTTACGAACGGAACCTTGACGATTAACGCTGCCACGCTGGGCATCACGGCGAACAGCAGCGGCAAGACCTACGGTCAGACCGTGAGCTTTGCCGGCACGGAATTTACTGCCATCGGTTTGCTGGGCAGCGACACGGTAACGGGCGTAACACTGACCAGCGCGGGCGCAACGAACTCGGCCACCGTCAGCAGCTATCCGATTATCGCCAGCACAGCCACGGGCAGCGGCTTGACCAATTATTCCATTAGCTACACCAACGGCTT
Organism: uncultured Verrucomicrobia subdivision 3 bacterium; assembly: GCA_903889895.1. Taxonomy (GTDB): domain Bacteria; phylum Verrucomicrobiota; class Verrucomicrobiia; order Limisphaerales; family UBA11358; genus UBA11358. Next base: position 33,124 of record CAISYZ010000199.1, on the reverse strand, counting down.
ACTGGCGGTTAATCCGCTCGCGGTCGTCCTGGCCGGCACGCGGCCTTATGATACCACCACCAACGCGTCGGCAGCCACGCTGTCCGTAGCGAACGCAGTCGGCAGCGATGATGTCATAGTTGCCTCCGGCACCGGCGGTCTGGCCGGCGCGGGCATCGGCACGCAAGCCATCACGTCGTTCGGCACGCTGGTTCTCGGCGGCACCACGGCGGGCAACTACACGCTCGCCGGTGCCAGTGGCTCAGTCATCATCTCGCAGGCTAGCGCCACTGTGAACGTTTCGTCCTCGGCCAGCCCGGCGGGTTATCTGGATAGCCTGACATTTACCGCAAACGTCGCACCGACAAATGCCACCGGCTCGGTGACATTCTACAATGTCACGACGCCGTTTAGCACCAACACGCTGGCAGCGGGTGTTGCGACCAGCGACAGCCTGAATTCATTGCCGCGCGGCACGAATCTCATCACGGCGGTCTATGCTGGTGATGTCAATTTCTTGGCTGCCACCAATACATTCAACCAGATTGTCACCAATCATCCGCCGGTGGCAGGGAACGTCGCTTTCACGTTTGCCACCGGCGTGCATTCGTTGCGCACCAGTGTCAGCAACCTGCTCGTCAATGTCACCGATGCGGATGGCGACACAATTTCACTGGTCAGCGTCGGCACCAGCACCAACGGAATCACCCCGACGATCACCAGCGGCCTGCTTGAGTATTACAACACAAGCGGGCTGAACGACCAGTTCAGCTACACGGTCACCGATGGCTTTGGCGGAACCAATACAGGCTATGTCAGCATCGTGGTGAGCAACTCCCTCACGGGACCGATTACCGGCCAGTTCACCTCGTTCACCGGCGGCATGGCGAACTTGGAGTTCTTCGGCATTGCGAGTTACAGCTACGTCGCCGAACGTTCCACCAATCTGACCGACTGGGTGGATGTTTCCACCAACGCCGCCGCCACCAACGGCGTCATCAATGTCATCGATTCGTTTGGCGATTTGGGCGGCATCCCGCCGTCCTCGGCCTATTACCGGTTGAAATATCAGCCATAGCCAAAACCTCGTCCGCCGCAATGCGGACGATGGTGAAACGGCTTTCACACAAGCAGTCAGCAAACGCAGCGGGCGTTTGCTGACTGCTTAAATTTTGGACTGCAAACAACTTTCATTCGGCGATAGAAAATTACGCAGCGAAACTAGCGTCATGAAGTGCGGCAAAATTCTCAGCCGGAAAATTCCATTTGCAAAACTAGGGATTAGGCGCAAGCTTGCATCAGTTCCCTAAAGTTTTCCGGCTTATGAACTCAACGGCCTTTCTTGCGGACGATTTGCCTAACGGCAAGCTCACCGAGCCGCAACTATTAAACTCGCTCGCCGACGGCGTTTACATCACCGACACGAACCGAAAAATTCTGTTCTGGAACCGCGCCGCCGAGCGCATCACCGGCTGGAGTGCTGCTGAAGTCGTGGGGCGTTCCTGTCACGACAGTTTGCTTTGCCATGTGGACAAGGACGACAACTGCCTGTGCGGCCACGACACCTGTCCGTTGCACCGGAGCATCGTTACCAACCAGCCCAGCGCCGAACCGCTGCTGCTGTTTGCAAAATGCAAATCTCAACGACGGATGCCGGTGGAGGTTTCCGTCGCGCCGCTTACCAACGCCGCCGGCGAAACCATCGGCGGCATCGAAGTCTTTCGCGACTTGCGCCACGACCTGCACGATTTGCTCCGCGCCAAATCCATTCAAGAACAATCCCTAACCAGCCATTTGCCCAGCGACCGCCGGGTGGACATCCAGATTGTGTATCAGCCGCGCAGCATCGTCGGCGGCGATTTTTATCGTGTCGAACAACTCAACACCCATCGGTATGTTTTTCTGATCGCCGATGCTATCGGCCACGGTCTCGCCGCCGCGCTTTACACGATGCAGTTGCGGATGCTGTGGGATGATCACCGCGACAAGCTGAGCACACCGGCTTATTTCATGCGGACGCTGAACCGCCGGCTCCACGCGCTCGTGCATGACGCCGGATTTTTCTGCACCGCGACCTTTGTGGTTTATGACGCCACCTGCGGTCACCTGCGCTGCGTCCGCGCTGGGCACGCCTCACCTATAATCATTCGCAGCGACCTCAAGCCTGAAATTATCGGGCAGTCCCAAAGCGCGCTGGGCATGTGGCCGGATGTGTCCTACACTGAATTTCAAGCGCAGCTTGCGCCCGGCGACACGCTATTGATGTTTACTGACGGCGCGACGGAAGTTTTTGATGCGGAAGACAACCAACTGGATCAGGATGGTTTGGTCCGGCTGGCGCACGAACAAATGATGCTCACAGAAACCCACGATCTGAACCTGCCAACCCTCGCGGAAAAACTGCTCGCTTACAGCAACCAGATTCATCTCGCCGACGACCTTACCCTGATCAAGCTCCGGCGGATACAATAAGCCTAAACCATCGCGTCAATCATTTCAGGCGCGACGCGGCAGCCAAATTTGACCCGGCCAATCTTCTCGGCCAGCACAAATTTAACTTCGCCGCCGCTCACTTTTTTGTCGAGCTGCATCGCGGCAAAAAGTTTTTTGCGGTGTGCCGCCGACACTTTGATTTTTACGGGCAGCCCGGCATGAACGAATATTTTTTCAATCCGCGTCGCTTCACCAGCCGACAGGCCAAGGACTTGCCCGGACAACTTTGCTGCCGCTACCTGGCCGATGGCAATTGCTTCGCCGTGCAAATACTTTCCGTAGCCGGAGCTGTTTTCTATGGCGTGCCCAATGGTGTGGCCAAAATTCAGGATAGCGCGCAATCCACTTTCCGATTCGTCCTGACTGACAACCTCCGCCTTGATTTCGCAGCAGCGCGCCACGACAGCAGCCATGGTTTTTACGTCACGCCGGAGCAATTTCGGCAGATTGCGCTCAAGTTTCGCAAACAAAACCTCGTCGTAAATAATCCCGTATTTGATGACTTCCGCGAGGCCGGAAACATATTCGCGCCGCGGCAATGTCTTCAGCGTGTCCAAATCGCACAGCACGAAGCGCGGCTGGTAAAACGCGCCGACAAGATTTTTGCCGGCCTTCAGATTCACGCCGGTCTTGCCGCCGACAGAGCTGTCCACCTGCGCGAGCAGCGTCGTCGGCACTTGCACGAACGGGATGCCGCGCAGATACGTCGCCGCCACAAAACCGGCAAGGTCGCCCACCACGCCACCGCCAAGCGCGACGATGAAGGATTTACGTTCGAGCCGGTGATGCGCCAGTGCGTCGTAGCATTTTTCCACGGTGGTGATGCGCTTGGATTTTTCCCCGGCGGGAACCGTGATGAGCACCGGCGCAAAGCCCGACTTTGAAAGCGATGTCAAAGCTGCTCTGGCAAATTTTTTACCGACGTTGGCATCCGTGATGACGGCGCAGCGTTGGCCGAGCTTGAGCGCGGCGCATTCCGCACCGAGACGCGCCAGCAGTCCGCTGCCAACTTTGATCTGGTAGCTGCGGCTGCCAAGGGAAACGGGAACGATGCGCATGGCGTAAGGATAAACACCAGCGGGCGAGTGTCAAAAATTGAAATTCCTTCCGGTTTGGAACTTGCCATGCAGATTGGATTCCGCCATTTTCGCCGGGCCAACCAATCCTAAACCAAACCAAAAGGAACTCTTATGCGCATGATGATGATAGTCTCGCTGCCCACTGCAAAATTTAACGCCGCCGTGAAGGACGGCACCGCCGGTGCCAAAATTGGAAGAATTCTGGACGCGTTGAAGCCGGAATCAGTCTATTTCTCGGACGCCCACGGCCACCGCACCGCCTATCTGGTCGTCAACTGTCCCGACGCCTCGAAGATTCCGTCACTGGCTGAGCCGTGGTTTCTAACTTTTGAGGCGGACATCCACATGCATGCCTGCATGACGCCGGAGGATTTGCAGCTCGCCGGATTGGAGAATATCGGAAAACAATGGGCGTGATGCTGGCCATCACTTGCCGATGCAGAAGCTGCTGAAGATTTTATCAAGCAAATCTTCCGTGGTTGTTTTGCCCACGATTTCGCCGACCGCATTGGCGGCGATGTGCAAATCCATCGCCACCAGTTCCAGCGTGGCATCCGCCGCGAGCGCGTCGGTGGCGGCGCGCGCAGAAAACCGCGCGCGGTTCAAGGCGTCCTGATGCCGTGAATTGATAGCCACCTGCAACATCTCGGCCTTGATCTCGCCAGCCCAAATCAGATTTTTTATCGCGTCTTTGAGCGCTTCAATCCCCTGCCCGCCGGTGCAACAGACATCCACGACCGGCACGCCGGCAGCTGCTGACAACTCCAGCTTCACCGGCAAATCAGTCTTGTTACGGACGAGAATCCGTTTTTTACCAGTGAACTCAGCCAGATAATTTTTATCCGCATCACTCATCGGCTCACTCGCGTCCACCACGTGCAGAATCAATTCCGCCTGCGCCAGCGATTCGCGGCTCCGGCGGATGCCTTCGCGCTCAATCTCGTCGTGAGCTTCGCGCAGTCCGGCAGTGTCGATGAAAACCACGGGCAGACCACGAATGTTCGCCGTCTCCTCAATCGTGTCGCGCGTGGTGCCAGCAATGTGCGAGACGATGGCGCGGTCGCGGCCCAGCAGCTGGTTGAGCAGACTGGACTTGCCGGCGTTGGGCCGGCCGACAATCGCCGCGCGGATACCGCGCCGTAGAATCTGGCCCTCGTTCGCCGTGCGCAGCAGCTCGTCCATGAAGGCGATGCCGGCTTCCAGCCGCTGCAATAAATTTTCTTTCGTATCCGGCGCGATGTCTTCTTCGGGAAAATCAATGTGCGCCTCGACGTGCGCGAGCGTGTGCATGAGGTCGTCGCGCACCTGGTTGATGCGCTGGGACAATTTGCCGGCCAACTGCTCGTTGGCCGCGGCCAGTGCCAGCTCCGTGCGCGAGTGGATCAAATCGGCGACAGCCTCCGCCTGTGCGAGGTCAATACGGCCGTTGAGAAATGCGCGCCTGGTGAATTCGCCCGGCTCCGCCAATCGCGCGCCGGCGGCGAGCAGCGCATCGAGCACCAGCTTGGCAGGCAGAATGCCGCCGTGACAGGAAATCTCCACCGTGTCTTCGCGCGTGAAAGTGCGCGGTGCGCGCAGGACGGCGAGAAGCACCTCGTCAATCACATTGCCATCGCGGATAATTTTTCCAAATTGAATCGTGTGTGTCGGCGCAGCGGAAGGCTTGAGCGAGCTCTTTCCGGTTGGAGAGAAACATTTGTCAGCGATGACAAATGTCTGCGCGCCGGAAAGGCGGATGACAGCCAGCCCGCCTTCTCCAATCGGCGTGGCTATCGCGGCAATGGTGTCGTCGAGCATGAATTAAACACTTCAGACCTGGCGGCAGTTCCCGACCTGATTTTCCGCATCGCGGCCTTGCAGAAAAAGCCGCGCCTTCTCGTAGCTTTTTTTGTGCAGGTAATGCAGCAGCGTCGGGTCGGTGCCGGGCGGAAGTTGCGCAGCCAGTTCGTCAATGCGCGCAAACAGCGGTAATAAACTTGGCTTGGGATTGGCCGTGGCCAGAGACTTCACGGTTTCATCCAAATGCCTGAGCGCGGCAAGGATTTGCAATTCAACAGCGGAATTCATTGGAACAAATCTGGAAACCGGCGCGTCAGCCAGGAGTGATGGAAGTCCACTTCGCCGAGCAGATACAGCGCCGTCAGCAGCCGCGCCATGCCGGCGGTGAGCACCGCGACGATGGCCGCAGACAGATAAAGCCCGAAGGCGTGCGTCGGGTCGGGCTGCATCACACTCGGAATGCCCTGATAAAGCACCCAGATGGTGAGCACGATGCCGATGGTCCACGAGGTCCACGGACTGACCGTCGGGCCCGCATCCATCAAATGCGCCAGCAACAGCGGGCTGTAACCGTAGGCCATCGCGGTGAAGGCATCGACATATTTGCAGCGGTTGTGAAACGTCTGGCTGACCTTCAGCAGGATCAACGCGCTCAACAGCACCATCAGCAACAACAATATCGTCTGGATGGCCTCGAAGCTGATAATCGTATTCAGGGAATGTTCCTTGAACTTTTCAAACCGCGGCTGCCATTTACCCCAGCGCGCCAGCCCCCAGCCTTCGGCCGCCGAGGTGAGCAACAGCAGCGGCAGCAAATGGACGCACATGACAAAGCCGAAGCTCCGCCGCGCGAGTGCAATCCGCTCCCACGTCGCGCGCGGTTCGAAAATCAGGAAGAACACCTTGATCATGCGTCGTAAATTTAAACGCGCCGCCGCACGTTGTCAGCAAAATCCGTTTCCCTTCCCCGCCGCGCGCCGCTAGACTGCCGCCGTGAAAGTGGATCTCGGCATCTGGAGCAAGCTCACCCAGGCGGTCATCGCGCTGGTGGTGATTGCCGTCGTGATTTTGATCGGCATGACCTATGTGCCGCTCATCCACCAGAACGAGCGGATGCGCCGCGAGATTCTGCGACTCGATACCGAACTGCAAAAGCAGGACGACATTGCCAAGGGCCTGCGTGCCGACATTGACGCGCTGCGCAATGATCCCGACACCGTCAGCCGCCTCGCCCGCGAAAAACTCGGTTACGCCAAGCCGGACGAAACCATCGTCCACTTCGAGACCAACTCGCTCGCCACCGCGCCCAAATAAAAAAAGCCGCCCCAAATGCGGAGCGGCCTTTTTCTTGTAAATCGCAATCCGTAATTCCCCTCACACCGTCATGATTTCTTTTTCCTTGTGGACGATATGGCCGTCAATCTTGCCGATGTAATCGTCCGTCAATTTCTGCAAATCTTTTTCCGCCTGTTTCTTGGCGTCCTCGGTGATGCCGCTGTCGTGCGCGTGTTTCTTAAACAAATCCATCGCCTCGCGGCGGTGGTGGCGGATCGCCACGCGGCCGTCCTCGGCCATCTTCTTGATGAGCTTCACGAATTCCTGGCGGCGCTCCGTGCTCAATTCCGGGAAGGCCAGCCGCAACAGTTTGCCCTGCACCACCGGCGAGATACCGATGTTCGCCTTCTGGATGGCCTTCTCGATCGGCTGCAACGCGGCCACGTCCCACGGCGTGATAACCAGCATGCGCGGCTCGGGCGTGGAGATGTTCGCCAGCTCGCGAATGCGCATCATGGAGCCGTAAACTTCCGCCTGGATGTTTTCCACGAGGCCGGGCGAGGCCTTGCCGGTGCGGACGCCGGCGAACTCATTCGCGACCGCCTGCTCGGTCTTGAGCATTTTTTCCTCCGCTTCCAAAAGGATTTCGTCGAGTGTCATAGTCCGCAGAAGCTAACGAAATTTTACGCCACTGTAAAACCTTTCCGCCGGCGCGCGCTTAATCAATTTGTCAACCGCCCCGCGCGCCGCTAGTTTGTCGCCGTGCTTTCCACGCAACAGATGTCGGCGCTCAACGCGGCCAATTGCGAAGTCGCCTTCGACAACCGCACCCGCCAGCTCTACGCGACGGACGCCTCGCCTTACCAGATTGTCCCCGCGGCCGTCGCGTTTCCCAAAAGCACCGCGCAGGTCGCGCATCTCGTCCAGGCGGCGCTGACCTCCGGCATCGCGCTCACCCCGCGCGGCGGCGGCACCGGCCTGAGCGGCGGCGCGCTGGGCGACGGCCTGGTCGTGGATTTCGCGCGGCACAACCGCACCATCTGGGATTTCGACAAGGACGCCGCCACCGTGCGTGTCGGCGCGGGCGTGGTGCTGGACCAGCTCAACGCCTACCTCAAGCCCTTCAATCTTTGCTTCGGGCCCGACGTCGCGACCAGCTCGCGCGCCACGCTCGGCGGCATGATTGCCAACAATTCCTCCGGTGCCTACACGCCGGTCTATGGCACCACCGGCCAACACGTTCGCGAAATCGAGATTGTCATGGCCGATGGCAAGATCACCCGCATCGGCGCGCATCTGGAAACGCTGCACCGGCACCGCACCACCGTTGAGGACTTGCTCGTGCTGAATTCGCTCATCATCAGTGAGCAATTTCCCGCCGGCCTGCTCAAGCGCTGGCCCGGCTACGGCCTCGCGGCGGCCAGCGCGCAACTCGGCAACCTCGTCCCGATTCTGTGCGGCAGCGAAGGCACGCTCGCGGGCATTTTCTCCGCGCAGCTCAACCTCGTCCCGCTGCCGAAGGAACGCGGCGTGGGCATGTTTTTTTTCGATTCCGTCGCCGAGGCCATGCTCGCCACGCAGGAACTGATTGCGCTCGCGCCGGCGGCCATCGAGCACATTGACCGCCCGCTCTTTGACCAGACGCGCGGCCAGCGCGAGTTTCAGGCCGTGCGCGATCTGCTCGGCCTCGACAACCACCCCTGCGAAGCCATCTTGCTCGTCGAGTTTTTTGCCGACGCCAAGGACAAGCTGGCGCAACTGGCCAAGATGAATCTCGGCCGCCGCCGCCTCATCCTGAAAAATCTCCGCGAGCGCGAGCTCGTTTGGGCGATGCGCAAGGCCGGGCTTTCGCTGCTTACCAGCCGCAAGGGCGACGCCAAGCCCGCGTGCTTCGTAGAGGACACCGCCGTGCTGCCGCGCGATTTGCCCGCCTACGTTACCGGCTTGCAGGAAATGTTTGCGCGCATCGGCGTGGAGGCGTCGTTCTACGGCCACGCGGCGGCGGGATTGCTCCACGTGCGCCCGGTGCTCGATTTGCACAACGGCGAAGACCTGAAGAAGTTTCGGCAAATCTCCGACGAGGTGGCGGTGCTCGTCGCGCAGTTCAAAGGCTCGCTCGCGGCGGAACACGGCGTGGGCATCGCGCGCTCGGAATATCTCAAGCAGCAGGTCGGCCCCGAGCTTTACCGCGTGATGCGCGAAATCAAGGCCGTGTTCGACCCGAACAATCTGTTCAACCCCGGCAAGATCATCGGCGACGGCCGTTACAAGATTGACCGCCATCTGCGGCAGGGCGCGGACAAGCCCATTGTGCTGCCGTTCGAGCCGCGCCTTGCGTTCGCCGCGCGCGACGAATCCTTTATCGCCAATCTCGAGCAATGCAACGGCTGCGGCGGCTGCACCAAGTGGACGAACACGATGTGCCCCACTTACATCACCACCGGCGAGGAAGGCATGTCCACGCGCGGCCGCGCGAACCTCATTCGCGCCGCGCTGGAGCATCGCGAAATCCCCGATGCGCTGCGCGCGGAGGAACTGGATTACGCGCTGAGCAACTGTCTCGCCTGCCGCGCCTGCGTGAGCGAATGTCCCTCCAATGTCAATCTCCCGCTGCTCAAGGCCGAGCTGCTGCACGCGCGCAACCGGCACACGCACAAGAGCCGCCTCGTGCGGCTCGTCGGCTCGCTCGATTTGCTCGGGCGCCTCGGCTGCGCGGTGCCGGGGCTCGCAAACTTCTTTTTGGAACGCAACGCCGTGCGGCATCTGCTCGACCGGATGCTCGGCCTCACCGAGCACCGTTCCCTGCCGGAATTTGCTTCCGTGCGGTTCGACCACTGGTTCGCCAAGCATCACAGCCAGAAACAACCCGTGCGCGGCAGCGTGATTCTTTGGGACGACACCTATGTCCGCTACCACGAACCGCACATCGGCAAGGCCGCCGTCGCCGTGCTCGAAGCCGCCGGCTTTGGCGTGACCCTCCCGACGAAGCGCCAGTGCTGCGGCCGGCCGGCGTTCAGCATGGGCGACCTCGACAAGGCGGAAAAACTCGGTCGCCATAACCTCGCGCTCCTCGCCGCCACCGCCGGCACCGCGCCCATCATTTTCCTCGAACCCTCCTGCTACTCCATGTTCGCCGAGGATTACCGCGAGCTGAATCTGCCCGGCGCCAGCGACATCGCCGGGCGCTGTTTTCTCTTCGAGGATTTCATCGGCGAACTGCTGGAGCGCGACCCCGAGGCGCTGAACTTTGCGCCGCGCGACGAGCGCATCGTCATCCACGCGCATTGCCATGCCAAGGCGCTGACCGACCCCAAGGCCATGCAGCGCCTCGCCAGCCATCTGCCCGGCCGGAGCGCCACGCTGCTGGACACCGGCTGCTGCGGCATGGCCGGCTCCTTCGGGATGCAGGCGGACAAATACGAACTCTCCGTGAAGATTGCCGAGCCGCTGCTCCAGCAGCTCAAGCAACAGCCCTACGGCACCACCACCGTGGTTTCCGGCACGAGCTGCCGGCACCAGGTGCAACACCTCGCCACCGTCAAGACCCGCCACATGGCCGAAGTCCTTGCTGATGCGCTGGAGTGAAATAAGGGGCGTGGAAAAAGTGGTTGGAATAACATTTCCAATTGCATGTTCAGCGCCGTCAGGCGCGGCCTCGTTGTAGCATCCAAAAACAAAATGAATTTTAGCCCCGGCGGGGCGGCATATTCCGCTCCTACGGAGCTGGCCATGGTTGGGAATGCCGTTTTCTACAAAGATTCCGCGCCGCCGGCGCTAAAGCAAACGGCGGCTGTTGCCAGCCGCCGTGCTTCTCGCCAGATTATTTTTATTTCAGGCACTGACCGTGAGACTCACGGGCGCGCTCCAGAGGCCCACTTGGATTTCACCTACGCGGTAGGTGGCTTTGTAACTCCACTTGGCCGGCGTCGCCGGCAGCGGCGTGGTGTCCGTGTAGTTCGGGGTGGTGTCAACCGTCAGGAAGACAAAACCCTTGCCGTCGCCGCGGTCCACCCAGATTTCGCAACTGTCGAGATACTGGCCGTAGCCGCCCCAACCCCAGCCCACGAACGCATGACCGTTCGCGAGGCGGACGGTGATGACGGGCTGGACGGCGGTCAGGTCCGGCGGGGTCTGTTCGCTGCCGACGATGCCGAGGTCGGCGGCGATGGCGTCGGTCATCTTCGGGCTCGCCTTCATTTGCTGCACGGCGGCGAAGATGCGGGTGAGGGCGCCGGCGGGTTGCGCGGTGACGCCCGTGGGCAACGCCGGTGCGGTGAACACCGGCAGCACGAACGCGCCGGGGGCCGTGCCGGTTTGCACGTCCGTGACCGCCTTGCTGCAGGCGGAGCCCCAGCTTTTGGTGTCCGGCCACCAATTCTGGAGGACATACACCAGCCAGAGGGCGTCGGCCACGGTGGCGGTGCCAAAGGCCGTTGTCAGGCCGAGCACGGTGACGTAGCCCGGCACCTTGCCCGCATAGTTAATCAGCCAGACAAGCTGCTCCGGCTGCCGTTTAGGGTAATATCGAATATGTAACATACGTTTATTTTTTTTGTTGGTTGCACTAGCGAGAGGGTTGGGGTCCACATAGCCGGGGTCGCCCGGTTCAAGCAGATAGGAGGGATTGCCCCAGTAAAGATTCGGGTCGTCGAAGCGGAATCCGGAGTCCCAAGTGACTATTTTCATGGGGATTTAGGTAAAACGCCTTGTTTTTAGACAAATATCCGCTTGTCCGGAGGTTCCGGACAAGCGTCCGGAGGTCTCAGGCAAGCGACTGGAGGTTCCGGACAAGCGTCCGGAGGTCTCGGGCAAGCGTCCGGAGCTTCCGGACAAACGACTGGAGGTCCCGGACAAGCGTCCGGAGCTTCCGGACAAGCGACTGGAGGTTCCGGGCAAGCGACTGGAGGTTCCGGGCAAGCGACTGGAAGTCTCGGGCAAGCGTCTAAAGGTTCCGGGCAAACGACTGGAAGCAGCAAACCGATGCCGGAAAGTTCCCGTTGGCAGCCGGCCACCGCCCACCGGACGCCTGCCGGACAAATTCCGACCCTGCATCGTTGCGGGCAACCCGCCACGACCCACCGCCACACAGATTTTCCCAAGCGCGCTCATAACCCGACCTTCCTGATTCTGCCCCAGACCCCGGAAAGCGCGATACACCTCCATTGTCAAATCAAACGTAAAAATTGGCCACCCGGCAGCGGCGGCAAAACCCCCACCGAAGCCCCGCGCGGAAATATCTGGACGCCGGACGCGACGCAGAACTACAGTGGCAATAATGAAAACGGCGGAAGGCGGAATTTCCGGCATTTAAAAATTCATCTAGCTGTTAAGCGGCAAATAGCGCACCCATGAAAACTGAAACTTGGTGGACTGAAGAAACCGTCCGCTCCCAGTATGCGAAAAGCGTGGAGGTCAGTGAGCGATGCCTTGCCAAATTCGGCCGCAAACATCCAATGCGGGCGGATGGACAATCTTCCTTTGACCAGAGCCTTGCCTTGCATGATGTGCGAAAACATCTGGTGGCGGTTGATTGTTTCTCGTCGCGTGAATCCTTGGTTTCGGAATTGAGGCGGATTTTGCTTAAGCCGGTAGCTCCTTCGGCAATAGCTCCATTCTGCGTCGACCGGTATTATGCTATTCAGAAAAAGGATATCAAAGAGACTATTCAAAACCTGACACCGACCTCAAAAGCTTTTTCATCGAATCAAGGTAGCTGGAAATAACTTTCCCAATCCTCCATCAACCAACGACTACCTTATCAATTAAACCCGCCTACACCGCCGCGCGTTCTGCCGCCCGCACGGTGTTTTGCAGAAGCATCGCGATGGTCATCGGCCCCACGCCGCCGGGATTGGGCGTGATCTGCCCAGCGATGTTCAGCAGATTTTTGTAATCCACATCGCCCACGAGCTTGGTGCCGGTCTTGGCGGTCGCATCCGGCACGCGGTTCACCCCCACGTCCATCACCACCACGCCGGGCTTCACCATGTCGGCCTTGAGAAATTCCGGCACGCCCATGGCCGCCACAATGATGTCCGCGCGGAGGCAATGCGCCCGCACGTCGCGCGTGGCGGAGTGGCAAATGGTGACGGTGCTGTTGGCGGCGGCGCCCTTCTGGCAGAGCATGGCGGCCATCGGCTTGCCGACGATGTTCCCGCGCCCGAGGATGACGACTTCCGCGCCGGACGTCTTGACGCCGGAGCGCACGAGGAGTTCCACCACGCCGGCGGGGGTGCAGGGCTTGAACCCGGTGTCGTCGCCGAGCATGAGCTTGCCGACGTTCACAGGATGGAAGCCGTCCACATCCTTGGTGGGCAGCACGGTGGCGAACACGACGGATTCGCGAATCTGTTTGGGCAGCGGCGCCTGCACGAGGATGCCGTGCAGATGGTTCGCGGCATTTAACTTGCCGAGGAGCGCGAGCAGCTCCGCCTCGGTGGTGGCCTCCGGCAGAATGTGCGTTTCGGAAACGATGCCGAGTTCGGCGCAGGCCTTCTCCTTGCGGCCGACATAGACCTTGGAGGCCGGGTCCTCGCCGACGCGGACAAAGGCGAGGCCGGGAACGACGCCGCGCCGCCGGAGTTCGGCGACGCGGGTGGTGAGTTCAGTTTGGATCTGCGCGGCAATGGCGCGACCGTCAATAATCTTGGCCGGAGCAGACATCTTCAGGCGCAGCGATCAATGATGCCGGCCGGCCGCCGCGGGATTGACGCTCTCGCGAGCGCGCGGCGAGACGTTGAGCTTGCTGTCCTCGGCGGGCGGGTTGGTGGAGAGGACGTAAATCTTCTGCACCGTGAGCACGGGCGTCGCGGGCCAGCGATCATTCAAACCTTCTTCGCCGGTCACCACGATCTGGAGCCCGTCGTAATGCGAGAGGTCGAGGTTGGTGGTCGGGGAATTGAGGTAGTTGATGGCGTTGCCGCTGGCCGGATCATACAGCTCAAACGTGGTCGGCGCGCCGATGCTCAAGGCATGGCGGACGTAACCTTCATGCGTCGCCACGCGCGGGGGCGGCGGCGGGAGATTGGTGTCCACCGCCGGCGGATTGGTGTCCACCACGATCGGCGCGGCGGGCGCGGAGGGAACCATCGCGGGAGGGGGTTCGGGCGCGGGCGTCGGCGCGGGCACCACGGCGGCGGGCGGCGCGGGCTGAGTGACAATCGGCGCGGCTTCGGGCACGGTGGTCGCGACGACCGGCGGCGCGGGCGGCACCGGGGCGGGCGTCGGCTCAACGGCCGGCGCGGGCGCAGGGGCCGGGGCGGTTTCCGGCGCGGGCGCACCGGCTTCCTGTTTCAAATACATCGCGGCCACGAACGCGTAGGCGTTGGTCGGCGTGGCAATCTGGATCCAACTGCCCTTGACGGTGACGGGGCTGAAGGTGTCACCCTTCTGCAGCATACCAAGGACGCTGTAATTCTCGCTGGGGCCGCCGCGCAGGTTGAGCTTGCGGGCGGTGACGACGTTGTTGCTGGCATCCACGAAATGGGAATTGACCCAAACCTTGCTGCTGGCAGGGAGCAGAATCTTCGCCCACTGCGCGGGTTCACCGGCGGGATGCTTGTCGAGGTTGATCTGGGAAATGACGGTGACGGCGTCGCCCTTCTGGAGGTGACCGACGACCTCGCCCTTGAGGCCGGCCTGGCCGCGCAGGTTCAGGTTGGCGGAAGCCACGGTGGCGGGACCGGCGGTAAGCGCCACGGTCGGCTCGGCAATTTTCGGCGCGGCCTTCTTCTTGTGGACGAGCTTCTTCTTGACGTGCGGCACGGCGTTGGTGGGCGGAGCCACGTCCGTCTGCGGGGCGATCACGAGCTGCGCGGTGGCCGGCGCGGGAATCTCCGGGAGCTTGTTGGTGTTGACCTGCGCCACGGCGGCCGTGGCAAGCATGGTTCCTAAAATTAAACAGCAGTTAGTTTTCATAAGTTAAAATTCAGCCGTGAGCGTCTTGACCTCAGCCGCATTCAGCGTGCGCCATTTGCCCGGCTTCAATTCGCCGAGCTTGATTTTGCCGATCTGGATCCGCAGCAGCTTCTTCACCGTCAGCGCCTGCGACTCGAAGAGCCGGCGCACCTCGCGGTTCTTGCCCTCACCGAGTTCCAGTTCCACCACGCTCTTGGCGCGGCTGGCGGACATGATCCGGCCCGCGAGCGCCTTCAATTTTTCACCCTCGTGAAAGATGCCGTGCTTGAACAGCTCGAGCATCGCCGGCGTCACCAGGCCTTCCACTGTGACCAGATACTTCTTGCGCACGCCATAACGCGGATGCGTCAGGCGCAGCGCGAATTGTCCATCATTGGTGACAAAAATCAATCCTTCGCTGTTGTAGTCCAGCCGGCCGACGGACTGCACCGTGTCCCACTCGCGCGGCAGCAGCTCGTAAATCGTCGGGCGGTTCAGCTCATCCTTGCGGGAACAGACGCAGCCGACGGGCTTGTTCAACGCCGCATAAATCAGCTTCCGGGCGTGCGCGATCTTGCCATCCACCGCCACGCGGTCATGGGCGGGATCCACCTTGCTGCCGAGCAGCCGGACGGTCTGGCCGTTGACGGTGACGCGCCCCTCCAAAATAATTTGCTCGCCGGCCCGGCGGGAAGCCACACCGGCGTCGGCGAGAAATTTTTGGAGGCGGACAGTCATTGCCATTTGCCAATTTTAAATCGCCAATCTCCAATCTGGTCGCCGGCAATCCCGGCAATTGGCAATTGGAACTGGCAAATTGGAAATGAATCAGGCTTCCGGCTTGGTCTTGCGGAGGCCGGTGATCTTCTCGCCGGTCTTGCGCTGGCCGCGCTTTTCGAGGAGCGCGGTGCGTTCATAACGCTTGAGAACGTTGCGCTTGCCGCCCAAGGTGGAGGCCGCGCGGAGACTGGGATGCTGTGACATAAATTATGTTTTGGTGGTTGTTTTTCGGTTAAAACGAGCGGTCAGATTATCAAAAACGGTTCCGCCCGCAATGCTGAAGTTTCACCACTTAACGTGCTGCCATTCGCGCAGCATCGTCTCCACTTGCGCCAGCGTGCCGACCGGCACCAGCAAGCGGTAGTGGTAATCGCCGCTCCGGATGCCCTGCGGATTTCGCACCCGGAAGACGCAGTTCCACTTGGCGACGTGGGCCGAGTCAAAGAACCAGCGCCCGTAATTGGGACCCGCCAGGTCCGGCGCTTTCTGGGGCACCGCAAAAATGCCTATCGCGAACTTTCCATCGGCCGTGGCGAGCACCACAGGATTTTTGATTTCGCCCGGACCATGGCTCAAAGGCTGGAGCTGCTGGACCCGCGGATTAAATTCGTAAAACGAGTTGAACTCCGCCGGCATATAGCCCGTCAGCGCCTCGAACTGCCCGTAGATATGGTGCTCATCGGCCGGAACCGAAAACGTCGCGCGATAATCCAGCGCCTGCGGCCAGCGCTCAAATCCAATCCGGACATCTTTCGTGAGCACATGGTTGGAAAGCGCGTTCGTATTTCTGGCCAGCATTCCCGCCGAACGTTCGCCCGGCACAAGCCAGAAGGCCATTTGCGTTTTTGTCCGCAGCTGATTGCCGGCGGCTGAAATTTCGAGCAACCGGCTGGTGGTGTTCGTCCCTGATCCATCACGCCGCGAGCCGGCTTCGGTGGGATTAAAGGTCTCCGAGTTGGCCGTTGGAGAAAGATCGAACGCACTGGCAGATTGCAACTCCCGGCCGTGATCAGTGACGTTGATGAACTCCTTGCCGTTCCAAGTCAGCGAACCAATCGCTCCGGCCAGCCGCCGCGTGGTGGTGATGACAATTTCGGAATCCCCGGCTAGGGCATGAATCCGGGCGTTGCCATCCGGCGGCGCGGCTTGGGTCAGACCCGTCCCCAGCAAAAGGCTACCGATGATGCCAAAAGTTTTTACCACTTGCTCTTACCACTTCAATTCCTGCAAGCGGCGCGCGACCTCTTCGGCGTTGGCGCGGCTGTTGAACGCGCTGATGCGGAAATAGCCTTCGCCCTTCGCGCCGAAGCCGGAGCCGGGCGTGATGACCACATTCGCGTCCGCCAGAATCTTGTCGAAGGCCTGCCAGCTCGTCACGTCCTTCGGCGTGCGCACCCAGATATACGGCGCGTTGACGCCGCCGAAAACTTTCAGCCCCGCCTTCTTCGCACCCTTGCGCAAAATTTCTGCGTTGCCGAGATAATGTTTGATCAGCTCGTTCACCTGCGTTTTGCCTTCGGGCGAATACAGCGCCTCCGCCGCGCGCTGGATGATGTAGCTGACGCCGTTGAACTTCGTGGTCGAGCGGCGGTTCCACAGCGGATGCAGCGGCTTCGCCTCGCCGGTCTTGGTATAGGCGTTGAGGGATTTCGGAACCACGGTGAACGCGCAGCGCGTGCCGGTGAACCCGCCATTCTTCGAAAAACTGCGGAACTCGATGGCGCACTCGCGCGCGCCGGGGATTTCGTAAATCGAATGCGGCACGCCCGGCTCGGTGATGTAAGCCTCGTAAGCCGCGTCGAACAAAATCACAGCCTTGTGTTCGAGCGCGTATTTGACCCACGCTTCAAGCTGTTCGCGCGTGGCCGCCGCGCCGGTGGGATTGTTTGGCGAGCAAAGATAAATGACATCCACGTGCTTCTTCGGCGGCAGCGGAATAAAACCATTCGCCGGCTTGCACGGCAGATAAACGAGCTTGGCATAAGCACCGGCCTCGTTGGCGTCACCGGTGTGGCCGACCATCACGTTGGTGTCCACATAAACCGGATACACCGGATCACTGATGGCAATTTTATTTTTGCTGCCGAGGATGTCGAGAATCGCACCGCAATCACACTTCGAACCGTCGCTGATAAAAATTTCGTCGTCGGCCACGTCCAGCCCCTTGTCGCGGAAATCATTTTGCGCGATGGCGCGGCGCAACCAGTCGTAGCCCTGCTCCGGGCCGTAGCCCTTGAAAGTCTCGCGCGCGGCCATTTCGTCCACGGCTTTGTGCATCGCGGTAATGACAGCGGGCGGCAGCGGCTCGGTCACATCGCCGATGCCGCAGCGGATGAGGCGCTTGGCAGCCTCGGGATTCGCGTCGGTAAACGCCTTCACGCGGCGGCCGATTTCCGGAAACAGATAACCCGCCTGGAGTTTGAGATAATTGTCGTTGAGTAATGCCATAAAAAATGAAGCGCGGAGACTAAACCATCCGCCGAGGCCAATCAAGAAACGGTTGCGGCGACCGCGTCAGCCCACGCGCCAGGAAAGCTTTTTTACCTGCGCGTGTTCGGGATGATTCGCGTCGAGCGAGCGCAGTTCAAATTCCACGCCATCGCGCGCCAGCGTGCAGCGGACCCAGCCACTCGGCCGGCCGGCCTTGAACACATAACCAGTCGGCGGCAGATTGACGAGGTGCACGCCGGTCGCGTGCGTCTCGACGTGCCAGTTGTGCGTGTGGCCGAACACAAACGCCTTCACTTGCGGATGCTTCGAAAAAATTTCCACCAGCGCGGCGGAATCGTTCAGCGCCGAATTCGCGCCGGGCGATTGCAAATTGTGATGACCGACAATGACCGCCGGCTTTTCTTTTCGTGTGGCCAGTTCGGAATCGAGCCAAGCCACTTGCACCGCGCCGAGTTCGCCCGAGCTGGCATTCGTAACCGCCAAGGAATCCAGCAAGAACCAATTCGCCAAATCTGTTTCCAAAACCGCGCACTGTTTTTGCGGAACACATTTTTGCTTCACCGCGTCGAGTGGGAACGCGGACCAGAAATTTTCCCGCTGATCGTGGTTGCCAAGGTTCAAATGAATTGGCGCCAGCGCGCGCACCAGCTCGATCAATTTGCTGAACGTCGCGTAGTCCGCCGGCAAGCCAGATTTGAACGCGAGATCGCCATTCACAAAGACGGCGGCGGGTTTCACCGGCCACGCCGCCAGTTCGTTTACGCTGGCGGCAAGATTGTCTGCCATGTTGACGCCACTGTTTTTCAACGCAGCATCAGCGGCAACGTGGCAATCCGAGAAAAAGGCAAAAGTGTGCTGGTCGCGCGCTTTGCCAAACAGATTGGCATGGCTGGATGCCGTCACCATGCCCGCCCCGGCCAAGACGGCGCGTTTCAGGAACTCGCGCCGGGAAAGTTGTGGCAGCGTGACCGGCATAAATTCTTACGGCAGTAAAAATCCCGCGAGACACGCGGTCATGTAGGCCGCGAGCAATCCGCCGATCATCGCGCGCAAACCAACCTTGGCCATTTCACTGCGGCGTTCCGGCGCGAGCGAACCAATGCCGCCAATCTGAATCGCGATGCTGGAAAAATTGGCGAAGCCGCACAGCGCATACGTCGCAATGGTGAAGGCGCGTGGCGTGAGATTAAGCTGCGCGGCGTTGCTGGTGAGGTCGAGGTAGCCGACGAATTCGTTCAACACGATGCGCTCGCCCAGAATTTGTCCGACGTTCAAACAGTCCGCCGCCGGCACGCCCATGAGCCACGCGAACGGCGCATTCACCCAGCCAAAAACATTTTGCAGCGTCAGCGCGTGCGTTGCGCCAAGGTGCAGCTGCGTCCAGCCGAAAACATAATTCGCCAGCGAAATGATGGCGATGAAACCGATGAGCATGGCGCAAATGTTGAGCGAAAGATGAAAGCCGTCCCCGGCCCCGCGGCAAATCGCATCAATGGAATTGGCAGTGGTGCGCGGAACCGTGGCGGGCGAAGCCCCGGCGGTTTCGCTGACCTCGGTTTCCGGCAGCATGATTTTGGCGATGAGCAGCGCGGCGGGGCAGTTCAACACCGACGCGGTGAGCAAATGACCGGCGGTGTTCGGATAGCCGGCCTTCATGCCCATCGCGGCATACACCGCCGCGACGCCGCCGGCGATGTGCGCCATGCCGCAGACCATGATGGTCATGATTTCACTTTTGGTCATGCGCGGCACGTAAGGTCGGATGACCAGCGGCGCTTCGGTCTGACCCATGAAAATATTTGCAGCGGCGGAAAGCGTCTCGCTGCCGCTCGTCCGCATGACTTTGCGCATGACCCACGCGAACGCGCGGACGACGCGCTGCAAGATGCCCCAGTGATAGAACAGCGCCGACAGCGCGCTGACGATGACCACCGTGCCGCAGACGAGGATGCCGAAGATGACGGAGTTGCCGGGGCCGAATTTTTCCGAAAGCAAATCGCCATCCGCAAGCGGGCCGAACACAAATTTCGTGCCCTCGCCGGAAAAGTGAATCAGCTTCTGAATAATTTTGCCGGCGAACTCAAACAGTTTTCCGCCCCACGGCGTGTCGAGAATGAGCACCGCCAGCACCAATTGCAAACCGAGTCCCCAGATGACGGTGCGCCACGGAAAATTTTTGCGGTCGTAGGAAATCGCCCAAGCGAACAACAGCATCGCCGCCCAGCCGAAGAGATTTGCGAAATGCAGTTGGCTCATGGCTCAGAGGACGCGTTTGATGGCCTCCTTGTAAACGTGCGGGTGCAGCACGCCGACAAACGGCAGATTGCGGTAGCGCTCGGCGAAGTCGAGGCCGTAGCCAACCACAAAGAAATCAGGAATCTCAAATCCGACGAAATCCGCCTCGATGTCGAACTGCCGGTGCGCCGGCTTGTCGAGCAGCACGCAGGTCTTGATACGTCGCGGTTCGAGCAACTGCAATTTCGCCAGCACGCGGGTCATGGTTTTGCCGGTGTCGAGAATGTCGTCTACCAGCAACACATCTCGGCCTTTTACATCGAGGCGCAATTCCTTGGTGAACACCAGGTCGCCGGACTCGGTGCCGAGGCCGTAGCTGGACACGCCCATGAAATCCATGCGCATGGGAAGATTCAAATGCCGGATCAAATCCGCGAGAAACATCACCGTGCCGGACAGCAAGGAAACGACCACCATTTCGCGCCCGAGAAAATCCTTTTCAATTTCCCGCGCCAGAGATTTTACGCGCCGGGCCAGTTGCGCGTCGGTGATGAGGATGCGCTCAACCTCCTGGCGCCAGCGCGGCGGCACGGGAGCTTTTAGCTTTGAATTTTTAAGCTGGGCGCCCACGCGTCAAATGTGTTTCGAGTCGTTCTCGTCCTTCTTCGTGTAGCCGCTGTCCTGCCGTTTGAAATTCACCTCGTTCTTTTTGACGTAGGCGGCGAAGACGTCGTCCGCGCTCATGCCGAGGACTTGCGCCATGCTGATGAGAAAATGAAACAGGTCCACCACCTCGACGCGCGCGTTCTGCTCGTCGAATTTCTGATACTTCGCCCACCATTTCCACGGCACGCTGTCGGTGAGTTCGGCCATTTCCTGCTGCATGGCGCGGGTGTAGTTGAGCAGCCACTTGGTTTTTTCCTCCTCGGTCATGCCGGCGGTTTTGACGCCAATGCGTTCGTTGAGGGCTTGCTGCATCCGAAAGAGTTCGCGGAGTTGGTCTGGTTTTTCCATGCGCAAGTTTAACCGCCAAGCCGTCAGAAACGCCAAGAAAATTTTCAGGGGAAAATCCTTCCGCCCGGGCTTCGCCGGCGGCAACTGATTTTCGCGCTTTGAATTCAGCCCGCAAACGCCTTTAATATTCCCATGTCAACGCTTTTAGCCAACGGCGGTCCGGTGATCTGGCTCATTCTTCTCGCCGCCGCCACCGCCGCCGTCGTGTTCATCGAACGCGCACTGTATTGCCACCGCTCGCAGATCAACTCTGCTGAGTTCCTCAACGGTGTCCGCACGGTCATCAAGCGCGGCAACGTCGTCGAGGCCATCGCCATCTGCGATGCCACCGCCGGCCCCGTCGCGCGGCTCGTCAAGGCGGCCATCCTCGCCCGCGAACTGGGCCGCGAACGCGTGCGCGAAGCCGTCGAGGAGGCCGGCCTCACGGAAGTTCCGCGGCTGGAGGAAAAATTAAATCTGCTCGCCACCATCGCGCAGCTCGCGCCGCTGCTCGGACTGTTCGGCACGCTGCTCGGTTTCATTGATGTGTTCGGCTTCATCAACCACGCGGATGCCTACGCCAATTTCCGTGACCTCGCCGGCGGCATCAACAAGGCGCTCGTCTGCGCCGCCAGCGGCATCGCCGTAGCCATCCCCGCCCACGCCGGTTACAACTACCTCGTGAGCCGCGTGAACAAGATCGTCCTCGACATGGAGCGCGCCGCCGCCGAAATCGTCAACATCGTCTCCGAGAACGGAACCGGGAAATGAAATTTCCGCGCACCGCCAAAATTCTCCGCAGCCAGTTTGACATCGCGCCGTTTGCCGCCGTGTTTTTCTGTCTGGTGATTTTTCTGCTGCTGGCCTCAGTGCTGCCGGTGCCCGGCCTGCGGGTGAGTTTGCAGCCGCCCGCCGCGTCCGAACTGCCCGGCGCAGACGGCCCGGTCCTGGCGCTGGCCGTGGATGCGCAAAACCGCTTGTTCTACCAAAACCAAATCGTCACGGAACCGGTGTTGAAAACTTCGCTGGCCGCCGCCGTCAAAGGCGCCCACACCCCGCTGACGCTCGTCATCCATGCCGATAAGTTGGTCACTTACGACGAGCTCGCGCACCTCGCCCTGCTCGCGCGCGCACCGGAGATCGGCATCACCAACCTCGTGCTCGCCACGTTGCCGCCGGCCAGCACGGCGACCCACCAGCCATGAATCCCGGCGCGGGCGAATCGCAACCGCAGACCGACCTGCCGCCGGCCACGAACTGGAGCAGAAAGAAATTTGTTTTCCTCATCACCTTCGCCTTCGCGGCGCATGTGGCCTTCATTTCTTTGCTGGGAGCAAAAAAACCGGTGGCTCCGCGCGTGGTCAAGAATGTTCCCATCTTTCATCTGGCCGATCCCGCCAGCGAATTCCTGCGGCTGACCGACCCGACGCTGTTTGTGCTGCCCCACGCCGAGGATTCCGCCGGCACCGCCTTGGGCGGGATCATCTCGGTTGAGCAATTCACGAATCGCTGGACCGAACCGCCGCAATTCCTGGACTTGGCGGCTGGCGATCTGGGCGCGACGTTCAGTGCGTTCATGCGGACGAACCAGTTTGTGACCACCCGGCTGGATTTCAAGCCGTCACCGCCAGCCGCAGTGCCGACAACGGCGGGCGAAGCGGCCTTGCCGCAAAATTCCAACTGGCAACTCACCGGCGAACTCGCCGGACGCAGATTGTTGCACCCGCTGACGCTGCCATTGCTGCCGGTGAACGACGTGCTGCCGCCGAGCCGCGTGCAACTGCTCGTGGCGGCGGACGGCAATGTCTTCTCCACCGCCCTGCTGGACACCAGCGGCAACCCGGACGCGGATCAAAACGCGCTCGCCCTGGCGCGCACCCTGCGCTTTGCGCCGGCCAGGAAATTAATGTTCGGGGAAATCACCTTCCTCTGGCACACCGTGCCGGTCGCCACACCATGAACCCGGATGCCCTGCTATTAATCTATGTGGCCGTAACGCTCGGCGGGCTGTGCGGGGTGGGCATTTTTTCCGAACTCCAACGCCGCCGCTTCGGCCCCGCGCACCCGGAGGACCGCGTCTTCCGCTGCACCAAATGCGGGCTGGTTTACACCGACGACCATGACGCCGACCGCTCGCGCTGCACCCAATGCGGCAAGCTCAACGCGCCCGTGGACTTTTAGCCCAACCTGCCCTGCGCCCGTCAACTGGGGTCTTGGGGTGCAGGTGGACATATCTTGCCTATACCAGAACAAAATATGTTGTTAATTATCTTGTGCCGCGCGGGTAATGATTTTAGTTTCCGTCGTCATCTCCATTTTTGGTTCTGCTCCTAGTGAACCCGCGATTTTGGTGACACCGGATTCCGGCGACCTCATCAAAATCAGAACAATAACAGAACCATGAAAATCATATCCATTGCCGTCACGGCGTTGGTGGTCTGGGTGTCTTTGACGCCGGCCTCCGCCCAAAACACCTTCAAGCTGGCCTCCACCCTGACCGCTACCTACGGCGCCACCCCCGCTGAAGTCGTGGCGGCCGATGTCAATGGCGATGGCAAGGTGGATCTGATCAGCGCCGCCAACGTTTACACCAACAACGGCAAAGGCGTTTTTACGTCATTCCTCCCCTCCACCACCGCCCCTTTAAATATCCGCTCCAATTTCCTGGTGGCGGATGTGAACCGGGACGGCTGGCTGGACATCGTCGCGCTGACCAACCTCGCTGCCTCCCCCTACACGGAAAGCCTGGTGGTTTACACCAATTCCGGCCGCCTCTATGGCTATTCTTACAACAGCTTTTCCTACGGCGTGAGTTCTATCACTGCCGCTGTGGGCAATGAAGTTTCCCCCGCCAGCGGCACTTTGGCCAGTGCCGGCGATGTGTTTGGCAATGGTCTGGCAAATTTTTGGTATTTCAACGCCGCGAGCAACACCGTCTGCCTGTTCACCAACAACGGCACGGGCGCCTTCGGTTCCAACTTCACCTTTGGCGCGAAACTGAGCGCCCCGCTGGCGGTGGATGTGAACCGCGACGGCAAAGTGGATTTCGTCGGTCTCGGTTACACCAACAACCTGGTGTATATCTACACTAACAACGGCGGCGGCTTTGGCTCCAACGCCGCGTTCTTCGTGAAATCGCCCACCAATATTTTCACGGCCGATGTCAACGGCGATGGCTGGGCCGATTTGATAGTCCTGTCCGTCACCAATTATCAGAATATTTCCTATGAACCGGTGACCACGCTGACCATTTGGACGAACAACGGCAGCGGCACCTTTGGTTCCAATACCACCTTCACCGTGGGGAGCTTGGGCGAGCGCGTCAATGACCTCAAGGTGGCGCCGCTCTTTGCCAACGGGCAGGTTCAACTGGCTTGTGCCCTCTTTGATGCCTACCACATTACCGGCTACCTGATGGTTTATACCAACAATAGCGCGGGCGGTTTTGGCTCCAACGCCGCCGTCAGCGTGGGTAGCGCTTTGAACCCGCTGTCACTCGCCGTGGCGGACGTGAACGGCGACGGGGCGCTGGATTTGGTCAGCGCCAATTATGGCAATAGCAGCGGCACCCTCACGGTGTTCACCAACGCCGGCAACGGCACCGCCAGCGGCAGTTTCCTCGGCAACGCCAACACGCTGCCGGTGTCCACCAATTTCTTTAATCTCTCGGCCGCGGATCTCTATCGCAACGGCAAGGTGGAATTGATTGCCAGCGGGTTCACCAATATCTACGGCACCCGCCTACCCGCCCTGCTCATCCTGACCAACAACGGCACCGGCGCGTTCGGCTCCAACACCCTCGTGAGCGGCTTTGCCCCCACGACTGGCGGGTATCCTTATTTCATCTCGGCGGCGCCCGTCATGGCGGACATCTATGGCAATGGCACCCCGGCGATGCTCCTTCTGCTGACCAATTTATACCCCTCCTACGGCGGCATGATCATGGTGCTGACCAACAACGGGGCCGGCGTGTTCAGCACCAACTCCGCCATCTCCACCACCGCCTTCGGCTACACCCTCGCCCCGCACTCCGTGACCGTGGCCGATGTCAATCACGATGGCAAACTTGATTTGATTTTAACCGAGGGTTGGGATGCAAATTACTATAGCGGGGTGGTGGTGTTGACCAACAATGGTGCGGGGGGCTTTGCCACCAACACGCTCATCGACCTGAGCAGCATCTTGGGAAATAATTATTATCAGCCGGCCACACCGCTGGCCGTGGTGGATATATACCATCACGGTCGGCCCGATTTGGCCTTCGCCTATAATTCATACAGCTCTACCTATCTGACCGTCTTCACCAACCTTAGCTCCTCGGGAGTCGGCCCGGCTTACAACGGTGCCTCCATCGGCAATGCCAACTATCTCATCGCGCCGACCAAAATCAGCCCCTCGGCGATGGTCGCGGCGGATGTCAACGGCGATGGCAACGTGGATTTCGTCATTGCGAACAATAACAACCCCGGCTCGCTGATCATCCTGACGAATACCGGCTTTATCCCTTACAGTTACAATTCCTACCATTTTTTCCCGAGTTTCTCGCCCGTCGTCGGCGCCTTTCCCCATGCGCTCGTGGCGGCCGATGTCAACGGCGACGGCAAGGTGGATCTAATCAGCGCCAATTGGGGTTCCACCACGAACCCCAGCGACCTCCGCGGCCCGCTGAGCTGGGGCAGCCTCACCGTCCTCACCAACAACGGGGCCGGTGGTTTTACCAACCAAGCCACCTTCAGCGTCGGACACGGCCCGACGGCACTCCTCGCCGCCGATGTCAACGGCGATGGCCAAGTGGACCTCATCACCGGCAACGTCACGACCTTTACCAATCAATCGAGCCCGGGCGGCACCAATTGGTATGGCCAGGGCGGCTTCACCCTGTCCGTTCTGCTCAACACCTCCAGCGCCGTGAACGCCGTCGTGCTCCAAAGCTTGCCTACCCCCGCCAACGCCATCACTTACGGCCAGAACTTGAACGCCGCCGGTTTGACCGGCGGCGCGGCCACCAATCTGGCCGGCGCGACGGTCACCGGCACCTTCGCCTTCAACAATACCAACGCCATCCCCGGCGTGGTGGCCACCAACCTCGTCACGTTCACCCCCACCGCCCCGACCGATTACCAGCCCGTCACCTTCAGCGTCGGCGTCACCGTCAACCCGCTCACCGCCGTCCTGATTGGCAACCGGCCCTACGACAGCACGTCCACGGTGTTGGCCAACGCTCTGGCCGTTTCCAACAAGGTGGGCTACGATGATGTCACCGTGACGATGGGCAGCGTGGATGTGGGCACCCCCAACGTGGGCACCAACGCCATCGTCGCCACCAACGGCCTGGCCCTCGGCGGCAACACCGCCATCAACTACACGCTGAACGGCGTCAGCGGTTCCGTCATCACCACCCAGGCCGTCAACAATATCACCCTCACCAGTTCGGCCAATCCCACGGGCATCGGCAACGACGTCAATTTCACCGCCGCCCTGCCCGCCTACGCCACCGGCACCATTCAGTTTCTCACCAACACCCTCGCCTTTGATACCGAACCGCTCGCCGCTGGCGTGGCCACCAGCATCACCAACAGCACCTTGCCGCTCGGCTCCAACGTCATTACCGCCATTTATTCCGGCGATGCCAATAACCAGGCCGTGACCAACTCCCTCGGCCAGCTCGTGGTGCCGCCCACCTTCAGCGCCCCGGCCTTTGTGCCCGGCGGCCTGGCCTTCAGCGGTTCCTATGGGCATCCCGGCCAGACCTATTACATTCTCGCCGCCACGGACGTGTCGCTGCCCACCAGCCAGTGGCAATCCATCTACACCAACACCTTTGATTTCACCGGCAGTTTCAATTTCACCAATCCGCTCACGCCGGATCCGGGCGTTTATTTCATCCTCGAAGTTCCCTAAGCCGTCCACGGCCCAAAGGCCAACGGCGCCGTTTTTGTTCACCTGCTCGGGCGGATGGCACACGGCCAGCCTCCGTTTTTACCAGTGGTGAAACAATATCATCACGTGGTAAAAACTTTTTACCATGTGGTGCTGGGCCGCAGCCATGTGGTAAATCCATCCGAACACGTGGTAAAACCAAATTGCCATGTGGTTCCCGTCCGTGACCATGTGATGAAGTGCCGTTACCATGTGGGAAAACCGGCGCACCATGTGGTTCCGCGCCGCGACCATGTGGTAAACGGAAATTACCATGTGATAAATCCGCCCGACCACGTGGTAAAAATAATTTACCATGTGGTAAATCTGCCTGACCACATGGTAAAAAAGATTTACCACGTGATAAACCCAAACGAACACGTGTTCCCGCCGCCAGCCAGGTGGTAAAAGTCCGCGACCACGTGGTAAAATGAAAATACCATATGTTAAAAACGATTTACCACGTGGTCCCGCCTCCGAGCCATGTGGTTGGCCGCCCCGAACACATGGTAAAATCATTTTACCATGTGGTTCCCGCCCGCGACCATGTGGTAAAACGGATTTACCATGTGGTAAACCGAAAGGAACACGTGGTAAAATGAAAATCTGACATGGTCGGACGGCGGGAGGACATGGTTTTACCGTTAAAACCCCACTTTTTCAAAAAAGACGGTCAAAAAGCGACAATTGGGGGTGTGGAGGTGAACCGCCAAGACGCCATGACGCCAAGGTGCCAGCGGAATCTGGCCAGTGCCACCGCCCTACCCGGCCGCCGAATCCTGAAAGGATTCAATCATCCAGCCCAAGGTTGCGCCACCGGCGCTACCTTGGGTAATAAGCCCCACATAATTCCCTACCCTGAAAGGGTTGAAGGATACAACCCATTCAGGGTTGGAAAAATTATTGTGAACGATGACCCAGGGTAGCGCGTGCCGCGCAACCCTAGGCTGATGGATTGCCCGCCTTACACGCTGGCGGAAAAGTTTCATCCTGAAGGGATGAAAATCAGTCAGCCCAAGGTTGCGCGGCACGCGCTACCTTGGGAATTCGCAAACCATTCCACCTACCCTGAAAGGGTTGCATCTTTCCAACCTTTTTAAGGTAGAAAAAATATGATGAACGTCATCCAGGGTAGCGCGGGCCGCGCAACCCTGGGCTGATAGAATGCCAGCCTTACAGGCTGGCCGGGAAGCTGTCCATTGCAATTTAGCGCCGGGTTGCCGTCAACGCGCCGGAACACGTGGCCGCCACGCTAGTTGCCCGTCTTCAATTCCACGACGTCGTGCGGGGCGGCTTCGCGCTGGCCGGCGGGACTCACGCGGATGTAGCGGGCCTTGGTCCGGAGCTGTTCCAAATCTTTCGCCCCCAGATAACCCATGCCGCTCTGGATGCCGCCGATGAGTTGCGCGAGCACGCGGTCCACCGAACCGCACACTTCCTTGAGCGCCTCGATGCCTTCGGCCGCCACCTTGCGCGTGGCATCGGCTTTCTCGTGGCCGTAGCGCGCGGCGCTGCCGGATTTCATCGCCGCCAAACTGCCCATGCCGCGATAGTGCTTATACATTTTGCCGCTGATCTCCACGACGTCGCCCGGCGCCTCGGTGCAACCGGCAAAGATGCCGCCGCAAATCACCGCGCTGCTCAACGTCAGCGCCTTCACGATGTCGCCGGATTTGGTGATGCCGCCGTCGGCGAGGACCGCGACTTTCTTCTTGGCCGCCGCGCGGGAGCAGATGTAAAGCGCGGTCATCTGCGGGATGCCCACGCCCGCGACGATGCGCGTGGTGCAGATGGAACCCGGCCCCTGCCCCACCTTGATGGCGTTCGCGCCGCAGTCGGCGAGATACTCCACGCCCGCGGCGCTGGTGACGTTGCCGGCGATGATGGGCAGCTTGGGAAAGGCGTCGCGCAGGACTTTCACGGTGTCGCCCACGCCCTTGCTGTGGCCATGCGCCGTGGAAACGGCCACGACATCCACGCCGCGTTCCACGAGCGCGCCGACGTGGTTGAGAATGCGTTCACGGTCGAGTTCACCAAAGGCATTGCGCGTGGCGGAGACCGCGGCGCCGCAGATGAGGCGGAATTGGGCGTCGCGCGCGGGCTTGAACTGCGCCTTGCGCTCCTGGGTGATGCGCTCGACGTCGCTCATGGTGATGAGGCCGTGCAAATGGTCGTCGTCGTCCACCACAATCAATTTGTGGATGCCGATGTGTTCGGTGAAAAACTTGTCGGCGCGCGCGATGGGGTCCTTGCCGAGTTCCTTTTTCGTGATGGTGTGAATCTGTTTGCGCGGGGTGAGCGCCTCGATGACTTTCTTCGTGGCGTAACGCGGCTTGACGACGTGGCCGGACAGCAGGCCGATGAATTTGCCCTTTTCATCCACCACGGGAAACGTGCTGAAACCGAATTTCTTTTCCTCAATCAACTTGAGCACATCGCCGATGAGCTGGTCGGGCGCGATCTTGATCGGGTCCTGAATGAGGCCTTGGACGTGATACTTCACGCGGCTGACCTGCGAGAGCTGTTCGCGCTCGGGCATGTTGTAATGGATGAGGCCGAGGCCGCCGTTGAGCGCCATCGCAATCGCCATGCGCGATTCGGTGACGGTGTCCATGTCGGCCGAGATCGCGGGGATGCTCAGCTGCAAGCCGTCCGCGAGAATGGTGTCGAGCTGGGTGTTGCGCGGGAGGATGTCCGAGTAAAGCGTCGCCAGCGTGATGTCGTCATACGTCAGGCCGATTTTTTGGTTCGCGGGGAAAAACGAATCCGCCGTCTGGTAGAAGTTGTCGTCGAGATGAGAATTGCGCGTCGCTGCCATGTCAGAAAATGCCTGTGCCACGGCGGCTTTGGCAAGAAGATTTTGCCCCGGACGGAAGACGAACCGGCGGCGTCAGTCGGCGGGGCTGGTGCTGACTTCAATCTCGTCGTAGCGATTCAGGCGGTAGATGAAGAGGGAAACGCCCCAGCTCACCACAAAAATGCCGATGATGACGAAGCCGATGACGCCGAAATTGCTGTTCAGGAAGCCAATCAGGTCCCACACCGCACCGTGAATCTGCAGCCGGTCGCCGATCAAGCCCAGCGCCTCGATGCCGCCGATGAGCAGCGCCACCACCACCGAGACGAAGGTGATGGTGAGGTTGTAATAGAGTTTGCGGATTGGTTTGACGAACGCCCAGCCATACGCGCCGAGCATCAGAATGCTGTCCGTCGCATCCACCAACGCCATGCCGGCGGTGAACAGCGTGGGGAAAATCAGGATGGACCAGACGTGCAGCCCCCGCGTGGCTTCGGTCGCCGAGATGCCGAGCAGGCCCACTTCGGTGGCGGTGTCGAAGCCGAGGCCGAACAGAAAACCGACAAGATACATTTGCCAGCTGTGATCAATCAGGCGAAAGAGATTGCGGAAAATGCGGCCGAAAAAACCGCGCTTGGACAGAAGCAGGTCGAAATCCTCGTCATCAAACCGGCCCCCGCGCTTGACGTGCTGGAAAGTCCGGTAAACCGAAATGAGAATAAGCAGGTTGGCCAGGGCGATGGCCAGCAGGAAAAAGGCGGACACGCCGGTGCCAATGAGTCCGCCAATGGCCTCAAAGGAATTAAAGTGTTGCTTGATCGCGACGGAGGTCAGCGCGATGACGACCGACAAACTAAAGACAATGGTGGAATGTCCCAGCGAGAAAAAGAAGCCGACGGCGACGGGCCGTTTGCCCTGCTGCATCAGTTTGCGGGTCACGTTGTCAATCGCCGCGATATGGTCGGCGTCCACCGCGTGCCGCAGGCCGAAGGTGTAGGCCAGCAGCGCCGTGCCGAGCAGCACCGGATAGTTATGAAACGCCACAAACGCCCAGATCCAGGCGCCGGCGTTCACCCCGATGAGCAGCGTATACATGGCAATGATCCGCCCCTTCAAGCTGGCCGGAAGCGCGGTCAAAGATTCCACCGGGAAACGCATGGGTTTAATTTTCCGACATTGGGGCGTCCGCGCAACTTAAATCTTCACACACTTCTTGTTTTTCGTAACACCGCCATTGACCGCCGCCGCCGGGTTGACGCGGTCGCCGCCTTTGTTATCGTTGCTTCCAGCATGAAAAAAGAAATCGCCACGCGCTTCACCGTCTCGCTGCCGCCCGCGCTGCTCAAGCAACTTGACGGGATGACGCACGAAAAGGGTTACGACAACCGCTCGCTCGCCATCGCCGACATGATCCGCGCGCAGCTCATCGAACACCGGCAGAAAAACGACTCCGGCGAAATCGCCGGCACCATCACGCTGGTCTACGACCATCACAAGCCGCATTTGCAGGCGAGCCTTACAGAAATCCAGCATGACCACCACGACGCGATTCTCTCAACGGTTCATGTCCATTTGGATCACCACAACTGCCTGGAGGTTCTGATTGTGCGCGGCAAGGCCAGCATCATCCGCAAGATTGCCGACGAACTCATCGCCGCCAAAGGCGTGAAGCACGGCAAGCTCACGGTGACGACCACGGGCAAAGATTTGCCATCTTAAGGCATTACTTACAAAAAACCTGCTGTTATAAAGCCTACTCGAACGGCCTCACACTTCCAACCGGTCGTCGGGCCGCGCCACAATCGTGTAGAGCGCGGGCATCAGGAAGATGCTGATCAACAGCCGTGTGAACAGGCCGCTGACGATGACCAGCGCAAACGGACGTTGCGTGTCCGTGCCCACGCCGGTGGCCAGCGCCGCCGGCAACAAGCCCAACGCCGCCACCAGCGCGGTCATCATGATTGGTCGCAGCCGCAGGATCGCGCCTTCGCGGATGGCCTCGGCGAGCTTCGTGCCTTTGAGGCGCAGCTCGTTGACGTAGGAAATATAGACAACCGCCGTTTGCACCGAGACGCCGAACAAGGCGAGAAAACCAATGCCGGACGAAACCGAGAACGGCGTGCCGGTGAGCCATAGCGCGACGAGTCCGCCCACCGGCGCAGACAGCACCACGCCAAGCACGGTGATGAAGGGGAATTTCAAATTGCTGTAAAGCGCGAACAGCAGCAGGAAAATCAGGCACAAAGTCAGCGGCAAAATGACATTCATTTGCGCGCGCGACTCGGTGTATTCCGTATATTCACCACCCCAATCGGTGCGGTAGCCCTCGGGCAAACTGACTTGTTGCTTCACCTGCTGGATGGCGTCTTCCACCGCGCCCGCCAGATCGCGTCCGGCCACGGAAAATTGAACGCCGATGTAGCGCGAATTGTCCTGGCGGTAAATGAACGACGCGCCGTTCATCACGCGGATGTCCGCGAATTCTTTCAGCGGAATCTGCTGTCCGCCGGGCGTCGGCACGAGGATGTTGGCGATCTCCTCGGGGTTGTCGCGGTATTGGCGTTCAAGGCGGACGACGAGATCAAACTGCTTCTCGCCCTGCTGCACTTGCGTGGCCACATCGCCGCCGATGGCGGTGGTGATGAGCGCGTTGACGTCGGCGACGTTCACGCCGTAACGGGCGATCATCGCGCGATTGATTTTGATGTCGAGGCTGGGCTGACCGAGTTCCTTCACCAGCGTCACGTCCTTGATGCCGCGCACTTGCTCCAGAATCTTTTTGATGACTTTGCCCTTTTGTTCGAGCACATCGAGATCGGAGCCAAAAACTTTTACGGCCAGCGCGCTTTTCAAACCGGACTCTGCTTCATCCACCGCGTCCTCGGCGGGCTGCGTGTAGTTGAAGATTATACCGGGAAACTGCAGCAGCTTCGTGTTGATGGCCTCGATCAATTTGACCTTGGTGTGATACGCGCCGGTCCATTCGGAGTAAGGTTTCAGGCCGACGTAAAACTCGACGTTGAAGAAGCCGGTGGAGTCCGTGCCGTCGTCGGGCCGGGCGAGTTCGGAGGCGACGGTCGTGACTTCGGGAAAAGATCTTAGCACCGCGCGGATTTGCGGCGTGATCTTTGCCGATTCATCGTAAGAAATGGTGTAAGGCATCGTGGCGCGAACCCACAGCGCACCTTCATCGAGTTGCGGCATGAACTCCGCGCCAATGCGCGGGATGAGCAGCAGCGAACCGGCGAGCAGCAGAGCCGACACGAACGTCGTGACCCACGGATACGCGAGGCAAAAATCCAGGCCTTTGGTGTAAACCGATTTGATGGCCTCAAACGCGGCGCTGCGCCGCTCGCGCACGCCGTCGCGCATGAACCACGCGCACAACACCGGCAGCAACGTAAGCGTGACAATCAAGGAACCAATCAGCGCAAAGACCATCGTGTCG
>CAISYZ010000198.1 GCA_903889895.1 uncultured Verrucomicrobia subdivision 3 bacterium | reverse complement strand
GCAGAACCTTGACCGGCAGAACTTGTTTTTGAAGGCGATGGACTGGACGGGGGTGACGGAAAACGGGAACACCGTGCCGGACTGGTGGCTGTGGGAATACTTCGGCACCACGGCCTTGTCCGACACCAATCTGGACAGCCAGGGCAACACTCTTTTGTCCGATTACCAGAACGGCACCGACCCGAACATCATCAGTTTCACCGTTGAAGCCGCCAACCAATACGTCAACCTCCCCTTTGCCAATTTGCAGCTCAACGTCACGGCGGGGACGCCGAGCTATTACGCGGTGCTGGTGAACGGCCAGACGACGACGAACTGGCTGCCATTCGTCTCCACCAATCTCACCGTCTCCTTGGGTTCCACGGATGGCGTTTATGCTGTCAGCGTCGGTTTGCGCGGGTTGCCCGCCAATGCCACGCAGACATGGGAAAGTTACAGTTTCACGCTCGACACCGTGCCGCCGGTGGTGACGATCACGAATCCGATTATTGGCAGTAACGCAGTTACCAAGCCGTATCTCCAGTTGCAGGGCTTTGCCAATAAGCCGCTGGCC
Organism: uncultured Verrucomicrobia subdivision 3 bacterium; assembly: GCA_903889895.1. GTDB lineage: Bacteria > Verrucomicrobiota > Verrucomicrobiia > Limisphaerales > UBA11358 > UBA11358. The sequence goes on along the minus strand of CAISYZ010000198.1, from coordinate 5,622 downwards.
ACCCTGTCCTATGACCTCAATAACGCGTTCGGTGTTGCCACGAATCAGAACGCCTTTGTGACCGGCCAGACGTTTGACACGAACCAATTTGATTTTACCACCAATTATTTTCAAGCCTATGACGTGCCGCTGGCGACGAATGACAATTACATCACCCTGCGCCTGACCGACCGGGCGGGCAACCTGACGACGACCAACTTTGACGTGGTGCTGGATTATGCGGGCGCGACCAACCCGCCGGTGGTCAATCTGATCTGGCCGACCAACGGCATGGCGGTGAGCGGCAGCAGCATTACGATTCGCGGGACGATGAGCGACGAGACGGGGACGGTTGTGGCGCAAATTGTGGATGAGGACGGCAACACGAACACAGTGACGGGCATTGTGGAACGGAACAATATGTTCTGGATTGAAAATGTGCCGTTGAACGGAACGAGCCAAATCAGCCTCCAAGCCACAGATGCGGCGGGCAATGTGACCACCAACAATTTCACTGTGTCACCGAGCGACCTCATTCTGACAATAGACAGCACACCGACCGGGGATGCGTTGTATCAGCCAGTTGGCAGCGTCTCCGGCACGGTGAGCGACCCGACCGCGACGGTGACGGTGAACGGAATGACGGTGACGAATGATTTCTGGACGGACGGGGTGACTTGGTATTGGGAGGTGGACAATGTGCCAATCTATGGGCAGGGGACGGCGACGTTTGATGCCAGCGCGGTCACGCCGGGACTAGATTTTTTCAGCAGTCAGCGGCTGCAGGCCATGTTTCAACCCATGGCCAGCAGCAGTTCGTCCTCGCCGCCGGCCAACGCCTCGGCCACCGTGGAAATGGGGCCGTATGTGGCGATTGTCAGCTATCACAGCGTGGAGGAGCAGGATTATTCCGACGTTTACTACTCTTCCACCAGCCGAGTGCAAAAGGATCAGACGGCGCAGGCGGTGGTCACCAACGGGCAATGGACGATGAGCGGGCAGGCCACCAACGACAGCCGTTGGGCGGATACTTATGATGGCAGTTCGGAGTCGGTTTATACCTGGTCGGTGGGTTCGCCTGGGGCGGTGCTGGAACATTACACGGATTCCTATGGCTACACCTACGACGGCCCGGTGGGCTGGTTCGACGACAGCGGGGTCTATCAGATGGAGGTGACGGCCATCCCGCATGAGGATCAGGACTGGGGCTGCGCGAGTTGCGGCGACAGCTACGAATGGGCGGCGGTGCGGCATTATTATGCGGATGGAACCGGGATGCCCTACCATTGGGACTTGGGCGGGGGAGGCACGTTTGATTTGGGCGTGACGGCCAAGACGGAGGTGAAGCTCTACACGGGCGGGAAGGCGGGGGTCGGCCGGCAGAACCTGTTCCAAATCAATGCGTGGGCAAATGAGATTCAACGGCCGCCTTTGGACTACGGCACGGATTATCCGTGGTGGGATGTGCAGGAAGTGGCGATTGCCTCAACGGCCTTGACGGTGGGGAACCAGCCGCTGGGCGCGGACGGCAACCTGTGGCTGGCATTGCCGGATAACTCGGAGCCGTTCATTACCGTCCACGCTCCGGGCAAAAGACATTTTGACGCTTGGGCCACGCCGACCAAATATCCATATTACATCAATCTGGCGACGAGCACGACGAATGTGGATTTGTCCACGACCAACGTGCCGGAAATCTGCGTGGGGCAGACGGTGACATTGGGCGCCGACTGGCAAGGGGGCGTTCCGCCCTGCACAAGCATAGACAATGTCTGGTGGCATCTGCCGGACAAGTATGTGAACCAACAGACCAATTATTCCACCAACTGCACCAGCTATGTCAGGAATGACAACTTACTGACCAATACGGCCATCCAATGCTGGTATGTGAACGGTGACGGCAACACCAATGCTTGCAGCGTGCGGGAGACGCTGCATTTTGCCAACGGTCAAAGCGTCAACATCGCGGCGGCAGGAAGCTTTACGGTCTATAGGCCGCAGGTAACTCAATTTACGCCTCTGCCACCATTTACACCAATGATTTCAACCAATGCTTTAGGCTATTTGGTGCTGGGCCTTGGAGACCAAGCGACAGGAGATGGATATATGTGGTTCAAGGCGGCGGTTGAATCTAAATCACCTTATCTCGGCAGTGCTGGCTGGACTCAACTAGCAAATCGCAACGTAGCTGGACATGCAAGGTGGGGCACTTACGGTCAGTATTGGTTGGATAATACTGAATTTGCTCAAGGCACTGCTGGGTTTTCTAGCGGTGCAGCTACAAACGAGTGGAGTGATGGGCCAGGCATTGCGGCCTTGGCTAATGTAACCGTTACCGACAATTTCAAGACCTATCTTTGTTTCAAGCCGCCCAGCAATGGCGTTTGGGTGACTTTGGGAATGACTACTTGGGGATGGTCGGCGACAACACTAAATGGAAGCCTACAGTCAACCAATGTGATCCAACCAACCAATTCAATCTCCGATGAGTTCCCTATTTGGCCTAAAACAATTTACAATGGCCGATTACATTAAACAACAAGTGAGGATTTTATGAAAAGAAGCGCGATTGCATTAATTATTGTTCCGGTTGTTTTATCAAGCCTAACAATAGGCGTTCTTGTTGCCGACGATACAAATAATCAGGTTGGGCATCCGATGTATCCAAGAATTCCAGCCGATCCAAGCATTTCATCTTTAGATTACTTCTTGTCCATAAAGAATCTGCATGAAAGCGGCAACACAAATGGGATAACTTTTGACTTACAGATAAATTATGACCAAAGGCTTCAAGCAGGGCAAAAAGTTCCAGCTTGCGTAGTCATTGCGGCTAACGGAACTACCAACAATTATCACTTCTTTAGTATACCATTTGAAGGCAGTTGTGAAATCAAGTTGCTGGATTCTAAAGGAGTAGAGATTAAAAAAACGGTAGCCGGCCAAAGTTTCAAATTTTGGACAATAAAAAAGATTTATGATTGGGAGCTGGAGAATATGTATACCGGCTTTAATATTTTCAACATTGAAGGCGGCGGCAGCCATCAGTTTTCACCATTTAGCATATCGCAAGCATTTGAACTAAAAACTCCCGGCGAATACTTTCTTCATTTGCGTGTGAGATTAATAAAAGGCGGGCGCGATGCATCTGGCGCACTCGCTCGTATTTTCATAGAGCCGTCGGAAATAGTCGCCAAAATCCAGATTCGTCCAGAGGATATTCCACTGGAAAAAGTGAACTCGACACGCCAACCATAGCACGCGAGATGCCAAAGAAATTAGACGCCGGACTAGCTTCTCGGTCATGAACGCGACCCAAGGAAGCGAAGTTCACCTACATCAGACTGAACCGCCAAACGCCTGCCCGCCTCGAAGTGCTGTCCCGTTTGCGAAATAAGGCGGGTAGGAATGCAGGCCGCCAAGTTTGGTCACTACTTCTGGGTTGCAACGAAATCGCGCTGACGGTGTTAAAAAGTTATGTCGCAACCAACGGCCAAAAATAAAACGGTAGAATCAAAAAAGCTTAAGCTAATCGCCAAGCGTCCCCGCAAAATTAAGCTGGCTCTGAAATCTTGGTTTGAAGCATCTGACAAGGTGGATTCCGACCCGTTGGAATTGAATGGCGCACCGCCGTGGGTGGAAAATGCGTGGGCTGAAGTGGTGAAAGTTTTACTGCCCGGCAATCGGCTGCCAACCGTCGGCGAATGGGATATGGAATTGCTGGGTGAATTGATGGGCCGACTTCAGGCTTTTGGTAAATTATATGCCGGAGAAATCCCCATGGGGCCGATAGTGCAGGCGGAAAATGATCGTTTTCAAAAGTTCGAGGCATCACTGCCACAGTCGCCAGAACGAACCGTCAAAGAAAAAGTCCTGGCACGCGACTTGCGAGCCAGAGTGGCGGCGGTTCAAGAAAGCATACCCGATGTGATGAAGGCGGCTTTTGGTTCATCGCATGCTGACTCGGAAAAGTATCAGCGGGGATTGGCGCGGGGTTTGAAGCTGTCGCCGGATGAATTGATTACCGCAAATGTTTTTGAACGGCACACGCGAACGTTTTGGGCACTCGCGAACTACTGGCGTGTCTGGGTGAAATGCAAAAGCGTTCGCGAAATTTACAACCATCTCTGCAAGGCGGTTGGGTCAAAGGAAATCGGCAGCTACAAAACTTTTGAAATTCACGTCGTTAAAAAAATTGGGTTAAAGGTTCGAGGCCGTGGTCGTCCTGCTGGGTAAAAATAATCCTACATTTTTTCCTTCTACATGGTGGGTTTTAACCACCTCGCGTCGGGGCTAACCTCTCCGACGTGAACGGTGAACATTCAATCAATAGCAGTTGCCAAGCTGACGCTTGCCCGCATAAACGCGGCGAACGTGCGCGGTGCTGGCGTGTCCCCTTCATTCGGATTTTACCCGCCACAAACCATTTCCCCATCGTCCGCGTCGGCGTCGGGGCGTTGGGCAGAAATGACGCAAACAAACAACAATAACAACAAAACACTGAAATGAGATTAAAACTATTGGTGCAAACGCAGGACTTCCAACACTGGCCTGCCACGAAAGACAAGCCGGCGGCGACGAGTCACTGTCTCGTCTGTGTGGACATGTCGCAACCGGCGGAAGCCCGCATGACCGAGAGCATCTCGTATCGCCTCAAGGATGAGGAAATCCCGAAGTATTGGGACAAGGCGATGGACAAGGTCATCGAGGTCAACTGCCGGCGCATTGCGCATTCCAAGGCGGGCAAGGCGTCGCTGATTGGCGAAATCGTCGAAACTCAACCGGCAGCGAAATAACCGGTATGGCAAACAACCCTCGCGCAGATCACTTCTGGAAGGAAAAACTCCAGAAGCGCGAGCGGTTTGCCGATTTTGCTTATACACTGGCGCGGATTGACTGGCAATTTTTCACCACTCATACATTCAAGAATCCCCTGCCTCGTCTGTCCGTCCAGTATGATATGTATTACCGTTGGTTGTATCAGGTAAGCAAGGTCAGCAAAGTTCCCTATGGCCGCATTCTCATGGCGTTGCGTGGTGAGAACGGCGAAATCGGGGGAAGACACCATTTCCATAGTCTGCTCGGGGGTGTCGCTACGTGCAACATTATGACTCTGCGCTCGCAGATGATGCGACTTTGGAAGATCACATCAGGCAATGCAGGCGCGGACTTTCGCATCTATGATCGCTCCCTTGCCGGAGCCGATTACGTTTGCAAGGCGTTGACCGGGGCAAACGAATACGAGTTGAACAAATACTCGTTGGCGGAAGAGACGACGCTGTCCAAGTCAGTGTTTCGAGTCGTGAGGACACTGGATGAAATGGCTGACAGACGTTGCGGCAAGCTCAATCGAAAAAACGGACAGGTGCAGAACGTGACGGGGCCTAAGCCGCTGGTGCAACATGGTTCAGGCGTAATAATACGTCCTGAATCCGCACCGGCCGGACTTCCCGGCATCATTATGCTTTGAGATAAAACTGTCTCCATTGGTGCGGGCATGGTGATTCATGCGCTGGCTTGCCCCTGAAAGCAGGGATGTTGGCGCGGTAAAGATGAACATCGAAAATCCGCCGTGGATCAATGGATAAACGGCTTAACGACTTGGCCGATTGTGACATTAGGCCCAGGCAACTGGGACCCGTCCCG
>CAISYZ010000197.1 GCA_903889895.1 uncultured Verrucomicrobia subdivision 3 bacterium | reverse complement strand
GAATACCGCAGGAATGCGGGGAACCACCCTCAAGGAAGCGTCGCAGAATTGAAATCGAAAAATGACCGGACAGCGAGAATAGCCAGATTTTACCGAAATGAAATCGTTGTCAGCAAAACCTTAACCGGACAGTAGTGAATTGGTATTATTGGATTCAGGCTCGATATGAAATTAAAAACCGGCCGGCTGGCACTTAAAGTTGCATTGATTTATTTCTTCGCGGCCGGCATGTGGATTTTGTTTTCCGACCCGCTATTGGGCTTCCTAGTCAAAAATCACGATACTCTGGTGGAATTATCCGCTGCCAAGGGCCTGATGTTTGTGGCCATCTCGGCCGGCCTCTTGTTTCTGTTATTGCGGCGAAAATTGCGGGAGTTGGCGGACGAGACCGAGGAGCGCCAGATGATCGAGGCCCGCTATCGGAATTTGTTTGAATCCATGAACGAGGGGGTGGCGTATTGCCGGATGATTTATGAGGCCGGGCAGCCCGTGGATTTTGTCTATGTTACGGTGAACGGGCAGTTCACCGCGCTGACGGGGTTGAAGGACGTGGTAGGCAAACCGGTCAGCAAAGTCATTCCCGGACTGCGCACGAGCGACCCGGAAATCATGGAGGTTTATGGCCGGGTGGCGCGGACCGGCCAGCCGGAAAAATTTGAGCGCTTTGTTCACGCGCTGAAAATGTGGTTCACCGTTTCGGTGTTCTGCCCGGAGCCGGGACATTTTGTGGCGGTGTTCGATGTCATCACCGAGCGCAAGCGGGTGGAGACGGCGCTGCGGGCGAGCGAGGAGCGTTTTCGCGCGATGTTTGAGCTGGCTTCCATCGGCATCGCCCAAGCCGACCCCCAGAGCGGGCGCTGGCTCAGCGTGAACGGGAAAATGTGCGCCATCACCGGCTACACCGAGGCGGAGATGTTGCAGTTGCGCATCGAGGACATCACCCATCCGGCCGATTGGCAAGCGGACAATGAATTATTCAAAAAAGTGGTTCAGGGCGAACGTCCGGATTATAGCATGGAAAAAAGGTATCGGCGCAAGGATGGCACGGAAGTCTGGGTGAACGTGAACATGACGGTCATCCGGGATGCTACCGGCCAGCCGGTGCGCACCATGGCGACGATTGAGGACATCACCTCGCGCAAGCTGGTGGAGGAAGAAGTGCGCAGGAAGACGGCGTTGTTTGAAGCGCTTGTGCATTCTTCGCCGGACGGAATTCTGGGTATGGACAATGAATCCAGAAAAGTTCTCCAGAACCAGCGCATGACGGACCTGTGGAAGATTCCGCCGGAAATCTCCGGAAACCCGGATGACAAACCTCAGTATGAATATGCCCGCAGTCAGGCCAAGGATCCGGCGGAATTTGATGAAAAATCCCGGAAACTGGCTGCCGGCAATGATCCGCAGGCCCGGGACGAGATTGAGCTGAAGGACGGCACGGTGTTGGAACGGCAAACCAGCCTGGTCACGGGCCGGGACGGAAAATTTTATGGCCGTCTCTGGAATTTCCACGATATCACCGCGCGCAAGGCAGCTGCGCAGGCGCTGCAATCCGCGCAAGCACTCTACACCTCGCTGGTGACGCAGTTGCCGGTCGGGGTTTTTCAAAAAGACGAGGCGGGGCGTTATGTGTTGGTCAACCCGGCGTTCTGCCAGATCAAAGGCATGCCGCCGGAGGATTTTCTGGGCCGGACGCCGGTGGCGGTGGAGCAGGGCAGAAACGTCCAACCGAATGTCGATTCGCCGGCCGGCAAATATGCTGCCGATGGCGAAGACCATCATCGCCAGATTCTCCGAACCGGGAAAACCATACAAATGGAGGAGGAATACTTGCTGGCAAATGGCCGGAAGCAATTCGTGCAAGTCATCAAATCGCCGGTGCTTGATGCGGGTGGCCGAATCATCGGCACCCAGGGAATGTTGATCGACATCACCGCGCGCAAGCAATTTGAGGAGGCGCTGCGGCGCAACGAAACCATATTAATTGAAGGTCAGCGGCTGGCCAACTTGGGCAATTGGGAATGGGATGTTTTGGCCAATCGCCATAGCTGGTCACTGGAGATTTATCGCATCTATGGCCGGGAACCGGAACTGGGCCCAGCGGATGTCCAAGAGGTTGCCCGCTACTTTACGCCGGAGAGCTGGAGCCGGCTGAGTGCGGCGGTGGAAAAGGCTTTAAAAGATGGCACCGCTTATGAATGCGATGCCGAAGTGGTCCGCCCGGACGGGAAGCACCGGTGGATCACCGCCCGCGGCGAAGCGCGGTATGATCAATTGGGAAAGGTTGTCAGCTTGCATGGCACCGTGCAGGACATCACCGTGCGCAAACAAACGGAAGCGGCATTGCACGCCAAGGAAGAGGAGTTCCGCACTTTGGCCGAAGCGATGCCGCAAATCGTCTGGATGACGGGACCGGACGGCCTGAATATTTATTTCAACCAGCACTGGGTGGATTACACCGGGCTAACTTTGGCCGAAAGCTATGGCCACGGCTGGAACAAGCCGTTTCATCCGGATGACCAACGACGGGCATGGGATGCGTGGCAATATGCGGTTCATAATCGAGGCAACTATTCGCTCGAAGCCCGGCTGCGCCGGGCGGACGGGACTTATCGCTGGTGGCTGGTTCGCGGCGAGCCATTGCGTGACAAGGGCGGAACCGTTATCCGCTGGTTCGGCACCTGCACTGACATCCACGAACTAAAACAAACGGAAGCTGCGCATGCCCGGCTGGCGACAGCGGTGGAACAGTCCGCCGAAACCATCGTCATCACCGACACGGCCGGCACAATCCTATATGCCAATCCGGCGTTCGAGAAGACCTCTGGATATAGTCGCGCGGAGGTTCTGGGCCAAACCCCCCGCATCCTCAAAAGCGGCAAGCAAGATGGCGAGTTCTACCGCCAAATGTGGACGACTATCACCCAGGGAAAAGTTTGGCGGGGACATTTTATCAACCGGCAAAAGGATGGCACGCTCTATGAGGAGGATGCCAGCATCTCGCCCGTGCGCGACAGTGCGGGAAAAATTGTCAATTACGTGGCCGTCAAACGCGACCTGACGCGCGAGGTGGAGTTGGAATCCCAGTTCCGTCAGGCCCAGAAGATGGAAGCCATCGGACAATTGGCCGGCGGCGTGGCGCATGATTTCAACAATATTCTGGCGGTCATCCAATTGCAGGCGGGCATGCTCAAAGCCGATCCAACCCTAAACAAAGGGCAATTGGAATATGCTAAGGACATCGAAGAAGCCACCAACCGCGCTGCCGCCCTGAGCAAACAGTTGTTGCTCTTCAGCCGCAAACAGGCGATGCAACTGCATGATTACGATTTGAACGAGGTGGTGACCAGCATCACCAAAATGTTGCAGCGCGTCCTCGGCGAGCACATCCAGATGCAGTTCACGCAGCGCGCCCATGCCCTGACCGTGCATGTCGATTCCGGCATGATTGACCAGGTGCTGATGAACCTCACGGTGAACGCCCGCGATGCCATGTCCGCCGGCGGCCATTTATACATTGAAACCTCGGCCGTGGATTTGGATGAAACCCAGGTGGCACAATTGCCCTCGGCCCGGCCCGGCTCCTTTGCCTGTCTTACCGTGCGAGATACCGGTTGCGGCATGACGCCGGAAGTCCTGACACGGATATACGAACCCTTTTTCACGACCAAGGAACATGGCAAAGGCACGGGTCTGGGGCTGGCCACGGTATTTGGGATTGTTCAGCAACATCAGGGCTGGATCAATGTCACCAGCCAAGTCGGCAAGGGGACGACCTTCCGGATTTATCTGCCGCGCCGGACGATGCAGGCCGAAAATATTGCGGAATGGTCATCGCTGTCCGCAATCTTGCGTGGTCATGAAACCATCCTGCTAGCAGAAGATGATACCACTCTGCGTGCCAGCGCCAGCGGAACTCTGACGCGGCACGGTTATCGGGTATTGGAGGCGGCCAGCGGCCCCGAGGCGCTGGCACTTTGGAAAAGTCATCAGGGTGAAATTAAGTTGCTGCTTACCGACCTGTTGATGCCCGGCGGCATGACGGGCAAAGAGCTGGCGCAAACAATCCTGCCGGCCAATCCGGACTTGAAAATCATCTACATGAGCGGTTACAGCGCGGATCTGGTCGGCGGCGACTTCCAGTTGGACGAAGGAGTCAATTTTCTGGCCAAGCCCTTCACGGTTCGCAAGCTGACGCAAATCGTCCGGGACGCCTTCGATAAAAAATAAGTTGGCTAAAAATGACGGCAGTGGATTTGCGGATGGAATCAGGCAAACCCAAATGTTGCTCAGAACGTGCTGTTATTCAGCTGCTGTGGAGCGTGGCCACCCTCGGTGTTAATGTTTTATCAACGGCTTCAACTGGGTGTCAATGCGCAGGATGTGACTGACAACCCAGGCGCTGGTCATTTGATGCAGGTCGCGAAAGGCCTCCACGCTGAATCCCTCGGTCTTGAAGCGTTCGTGGAAGCGATCGAAAAAATCCAGAAACTGCGCGTGTTGGAGTTTGTTCTGGTTATGGGCCGTGCAGCGGTAACATTCCATGCACTGTTCCTCAAAGCCAAAATGGTTTTTGGCGTATTGTTGAAGAAAATCCACCAAACTGGTGGCAAACTGGACTTCCTTCGTCGTCGGTCGAGTCGCCTTCAAGATGGTTTCCAATTGATTGACATAGAGAATCAGCATTTTGTGCTGACCATCAATGATTTCTGAGCCCGTCGCAAATTCATCGCCCCACTCGATCATAACAAATTCCTTAACTTTGAATTCGGCCAACTAATCTACATTTGATTAGATGTTGTCGTCTGTCAAGCGACTTAATGTTAAAATCAGGCGTCTGGCCGGGCGCGTTGGAAAAGGGTTCTGCCATTTTTATTCAAAACCATTTCTACGGCAGTTTTTTTCCTGCCAGCAAGGGTTCCTGGGCGACAGCCCGGACATATTCGTCAAAATCTACACCGTAGCGCCGGAGGTCGGGCAGTTCCGCCGGCCGGAAACCGCGGACGATGTTTTCATCCAGAGTCTGGTCGTAAATGATGCCGCCGGGCAGAATGAGCGACTGAACGTGCGGCGGACTGATTTCGATGCTGAGGTTTCGGGCGTCGCCGGTCCACAGAAAGCGCGTGGCCTGATGGCCGACGGCGGGATATTTGCCGTAAGGTGAATCCATCAAATTGATGAGGCCGGGGCGGGACGATTGGAGACTCCGCAACGCGTTGAGATAGCCGCGCCATTGCTCGGTGGCGGCGAGGTGCCAGAGTGATTGTGCCAGCAGCAAGCTGGCGCTTAAGTTGACCAGTTGTCGGCGCGGTGCTTGCAACCATTGCGGTCGGTTTGCAACGATAAGCGCCACGCCCAGCAGGGCGAGCGGCACGAGCAAATCCAGAAAACGCGCCTCGTATTGCTTGTAGGGATCAAGTTGTGCCGGCGCGAACAGCGGCCATGCGCCCCAAAATAAAATACCGGTCGCGAGCAAGACAATACTCGCCGGATGCGCGAGCCATTGCCGGGCTTGCCGGAAAAAGCATGCGAGCATCAGCGCCACCCAGAACAGGGTCCAGCCAATGGTCCACCCTGGCGCGGCCAGCACGCCGAGCAAACCGGTGCTGAAACTGCCGACATTGCTGCTGGTGCAGGGATGCAGCATCCCGTCCAAAGAAATTGGCACGGAGGCGAAAAGCAGAATCATGGCCAGCAGAAACACTATGCGCGCCCAAGATTTTCCCTCGCCGGAGGCGCGCCGAAGCGCAAGCAATCCCAGCACGGGGCCAAGGAATAGCATGGATTCATAGCTGCGAAACAACATGGCGGCGGAACCTAGCAGCATGGCTGCCGCCGCCGGTGTTAGCGGGCGCACAAAAACAATGGCAAAACAAACCGGCCAGAAAAATGCGTGCGTGACCACATGCTCACCGACAGCGACAAACGCGGCGTTGAGATAGCCCGCCCCGCAGGCCAGCGCGACGAGCCAGAAATTTTTCGGCGAGAGCCACAAGCACATGGCCATCACCAGTGGCCACGCGCAGAAGCAGCCTATCCCAAAAGCAAATTGGAGGTGCGGCAAATCGTGGATCCCCAGCTTGAGCGCGATGACCACGGGCAGTTGAAACAAATACGCGGCGTGGCCCCGGCTGAACAGCATTTCGGTGAATCCGTCCGCCTGAAGCACGCGCAGAAAATAATAAGTGCCGTCGTCATAAAGGCTGCGCGCCGTGACGACGGCGTAGGCCAGCGACATCAAAAACGCCAGGCACGCCAGCGGCATCAGGCCAGAAAACCATCCGACTGCAAGTCTGGTTGCCGGCGCGGGAAGTTTGGGTTTGTTCAAGGCGAAACATGAAAGTTCTTTTGGGGCAGCCAACGCAACAAAAAAGCGCGTCAGAGCAAAGAAAAGCTGCCGGATATAAAATAATACCCGAAATTGATTTCTCTGATTGATTTAACGACGCAGCTTTGGTGTCTTATGCGGCGCAGCTTATGAATTTATCCGTCGACCCGATCCGCCAAAGAAAATTGCTCGTTGCCAACCGCAGCGAAATTGCCATCCGCGTCTTCCGCGCCGCAACGGAACTCGGCCTGCGCACCGTTGCCATTTACGCACAGGAAGACCGGCTCGCCATCCATCGCTTCAAGGCGGACGAAGCTTACGTCGTCGGCGAAGGCAAAGGCCCGGTTGGCGCGTATCTGGATATTCCCAGCATCATCGCGCTCGCCAAGGAAAAGGGCGTGGATTTCATTCATCCGGGCTACGGATTTTTGTCGGAGAACGCGGCGTTTGCACAGGCGTGCGAGGAGGCGGGAATTATTTTCGTCGGCCCGCGCGTGGATTTGCTCCGCAACATGGGCGACAAAACGGCCGCCCGCGCGCTCGCACAAAAAGTCAACGTGCCGGTGCTGCCGGGCACGGAAGACCCGATTGAAGACCGCGCCGAGGCGTTAAAGATCGCCAAGGAAATTGGTTTTCCGCTCATCATCAAAGCGGCGTTCGGCGGCGGCGGGCGCGGAATGCGCGTCGTCCACAAGCCGGGCGACCTCGCGGATTTGCTGGACGAAGCGCAAGGCGAAGCGGGTCGAGCGTTCGGCAATCCGGCAGTATTTCTCGAAAGATATATTCCGCGTGCGAAACACATCGAGGTGCAGATTCTCGGCGACAAGCACGGCAAAGTGGTTCACTTGCACGAACGCGATTGCTCGGTGCAACGCCGGCATCAGAAGGTTATCGAGATTGCGCCGAGCGTGGAGCTGGAAAAGAACGTGCGTGCCGAGCTGTGCGATGCGGCGGTGAAGCTCTGCCGCGAAATCAAATATGACAATGCCGGCACGGTAGAATTTCTCTACGACCAGGACACAAAGGAATGGTTCTTCATCGAGATGAACCCGCGTATTCAGGTCGAGCACACCGTCACAGAAGTCATCACCGGCCTCGACCTTGTGCGCTCGCAAATTCTCATTGCCGACGGCAAGCCGATGCACGGAAAAGAAGTCGGCATCCCGGCGCAGGAAGATATTCCGCGCAACGGCTACGCGGTGCAATGCCGCATCACGACCGAAGACCCGGAAAATAAATTTCAACCCGACTACGGAAGAATTTTGACGTATCGCTCCGCTGGCGGTTTCGGCGTGCGCCTCGACGGTGGCATGGGCTACGGCGGCGCGGTGGTCACGCCGTTTTATGATTCGCTGCTCGTTAAGCTAACGGTGAGCGCGCAGACCTTCGACGCGGCGCTCCAGCGCATGGATCGTGCACTGCGTGAGTTCCGCATTCGCGGTGTGAAGACGAATATTCCGTTCCTGGAAAACGTCATTCACAACGACATTTTCAAATCTGGCCAAGCCTCGACGACGTTGATTGACACGACGCCGGAACTTTTCAATTTGAAACCGCGCCGCGACCGCGCGACGAAGCTGCTGAATTTTATTGGTGACGTGACGGTGAACGGCAATCCGCAGGCGAAAGGCTATGTGCCGAAGGAAAATTTTGTGGCCGCGCGCATTCCGGCTCACGAGCGGAAGCTGCAAGCGCCGAATGGCACGCGGCAGTTGCTGCTCTCGCTCGGCGCGAAGAAGTTCGCCGAGTGGACGCTCAAGCAAAAGCCGTTGCTCATCACCGACACGACGTTCCGCGACGCGCACCAGTCGCTCTTTGCCACGCGGTTGCGCGGTTATGACATGCTCGCGGTGGCGGAAGCCGTGGCGCAGCGCACGCCGAATTTGTTTTCGATGGAAATGTGGGGCGGCGCGACGTTTGATACTTCGATGCGGTTTTTGCATGAAGACCCGTGGCAACGTCTGCGCGATTTGCGCGCCCGCATTCCCAACATTTGTTTCCAGATGCTCTTTCGCGGCTCAAACGCGGTGGGCTACTCCAATTATCCCGACAACGCCGTCGCCGGTTTCGTGAAGCACGCGGCGGCGAGCGGCATGGACATCTTCCGCATTTTTGATTCACTGAATTATCTGCCGAACCTCACCGTCGCGATGGATGCGGTGCAGGCAACGCACGCGATTTGCGAGGCGGCGATTTGTTACACCGGCAACATCCTTGATCCGGCGCGTGACAAATACTCGTTGAAATATTACGTCAAGCTGGCGAAGGAATTGGAAAAGATGGGCGCGCACATTCTCGCCATCAAGGACATGGCCGGCCTCTGCAAGCCGGCCGCCGCAAGCGTTTTGGTCAAGGCGCTCAAGGAAGAAATTGGCATTCCAATTCACTTCCACACGCACGACACCAGCGGCATTGCTGCGGCCAGCGTTTTGTCCGCCGCCGAAGCAGGCGTGGACATCGCCGACCTTGCCATCGCTTCAATGAGCGGTTCGACGAGCCAGCCAAATTTGAATTCCATCGTGGCCGCGCTGCAATTCACCAAGCGCGACACCGGACTGGATTTGGACGCGTTGAACGAGTTCGCCGATTATTGGGAACAGGTGCGCGGTTATTACGCGCCGTTTGATACGTCGCCGAAATCCGGCAGCGCGGAAGTTTATTTGCACGAAATGCCGGGCGGACAATTTACGAATCTCAAGGAGCAGGCGGCTTCGATGGGCTTGGCGCATCGCTGGCCGGAAATTGCCCGCACTTACGCGGAAGTGAACCAGCTTTTCGGCGACATCGTGAAGGTCACGCCGAGCAGCAAAGTCGTCGGCGACATGACGATGTTTCTCGTCACGCGCGGCATCAAGCCGGCGGATGTGTTGAACCTCGAACCCGGCGCGACGCCGTTTCCGGAGTCGGTCATTGACATGATTGGCGGCGGCCTGGGCCAACCCATGGGCGGCTGGCCAAAAAAATTGCAGCACGTCATTCTGGGCGACCGCAAGCCGCTGAAAGGCCGGCCGGGCGAATCCTTGAAGCCGCTCAACTTCAAGAAAATCGCCGAAGAACTTTCCGCCAAGCTCAAGCGTCCGGCGACGGACGACGATGTGTTCAGCCACATCATGTATCCCGAAGTTTTTGCGGCGTTCGTGAAGAACGAAAATAATTTCGGCGACTTGTCCGCGTTGCCGACGCCGGCGTTTTTTTACGGCATGAAGCCGGGTCAGGAAATTTCCGTGGAGATCGAGGCGGGCAAAACCTTGTTCATCCGGCTCGTCAACATTGGCGCGGTGGATGCCGAGGGCAAGCGCGCGTTGAATTTTGAATTGAATGGTATGGCGCGGCAGTTGGCCATCGTGGATCGTTCCGCCAAGCCGACCATCAAAGCGCGCATCAAGGCCGACCCGGCCAAAACGAACGAAGTCGGCGCACCGATTCCCGGCCTTGTCACCGCGCTCGCAGTGAGCGTGGGCGCGAAGGTCGCGAAGGGCGACAAGCTGCTGACGCTCGAAGCGATGAAGATGCAGACGACGATTTACGCGCCGGCGGACGGCGTAGTGGATGAAATCTGCGTGGCGAACGGCGACGCGTTGGAGAGTAAAGATCTCATCTTGAAACTCCGGCTGCCATAGCCGGACTTTTTAAGTTTCATCATCCAACCGCAATGTTGTTGCGGACAATTCGGATGTCATAGCCTCTGGAGGCAAATTTCGCCTAAACTATAATCAGGGCGCCGATTCTGCTTTTCATCTGCCTGAATTCCGGCCTAAAGTCGGCGCATGAAAATCTCCACCAAAGAATTTCGCGTCCGCGATGGCGGTAAAATTAACCTTAAAAATTTGCCGACCAAGGTAAAGCCGTTCTATCAGTCGGCCGACGACTACCAAAAGCTGCTCGCCGCGCACATCCAGGAAATGAGCGAGCGCCAGGAGCTGCTTTACGCGGACAACCGCTATTCGCTGCTGCTGATTTTTCAGGCGATGGACGCGGCGGGCAAGGACGGTGCCATCAAGCACGTCATGTCCGGCGTGAATCCGCAGGGCTGCCAGGTCTTCAGCTTCAAGCATCCGAGCGCGGGGGAACTCGCGCATGATTTTCTCTGGCGCACCACGCGTGATTTGCCCGAGCGCGGGCGCATCGGCATCTTCAATCGCTCGTATTACGAGGAAGTGCTGGTGGTGAAAGTGCATCCGGAAATCTTGAAAGGGCAGGGGCTGCCGGCAGAATTGGTGGAGGATAAAAATTTTTGGGAAAAGCGCTACCGTTCCATCACCAATCTGGAAAAACACCTGCACCGCAATGGCACGCGCGTCATCAAATTTTTCCTGCACCTGTCCAAGGAAGAGCAGCGCCGCCGCTTCCTCAAGCGCCTCGACGACCCGGCGCGCAACTGGAAGTTCAGCCAGTTTGACCTTGTGGAGCGCGGTTTTTGGAAGGAATACCGCCGCGCCTACGAGGAATGTCTGACGGCCACCAGCACGGAGGAATCGCCGTGGTTTGTAGTGCCCGCTGACGACAAGTTGAACGCGCGACTCATCATTTCGCAGGTGGTCTGCGAGGCGCTGAAAGACTTGAAAATGGAATATCCCAAGTCCGACCCGAAGCGGTTGCTGGAATTAAAACGACTGCGCCGGCAATTGGTAAAACAGGGCGGCTGATAATATTTTCCGGCTTTAAACTTCAGCGAAATAGAAGGTCTGAACCCTCAATTTTCCTTTTCTTAAAGCGGTTTGCTGTTATGCTGTCGCGCTCTAAACGAGAGAAAAAATGGACGCCGCACACATTAGAAATTTCAGCATCATTGCCCACATTGACCACGGCAAGACGACGTTGTCCGATCGCCTGTTGCACATGACGGGCACCATCGCCACGCGCGATATGTCCGAGCAAATGCTCGACGCGATGGATTTGGAAAAAGAGCGCGGCATCACCATCAAGGCGCATCCGGTGACGATGCTTTACAAGGCGCGCAACGGCGAAACCTACGAGTTGAACCTCATTGACACGCCCGGCCATGTGGATTTTGCCTACGAAGTCTCGCGCAGCTTAAGCGCGTGCGAAGGTGCGTTGCTGGTGATTGACGCCGCACAAGGTGTCGAGGCGCAGACGGTGGCGAATTATCACCTCGCGGCGAAACTCAATCTCACGATCATCCCCGTCATCAACAAGATTGACCTCGGCCACGCCAATGTGCCGCAGGCGAAGCAGCAACTGGAAGATGTTTTGGCGATTCCTGCCGAGTGGGCGATTCCGTGCAGCGCGAAGCAGGGCATTGGCATCGAGGATATTTTGGAAGCCATCATCGCGCGTGTGCCGCCGCCGAAGCCAACGGGCGAACCGAGTTTGCAGGCGCTGGCGTTCGATTCTTATTTCGACACTTACAAGGGCGTGGTCACGCATGTCCGCGTGTTCAACGGCGAATTGAAACCCGGCATGATGGTGAAGCTGTTGCACTCCGGTCGGAATGTGGAAGTGAAGGAAGTGGGCAGCTTTAATCCCAAGCCTTACATCCGCGAAAAATTGGAAACCGGCGAGACCGGTTACATGACCGCGAACATCAAGTCCGCCGCCGATGTGAAGATGGGCGACACCATCACGGACGCGCGCAATCCATCGAGCGTGCTGCCGGGCTTCAAAGAGATTCACCCGATGGTGTTCAGCGGCATTTATCCCATCAACACCGCTGACTACGAACAGTTGAAATCCTCGATGGGCAAGTTGAAGCTCAACGATTCTGCGTTTGTCTATTCGTCAGAAACGTCCGTCGCGCTCGGTTTCGGTTTCCGCTGCGGCTTTCTCGGTTTGCTCCATTTGGAAATCGTGCAGGAACGTCTGCGCCGCGAATACGACATGGACATCATCGCGACGTATCCGAGCGTGGTGTATAAAGTCCATTTGTCCGACGGCACGATGAAGGAAATTGACAACCCCGCCTTCATGCCCGACGTGACTTACATCGCGAAGATTGAAGAGCCGATGGTGAAGGCGTTCGTGATTTGTCCGAACGAAAACATCGGCGACATGATGTCGCTCATTTCCGAAAAGCGCGGCAACGTGGATCACACCGAGACGCTCGATGCCAAGCGTGTCATGTTATCCTCGCTCATTCCGCTGAACGAAATCCTGATTGATTTTCACGACCGCATCAAATCCATCACGCGCGGTTTTGGTTCGATGGATTACGAGCCGGCGGATTATCAGGAGAGCGACATGGTGAAGCTGGATCTGCTCGTCAACGCCGAGCCGATGGACGCCTTTTCCTGTATCGTGCACCGCACGAAGGCCGAGGGACGCGGACGCACGCTGGCCGAGAAACTTAAGGAAGTCATCCCGCGTCAGCAGTTCCAAGTGAAGATTCAGGCGGCGATTGGCGGGAAGATTGTGGCGTCCGAAGTCATCAGTGCGTTCCGCAAGGACGTGACGGCAAAATGCTACGGCGGCGACGTCTCGCGCAAACGCAAACTTTTGGAGAAGCAAAAGGAAGGCAAGAAGCGCATGAAATCTGTCGGCAACGTCAACATCCCGCAGGAAGCCTTCATTGAAGTGCTCAAAGCCTGAGCCAACTCCACCTTATGACCAAGAATAAATGGTATCGCGCGTTCGGGTTTGTGATGATTCCGCTCGGATTGTTGCTAGTGATTAGAGCGCTCATCGCCCAAGGTCATCCGGCGGGGCAGGGGCTTTGGTTGAAGCTTGGACCGGTCGGCCTCATGAGCATTGTTGGCGGCATTGGCCTTTTGTTTCTGCCGAACAACATCAAGTTGAAATAACCGGCCGCGCTGGATTTTTGTTGGTTACGTTTCTCGCGCTTCGCCCGTTGCGTTCCGCCGCCGATTCTGTAATCCTCCCATCCATCCAATATGTATGGCATGGTCAACAAGGCGGTTGAGGACATGGTCATCCGGCATCATGGTGAAGCCGTTTGGGAGCAGATCAAGGCCAAGGCTGGCGTGACCGTGGACGTCTTCATGAGCAATGAAAGTTACTCGGATGACATTACCTACAACCTCATTGGTGCGGCGAGTGAAATTCTTAAGACGCCGGCAGAACAAATTCTCATCGGCTTCGGCGAACACTGGGTGCTGCACACGGCCACCGAAGGTTACGGCAACCTGATGCATGCGGCGGGGCGGACGCTGCCGGAATTCATGCGCAACCTGCCCAGCTTTCATTCGCGCGTGACGATGATTTTCCCCAAGCTGCAACCGCCGCACTTTGAATGCACGGAGATCACAAGCCAATCGCTGAAGCTGCACTATTATTCGCACCGGCAGGGGCTTGCGCCGTTTGTGGTCGGCTTGATGCAAGGGTTGGGACTCAAGTTCAAGACGCCGGTAACGGTGTGTCGCATTGCTGCCAAGGATGCAGGCGCGGATCACGATATTTTTGCGGTAAACTGGAGTCCGGCATCTGCGTCATGAACCCGGCCACTCCGCAAGCGTCCAGGAAAATCGGCCTGCCGCCGGAACAATTTGCTGCCGCCTTCCCGTTTCACTTTGCGTTGGATGGAGATTTAAAATTTATCCAGGCTGGAGATACGCTAAAACGGATATGCGCAGATGTTCAGACGGGAGTGGCACTCGAGAAAATATTTCATGCCATGCGGCCGCGGGGAGAAGTCTCGCGCCAGTGGATCGAGAATAATCGTGCACACTTTTTTCTGCTGGAGCATCGCAAAACCAACCTGCTTTTGCGCGGGGAATTCATGCAGCTGCCCGAGCAGAATCTGTGGCTGTTTCTTGGCTCGCCGTGGTTCACGGATTCCTCGGAAATTTCTGCGCTGGGCCTGCGCTTTGAAGATTTTGCCATCCACGATCCTGTCGCAGACATGCTGCAGGTTTTTCAGGCGAACAAGATTGCGTTGGAAGACGCCAAAAAACTCGCAGACAAGCTCACCGCCCAGCGCGCAGAATTGCGCCTTGCCAACGAACGCCTGCGCCAGCAGGAGGCGGAAACGAACAAACTTGCGCTCATCGCCGCCCGCACCGACAACGCCGTGGTGCTAACCGATTCATCCGGCAAGGTGGTCTGGGTGAATGCCGGCTTCACGCGGCTCACCGGCTACACAATGGAAGAGGTCATCGGCAAAACTCCCGGTTCCTTGTTGCAGGGACCGGAGACTGACCACGCCACGGTGCAATATATGCACAACCAGTTGAGCAAAGGCGAAGGTTTCAAGGCGGAGATTGTCAATTACACCAAGGCGGGTCGCAAATACTGGCTCGCTTCCGAGGTGCAGCCCATTCGTGATGAGGCTGGGCAGATTGTCAACTTCATGGCCATCCAGAGCGACATCACCGCGCGGAAAAATTCTGAGAATTTATTACTGGAAACCAGCGCGCTGCAACGCGCCATGCTCGAGGGCGCCGGTTACGCCATCATTGCCTGCGACAAGCAAGGCATCATCCAGCTGTTCAATCCCGCCGCCGAGCGCATGTTGGGATATACCGCCGCCGAAATGGTCGGCAAGCTGACGCCCGCGGCGTTTCATGTTCCGGAAGAAATTGCGGCGCGGGCAAAGGAACTCACCGCTGAACTGGGCCGTGAAGTGCCAGTTGGTTTCGCAACGTTCACCGCCAAGGCGGAACTGGGCCAGCCCGACCAGCGCGAGTGGACCTACGTTCGCAAGGACGGTTCGCGTTTTCCGGTGCTGCTGTCAGTCACGACCTTATTCGCCGAGCGGGGGCACCTTATCGGCTCACTTGGCGTCGCTTCGGATCTGACCGAGCGCAAGCGCGACGAAGAAAAATTGCGCAACACCGTTTCCGAACTCGAGCGCTTCAACCGCGTGATGCTGAACCGCGAGGCGCGTGTATTGGAATTGAAGCGGCAGATTAACCAGCTGCTTGCCGCCGCCGGCCGCCCGCCCGACTTTTCATCGGTCACTGAAACCAATCCGTCAACCAAACTTGAATAAAAAACCATGAATACCACCACCGTTCGTTATACCAAGGAAACCGGCTGGAACTGGCCGCCACTCACAACCCCGCCAGAATTGATTTTGTATTTCGGCGCGACCGCACAACTCGACGGCGATGCGCCCGCCGTGCACGCGCTGGCGGCGCAATTTCCCCAAGCCGTCGTCTGCGGCTGTAGCACCGCCGGCGAAATTCTCGGCGGCCGCGTGTATGACGATTCCATTGTCGCCGCGCTGGTGAATTTTAAAACCACCCGCATCCGCGCCGTGTCCCAATCCACCGCCAACAGTGCTGACAGCCAAACCGTCGGCCGGCTGGCCGCCGCGAAATTGAATGCGCCGGATCTGCGTCATGTGCTCATCCTGTCGGACGGTCTTACGGTGAACGGAACGGCGCTGGTGTCCGGTTTTCGCGAAGTTCTCGCGCGTGGCGTGGCCATCACCGGCGGCCTCGCGGGCGACGGCTCCCGTTTTCAAAAAACCCTCGTCGGTCTCGGCAACGAAGTGCGGCATGACCAGATTGTCGCCGTCGGATTTTATGGGCCGGATGTCGTCGTGGGCTACGGTTCGCGCGGTGGCTGGGAAGGTTTCGGTCCGCGTCGTCGCATCACGAAGTCGGCGGGCAACACATTGAGCGAGTTGGACGGCCAGCCGGCGCTTGCGCTTTACAAACGTTATCTCGGCGAACGCGCCGCCGGTTTGCCGGCCACCGGACTTTTGTTTCCACTCGAACTCACCAAGGATATTTTGGACAAATCCGGACTCGTCCGGACGATTCTTGCTGTGGATGAAGCCAAGCAGTCGTTGACTTTTGCCGGCGACATGCCCGAGGGCTGGTATGCGCGGCTGATGAAGGCGAGCGACGATCAACTTGTTGAAGGTGCCGCCAATGCGGGAGCCGATGCGTTGCGCGCAAAGCCCGCCGCCGGTGCGTCGCTGGCGATTCTCGTCAGTTGTGTCGGTCGGCGGCTCGTGATGGGACAGCGTGTAGAGGAAGAATTGGAAGCCGTGGTGCAAACCTTGCCGGAGCATGCGGCGGCGGTCGGCTTTTATTCCTACGGCGAGGCGTGTCCGTCCGCCGGCAGTGATTTCAGCGAACTGCACAACCAGACCATGACCATCACCGTGATTTCGGAAAAGTCGTGAGATGAACCCGCTGCTCCAACGCCAGCTCCGCAAACATCTGGAAGGCCGCGCGTTCGACGCCGACCTGCCAATGAAGGCATTTCTGGACTCCGTCAACCGCGCCTATGACGAGCTGGAGGAAAACAAGAAATTTCTCGAACACACCCTTGAAGTGGCGTCGGTGGAATTGTCCGAGGCCAACGAGCGCATCCGCCGCGACGCCGCGAACCAGGTGCGGCAGATCAGCAATTACTTCGAACTGACGCTGGATTTGCAGCCGAACGTGATTTTCCGCTGCCGCAAGAACGGCGAACGCTTTCAGATTTCACTGGCGCGCGGCGAACTGCTCAAGCGGCTCAACGTCAGACCGGAACAGGTCGAGCAGCGCGGCATCGAGGTGTTGATTTTCGATGGGGCAAAGCTGGAATTTTTTGAGCGCGCATGGCAAGGGCTGCCCCAGCGGTTTGAACTCGACACGCCGCGTTATCAAGCTATCTGCCAGGTTTCGCTGCATCCGGTGCGACAAGAAAATCAAGTGGTTGAACTCATCGGGATCATCGCGGACATCTCCGCCCAAAAGGCCGTCGAGGACAAGCTGCGGCATTCGTCTGAAGATCTTGCGCGGCGCGCGCAGGAACTGGAACACAACCGCGCCGTCATGTTGAGCATGATCGAGGACATCGATCAGTCGCGCGTCAGCATCGAGCGCGAGCGCGACCGCGCCAACGCGCTGGCGAATGAGGCCGAGGCGGCGAACCGCGCGAAAAGCGATTTTTTGGCGGTGATGAGCCATGAAATTCGCACGCCGATGAACGGCGTCATCGGCATGGCGGATTTGCTGCGGAAGACGGATTTGAGCGCGCGCCAGCGTGAGTTGGCGGATGCTGTTTCGCAGAGCGGCGCGGCGATGCTGGAAATCATCAATGACGTGCTGGATTTTTCCAAGATTGAGGCCGGGCAGTTGGTCATTTCGTCCGAGGAATTTGTTTTTCGTTCGCTGGTGGACGGCGTGCTGGATGTGGTTTCGCATCGCGCGCTGGAAAAAGCGCTGGCCCTCGCGAGCGTGGTCCACCACGAAGTTCCCGAACGGCTTGTTGGCGACCCGGCCCGGATGCGGCAGGTGCTTTTGAACCTGGTCAACAATGCCGTCAAGTTCACCGAGCGCGGTGCGGTAAGCCTGCGCGTTTCGAAAATTGCTGAGGAGGAGACCTCCGTTAAACTGCGATTTGAAGTCAGCGATTCCGGCATCGGTCTGACGCCGGAGCAGATAAAAAAATTATTCAATCCGTTCGTGCAGGTGGATTCGTCATCGTCGCGGCGGTTTGAAGGCACCGGCCTTGGCCTGGCCATCACGCGCCGGCTCGTGGACAAAATGGGAGGCCAGCTTGGCGTGCAAAGCCAGCCGAATGTTGGCTCGACTTTTTGGGTGGAGCTGGCGTTTGGTCTCGTGTCGACCAATGCCGCCACTGTGAGCCACCCCAACGTCGCGGCGGCGCGCGTGCTGGTGGCGATGAAACATCCGCTGGAAACAGAGTCGTTGTCGGAATATCTCCGGCGCTGGGGCATCGAGCCGGTGTTTGTGCCAAGCTACCGGGAGCTGCTCGCCCACCTAAATGAGTGCCCGGTGCCGGAACGTCCGCAACTGATCGTGATGGATGATGAATTGCTCGTGAAGGCCGACCCTTCAGCGCGGGTTTCTTTGGTGACGCACACCCAGGGCGTGCATCGCGTGCTGCTGGCCAATCCCATCACCGCTGTGGCGCATGAAGAAACCAACCTTGAAGTTTTTCATAGTGTCTATCTCAAGCCCGTCAAGGCCTCGCAATTGTTTGACAGCGTGACCGATTCGGTCGAGGGCAGGGGCACTGCGAAAAAACGGGCCGCCAAACTGGGACGCACCTCGGCCCGCCCCGACCTCAAGCCGCTGCGTATCCTGCTGGCGGAAGATCACCCGACCAACCGCCGACTCTGCGAACTCGTCTTAGAAAGTTTTGGCCAGCGTGCAGACACCGCGGTGAACGGGCGGGAGGCGCTGCGCAAGGTGGAACAGAAAAAATATGACGTCATCCTCATGGATTGTCACATGCCGGAACTGGACGGTTACGATACCACGCGCGCCATCCGCGAGCGGGAGAAAAAGCAGCCTGGCACGCCGCGCACCTACATCATCGCGTTGACCGCAAACGCCCTGGTCGGCGAACGTGAACGCTGTTTGGCCGTCGGCATGGACGATTATATCACCAAGCCGTTCACCGCCCTGCAACTTGAGCGCATCTTGGCGCGAAGTCAGCAGCCTTCGGTGGCACCGGAGGTCTCGCTGCCGGCTGTCGAATCACTGGCACCGCTTTTGTTTCATCAGTCGCGGCTCGACCTGATGCTGGAAGATCTGGACGCTGAGGATGTCTGCACTGTCGTGAGCGAATTTCTGGAGAAATTTCCCGAACAAATCGCGCGGCTGCACACACATGCCGCCGCCGGTCGATGGGAGGAGTTTTCCCGGCTCGCGCATTCCATCCAGGGGATCTCGGCGTCGCTCGGGCTGGGGTTGGTGCCGGCGAAAATGCTGGAGTTGGAAACCCTCGCCCGCGAGCAGCAGCTCCCAAAAGTCCACGAACTTCTGCCGGCGGTTAATGAACTAGCGGACAAGTCCGCGCTCGCGCTCGCAGGTTGGCTGACCGCGCACCAAGCCTGACCTTGAGCATGAAATCTGAACCCATTTTGATTGCGCGCGATGATTTCTGCTTGCCGGAAACACCGCCCGAGCCGAAGATGTTCCAGGCACCCTGAACCGTGACTGACACCGCTAAAAAAATCCTTATCGTGGATGATGAGCCTCACATGCTGATGCTCATCAAACTGAGCCTTAAAAAGCTTCGGCATGAAATCATCACCGCCACCGACGGCGTGCAGGCCGTAGCGCTCGCCACGCAGGAAAAACCTGACTTTATTGTCATGGATGTGACCATGCCCGAGTTGGATGGACTCAGCGCGTTGAAGCAGCTGAAAGCCAAGCCGGAGACGGCGGGCATTCCCGTGCTGATGCTGACCACCCGAGGCCAAACCATCACCCGCGAGGCTGCCCAAAACACCGGTGCCGTGCTTTACCTGACCAAACCTTTTCGGCCCAGCGCCCTCGCCGCCGAGGTGCAACGCATCATCGATGGCGGAACCGTTCCGACAGCAGCACCTGCCGAGTGACGGATTATTTCCTCCGTTTTAATCCAGCTTCTGCCTGTGCCGGCTTAATCCCCGAACCCGAAGTTTTCCCGGCCCGGCGAGGCATAAAAAAGCCACCGCTCAAAATCCGCCCGGCCTTCCCGCTTGTTGGCCGCCGCCGCGTAATCGAAGGCGCCCTTGACCGTCTCGATCCGGTTCGTGACCAGATGCGTCGCGAAGTTCCGGTCCATCTGCGGATCCACAACATAACCCCGCGCCGCGCGCCAGAAATTGCCTGCGAACCGCACACAGCTCGCCTCGTGCGTTTCGTCCGCATCGGTCGCCGCCACGCACTTGAAGCCCGCGCCGGCTAGCGCGGACAGGAACTCGCCGGAATAACATTGGTCGCCGACGTAAATCAGGTTGGGGTTGTGCAGCCAGCGAAGACTGTCCACCATTTCGCGGGACGAGATGCCGCCGTTCGCGCCGAGGTCGGCATAGCTGCAGCCTGTGTGGTCGCGCCCGCCGTGGCCGGTGGTGTAGATGACGACCGTGTCGTTGGATTTCACAACCTTCGCCAAATCGCGCATGACGCCGAAGAATTCAAACCGGTTTGGTGCGGTGAAGCCCTGTGACAGCGTGTAGATGTTGCTGCCGGGATAATCATGCAGCAGGAGCACAAACCGCGCGCAGCGCACATTGTAAAGATGCCACGGGCTCGTGTCGCCGTTGATGATGACGCCGTAGCGCTGATGCGGGCCGGCGGGGGCATTGGTCTCGCCGCTCAAAACTTTCCAGCCGCCGAACAGGCAACTGCCCAGCAAAATAATCCGGCAGAGCCGGGGCAGGCCTGCTTTAATTAGCCAACCCCGTCCGTTCATCATGCCGATGCGCGTGGACAAGCAGCTCTGGTTATACCTCCGCTTTTCGCACGTCAAACCTAATCCGCCGCCGCCGATAATATTTTTTGACAGATGGATGCTCCGTGCGATGTTGCAAAGGTTGTTTGGGAAACTCACGCTTTATGGCTCGTGGTCAAATTCGCATCCTGTTGGTTGAACCCACCGAAACCGGGGCCGGGTCGATTATTGATGCATTGAGGCAGCAGGGCTGCGCGCCCATCCACCAGCGCGTGGAAAACAAGGCCGGTTTGCTTGACGCCTTGAAACATCAAACCTGGGATGCCGTCATCGCGAATTATCTGCTTCCCGGTTTCAGTGGACTGGATGCCCTGATTTTCGTCCGGCACATCAGCGCCAGCCTCCCGTTCATCATGATTTCCGGTATCTACGGCGAAGCCACCGCAGTTGAAGCCATGAAAGCCGGGGCCAGCGACTATTTGCTGCGCGCTGACCTTGGCCGGCTCGGCACCGTGCTGGAGAATGAACTGGCCGCCGCCGAGAGTCGCCGGCATCGGCAGCGGGCGGAGGGCGCCATGCAATTCCTCGCCTCCATCGTGGATTCCAGTGAAGACGCCATCTATGGGAAGGATTTGAATTGCATCATCTCCAGTTGGAATCCCGCCGCTGAACGCATCTACGGCTACCGCACCGAGGACATCATTGGCAAATCCATCACCCTGCTGTTCCCGAAACACCGGCGCGATGAACTGCTGCAAATCCTCACCGCCGTGCGCGGTGGGCGCGCCATCACTTTTGCCGATACCGAGCGCCGGCACCAGGATGGTCGCCTCATCCCCATTTCCGTCATCATCTCTCCCATCCGCAATGGAGAGGGACGGGTGGTCGGGGCGGCGGCCATCGCCCGTGACATCACCCGGCAGAAGCACATTGACCGCGAACGCGAGCGCCTCATCCAAAGCCTCACCGTCAAGGTCGGCGAAGTCCGTAAGCTCACCGGCCTGCTGCCCATCTGCGCCGCCTGCAAAAACATCCGCAACGACCACGGCTACTGGCAGAAGGTTGAATCCTACATCGGCGAGCATTCGGATGCCGTCTTTTCCCACGGCCTCTGTCCTGATTGCATCAAGAAGTATGAGTCGGGCATTATCTCTCCCAACTGAATATTTCCGCCGTCCGCCCGCGTGTCCGGATTTGCGGAATGCGACCTGCCTGCCGCTAACTATCGCTTGAATTGATTGCGTTGATGCCGGCCCAAGCCTGGGTTCCAAAATAAATTAAGCCTCCGCCGCTTGACAGTCCACCGCCGTTGCCTATCTTCTTTCCACAAGTTCACCCTAACTTGTTGTATCCATGACCCGATCCAAAGTGACTTCGGCAATCGTTCGTGATTTGATCATTGGCCTGGCCTTGCTGGTTGGCATTATGCTGATTCCCGACCAGACCCACGGCAGCCTGATGGCCTCCCTGCAAGTGGCGATGAATTCCAAATGGGCCCAGATCCTCGACTGGCCGGCAGCGTGGTGCAGCGTCAAGGTTCTGCTCGCGGCGTTTGGATTATTTCTCGTCATGGAAGCCGCCGGCACCTTGTTTGCGCAATGGCGGTTCAACCAGCTCGCCAGTCTCCTTTACCTGTCCGTGCTGCTGCCGTGCGGCTTGCTTGCGTTCGGCGTTTTCCTGCTGGTGAAAGCGCTCCTGTGACCGCCGCCGGCCCGCGCGCCGCCAATGCCGTTGGCTTTCCCGTCAGGAACCGTGTTCCGCCGCGCGCTTTCGTTCAATTCTTCAAGCCCGCGTGACTCCAGCCTGAGTTGGCTAACATCCCTTCGAGCAAAACCGTTATCCGGTTGGCGCGCGCAGTGAATTCTCCCGCGGCGGGCAAAGCCGCCCGAAAGGGCGCGTGGCGCGGATTGCATTCCGCCAGCAGCAGTGCCGCCCTCACCACGATGGGCACGACCACGAAGGCCGGCAACAGGCTGTTAAAATTGTTCATAGAATTGACCCTAGCACACTTTCGCCGCCGCCTGGTTTATTTCCGCATATACTTTCAAAGGCGGTCTGGGTGCCTTAAGCAATAAAATGCGATACATACCTTCGCCAAATTTGCCCAAGAGCGGCGGCTGCGACCGCCTCCCCGAGGAGAAGATACAGGTAGGGCGGACCCAAACAAACATCCGAACTGTTTTACTTCGCGTCGAGTTCCAGCACGGTGATAGAGCAGGGCGGGAACGAACGGGTAAAGCTCGTCCCGAGGCCGGAAACAGATTCCGTGACCGGCACAACATGCTGCGGATCGTTGAGCGAATTCGTTTCGTCGCGATTCGCCGCCTTCAACACCGTGGCCGTTCCCGTATCGGACACAGAAGTTGCGCCGGTGATGTCAAGCTTCACGTCTTGCGCCGCATCTGAGCGGTTCACAATCTTGACGAGGATTTTTCCACGCTTGGAATCCCGCGTTGCGGAGTAGAAAAGTGATTTTACGTGCCGCGTTGTGGGCGGTTGTTCGACACCATTCTTCTTTTTGCCGGCTTGTTGCCAGGTATAAGTCGGCAGATTTTCCGCCGCGGTGCCGAGAACTTCGTCGCCGGTGTGCAAACTGAAAATCTTTTGCGCATAATACGACGGCGAGCCGTAACTGTTCAGCGCATCGTAGCCAATGAGGTCGGATTTCCACTGCATCGAACGGCCCGCGCCGAGATCGCTGACATTCACGAACAAGGGCGCGTAGCAATGCATCATGACAATGTCCGCATTGCGTTCGAGATTGCACATCCACGCGGCATCGCCGAGCGCGCCAGCCATGTTCGGCGTCGGCGAACCCACGCGCGTGGCCCATTCGCCCACAAAAATCTTCGTCTTGGCCGCGCGGTCGCGCGTGTCATACAGGAAAGATTGCGCCTCCATGGCTTCCTCGGAGAGATAATAGTGTTCGTCGTTCACATCGGCCACGCGACTTTTCACCGGCGCCGTGGAAATGAGTTGCAAATGCGGATATTTCGCCTTGATGGCGTCATGAAATTGCGCAAAGCGTTCGTCATAGCTGCCGGACTTGTCGAACCAGTCTTCATTGCCGACTTCAACATAGTGCAGCGGGAAGGGATTCGGATAACCGTCCTTGATGCGTTGCGCCCCCCACTTGGTCGAGGCATCTCCAGTGACATATTCAATCTCATCAAGCGCGTCCTGGACGTAAGGCGCCAGTTTCGGTCCGGCGGGAACGTAATCATGTTTGAGCACATAGCCTGCAAAAACCGCCAGCACCGGTTCCATGTTCAAATCCTGGCACCAACCGAGAAATTCGGGCAGGCCAAAACCGTCCGTGGACCAATAACCCCAGCAACTGCGGTGACCGGGCCGCTGCTCGAGCGGTCCCACCATTTTCTTCCAGTCAAAACGCTGGTTGAAAAAGTCGCCCTCGACGTAATTGCCGCCGGGACAGCGCAGGAACTTGGGTTGTGCGTCCGCCAAGAGTTGGGAAATATCCGCGCGATCGCCATTCGGGCGGTTTTTAAACGTGGGCGGGAACAGCGAAACCTGTTGCAGCCAGAGGGTGCCGTGAGGGTTGAAGAAATTGCCCGGCTTCGTGGTGGTGATGGTGAAGCGATTTTCCTTGGAAGGCGTAATATCGCTCCCGGTGGTGAGCGTGGCTTCAAACTTTTTCCAATCGCTGCCCGTCCCGGAAACTTCCGCGCTCGCATACACCTTGCTGCCATCCGCACTGACCAGAGAAACCGTCAGCGGGCCGTTGAAATTTTTCGCCTTGGCAAAGAACGAGGCGTGATACGACGTGTTCGGACGCACGGGAATCCCCCAATATCCGTCATTGGCAATGCCGGCGGGCGTATTGGCCGAAGCCCCCGAGACCTCAAGGCGCAAACTGACGTTCAAGGCGTCGTTGAGGATATTATTGGTGTCGAGCGAAAGTTTGGCACTGCCAAGCGCGCTCCAGAACTTCGGAGGATTTTCCGTCGCGATTTGCACCGGATAGTTTTTGGCCGGATCATAGACCTCCGCCTTGATGCCCTCGCTGATCGCATCGGCTTTAAACGCGCGATTGCGGATGAGTTCGCCGTAAAGACCGCCTTCGTAGGAATAATTAATCTCTTCCGTCATCAGCCCGTAAAAAGCCGGCGGCATCGGCGCCATGACGCGGTTCGCTTGAATCTCAATGGACGGCAGCGGGTCGTTGGATTGGGCGAAAGTGCCGGTCGCGGCGAACGCTGAAACCAGGAACAGGGAGGTTTGAGGCAGCGAAAGGCGCTGCGTGAGCGATTTAATTAGGTTCATAAAGTAATTATGGAATTTTGTGCCGGCAAATGTCCATGCCGAAAATTAATTTTGCCGCGAAAAGAAAACTTTGTTCCGTCGCCGGTTCGTTGTTTTATGTTGATTGTGAATGCGCCATCGCCCAATGCCCGTCCGAAATATCGCGGACGGCTCGCGCCGTCGCCGACCGGGTTTTTGCACCTTGGCCACGCACGAACTTTCTGGACGGCCCAGGCTCGCGCGCGGTTACACGGCGGCGAATTAATCTTGCGCAACGATGATCTGGATTCAACCCGCTACAAAATGGAGTTCGTCGAGGCGATGCGGGAAGATATGCGGTGGTTTGGTTTGGAATGGAGCGAAGGCCCGGACCTCAGCGGACCGTTTGCACCCTATAATCAAAGCGAGCGGATGGATATTTACCGCGCCGCGCTGGAAACCTTGCGCGCGGGCGGGTTTATTTATCCCTGCACTTGCTCGCGCAGAGACATTCAGTCGGCCATCACGGCGCCGCACCCGGAAAATGACGAGGAACCCATCTATCCCGGGACGTGCCGGAAAAATCTTAAAGCTGAAATTGGGAATCGAAAATTCAGCTGGCGCTTCCGCGTGCCGGATGGCGAAGTGATTTCATTTCGCGATAAGCATCTTGGCGAACAGAAGTTTGTTGCCGGCATGGATTTTGGAGATTTTGTGGTTTGGCGCGGGGATGACGTGCCGGCTTATCAACTTTCCTGCGTCGTGGACGATGCCTTGATGCAAATAACCGAAGTGGTTCGAGGCGAAGATTTGCTCATCAGCACGGCGCGGCAAATTTTGTTGTATCGCGCGCTGGAAAAAACGCCGCCAAAGTTCTTTCATTGCGAATTGATGCGCGATGAACACGGCGAACGGCTCGCCAAACGGCATGAGGCATTGTCCTTGCGAACCTTGCGGGCGCGCGGCGAGTCAGCAGCGGAACTGCGTGCCGGTTGGTGATGGTTCAGAAAGTTTCATGAATCAAAAAAAGTAGAAAATATGCTTGTGAATTTTTTCACGATGAGGCATTTTCTGCGGCTCTGGCACCGAAGTTTTCTTACAAGGTTTTCGTGTCGTCAGTGACTTGTTGTAATTGTGAATCAGATTTGCAAATTCATTTTAGCTTTCGTGTTTTTGGCAGCGGTTTCCGCCGTCAATCTACACGCGCAGACTGTTGCTATTGACGCTTCGGCGATCGCGCAACCGACAACGGAGGAAAATGCTGCCCCGCTGGTGCCGATGGCAGCACCGACACTGTTTCACATCGGCTCCGTGCCGATCACCAATTCAATCGTATTGTCCTGGGTGGTCGTAGGTTTGATTGTTTGCATTGTGCAAGTAGGCACACGCCGGTTGAGTGCGGATAAGGTTCCAACTGGGCTGGGAAATCTACTGGAGAGCATGGTCGAAGGTTGGGATAGTCTTTCCGGCATGATTTTGGAGCCAAAAGTTTCCCGCTGGGTGTTTCCGTTTGCCGTGACATTTTTTCTTTTCGCATTGTTTTCCAACTTCATTGACCTGCTTCCTGGAGTTGGCAGTATCGGTTACGGTATGCCCGTCAAGGCGGGCGAGGCTTTCAGTTCACTGCCGCGTTCGGTTGAGCATGTGGAGTTGCCGTTCATGCGTCCGCCGACTTCGGATGCGAATCTGACCACGGCGATGGCACTGGTTTTTCTGGTGATGACATTTGTGTGGGCGCTGCGCTACAACGGTTTTATTGGAGTCATTAAGCACGTATTCGGTGTCAAGGTGGATTCAACTAAATGGCTGTATCCACTGGTTGTTTTGATGTTTTTGTTCGTTGGCAGCATGGAAGCGCTCTCGATTGTTTTCGTCCGTCCGCTGGCGCTAGCGGTTCGTCTTTACGGCAACATTTTCGCCGGCGAAACCCTGCTCGCAATGACGATGACAACGAAACCGTTCTTCGCCGGGCTGCTCCTCTCGCTGCCGTTTTACTTTTTCGAAATTTTCGTCGCCGTGGTGCAGGCGTTTGTGTTCGCCATGCTGACCATTGTGTTTGCAGGCACGCTGTGCTCCCATTCAGACGAAGAACACGGCCATTGAAATAATTTTTAACAATTTGCGACCGGGAGACCTTTCGGCGAACGGACGCAGTAACTAACAACCAAAACATAAAACATATGATGCTCGCAGACATATCTGGAAACATTCACGTCGGTCTCGCCTTCGGTGGCGCGGCCATCGGCATTGGCATTGCCGCCGCCGGTGCAACCATGGCCATCGGCCGCAACCCTGGCATGTTTGGTCGCGTGGTCGCCATCATGATTCTCGGCATCGCTCTCGCGGAAGGCGCGGCGATTCTGGCGTTCGTGCTCGGCAAAGCCCACTAATTTGAGGCTCGCATGAACGAGACACTCGAAATGCTTGGTATCCAGTGGCAGAAGCTGCTGGTGCAAGGCATTGACTTCGGCGTCGCGTTGTTCGTGTTGTGGAAATTCGCCTACCAGCCTATTTTCAACATCCTCGACGCGCGTAAGGCGAAGATTGCCGACGGCCTCGACAACGCCGACAAAATCAAGGCGGAACTTGCCAAGACCGAGGCGGCCCGGCAGCACATTTTGAATCAAGCAACGGACTTGGCAAACCAGATGATCGAGCAGGCGCGCGAAGCCGCCAACCGCGTCCGCGAAGTCGAGACACAGAAGGCCATCGCCGCCGCCGAACAAATCATCGCCAAGGCGCGCGAAGCCGCCGCGCAGGATCACGCGAAGATGCTCGCGGAATTGAAGCGCGAAGTCGGCCGTCTCGTGGTGCAAACGACCACGACCGTTACCGGCAAGATTCTCACCGCGGACGACCAGAAGCGTCTCGCGGAGGAAACGCAGAAGCAGTTGGCGTAACCACGGCGGATGAAAATCTCCAAACAAGCCCAGCGCGAAGCCCGGCAACTGTTCCGCAATTGTGCGGTCAACGGCCAGCTTGACGAAAGCCGTGTTCGTCAGGCGGTCAAGCTGCTCGCGGAAAAAAAACCGCGCGGCTATGTGGAAATCCTTTCGCGCCTGCACCGTTTGGTGAAGCTCGATGTGGATCGTCGCACGGCGCGCGTCGAAAGCGCCACGCCGCTCGCTGCCGACCAGCAGTCGCAGGTCGCGGCGCAGTTGCAGAAAGTTTACGGCGCGGGTTTGAGTTTGTCTTTCGCGACGAACGCCGCGCTGCTCGGCGGTTTGCGGATTCAGGTCGGCAGCGACCTTTTTGACGGCAGTGTGAAGACCCGTTTGGATAAATTGGCCCAAAGTTTTTAACCGGATACTATGAGTAATTTGTTACAGGAAATCGAAGCCCAGATCGCGGGCGCAAAAACCGCGACGGCGAAACAGAATGTCGGCACCGTGCGCGAAATCGGCGACGGCGTGGCCAAGATCGAAGGCCTCACCGACACGATGCTCAACGAGATGCTCGACTTCGGCAACGGCATCGTCGGCCTCGCGCTGAACCTCGAGGAAACCGAAGTCGGCGCGATCATTCTCGGCGACTACACCAAGATCAAGGAAGGCACCGAAGTCCGCACCACCGGCAAGCTGCTCCAGATTCCCGTCGGCAAGGGAATGCTTGGCCGCGTGGTCAATGTCCTCGGTCAGCCGCTCGACGGCAAAGGTGCCATAAAGGAATCCGCTTTTTATCCCGTTGAAAAAATCGCGCCCGGCATCATTCGCCGCAAACCCGTGAGCCAGCCGGTGCAGACCGGCATCATGGCGATTGACGCAATGATCCCGATCGGCCGTGGTCAGCGCGAACTCATCATCGGCGACCGTGGCACGTGCAAGACCACCATCGGCGTGGACACGATGATCTATCAGGCGCGCATCAACAAGTCCGCCGAAGCCGCCGTCGACAAGGATTTGCGCCCGATTTACAACATTTACGTCGCG